>JADKCI010000002.1:600000-900000 GCA_016714645.1 Chromatiaceae bacterium | reverse complement strand
CAAGCCTTCTTCCCAGACCAGCCGCTTGAAAAAGTGGCGGATTTCGGCGGGCTGAAAAACGGACAAAAAGGTCTCCGCCGCATCGTCTCCCCGCTCGATATCGAAGGTGGTGAGCTGCGCCATGACGGATTCGAACAGGTGCTTGAACTTCGGATCCACGGCGGGATTCTTGTAGTCCGCCACATCGGGGGCGACAGCGATCTCTTCCGGTGCCCAATTGTTATTCTCCTGAGCGCGCGCCATGGCCCAGGCCCACTCATAGGCAAAGGGCTCAAGCTGATAAGAATCACAGGGACCAAGCAGGGGTTTTGCGGACATAATTTAGACTTACTAAAGAGATGATTATGGATGTTAAGGCGAAAAAGCGGCAAATCACGAACCGAGGATCAGTGGGTGGCTAGACCCCACAAGCAATGATTCAGTTGATATCTCCCCCCGGATTCTGTAACGCGAGTTCCACAACGCTTCGGCAACCTTTCGACAATTTCTGCTTGTGGTCATCCAGGCAATCGATGACTCGGCCTAGGCCGGGCTGTACTTTGGCGCAGAATTTTGCAAAATCGGCCTCACAGGCCTGATAGGATTCTTCCGGGCTTTGCAGGAGGGTTCGGCAATCGAGCGATAATTCATCCTTGTCAAGAGCCTTGAGGCACGCCAGGATTTTGTCCTCTGCCCCAAGGTCTTGGGGCAGAATTTAACGATATCGAATTTGCACGACTTTTGAAGCGAAGGGGGTGTTTGGGTATCCGCCGCCAGAAACGAAAATCCGCTGACCGCCAACAGGCTAACCATACCCATAAAATACTTCAGCATCGCTTGCTTCCCGACATATAAGGGGTTGATGAAGCGGGAGGATTAATCCATGAAAATCATGGCTTATGCCTACCTATCAGAGGGATGCCGGCATAATAGCTTAACTGGCGATGGCCCTCCCCGAATTTTGCACGTCGTCACTTAGCTCCTGTCCGAGCCCCCTCATGAGCGCATTCCGGCTTATCGCCTCCACATCACTGGAACCGGGCCACCCCTGGCCCCTCATACCGGCACGGTCGAATACTTAGGTTGCCGGGCCGCTGACCGCATCACTGCCGGGGCCGCCGTCATCCGTCACGAGGGTGCGTTCCTCCGTGTCATGGGGCAGCCATTGGCCGAGTGCTGCCGCCAGCGCCTGCCGCGCCACCGGCTTGGTCACGTAGTCATTCATGCCCGCCTCCAGGCAGCGCTCACGGTCGCCCTGGAGGGCGTGGGCGGTCATGGCGATAATCGGCAGGGTGAAGGAGGCAGGAACCCGGCCGGCCTCGGCCGCCGCGCCCTGCAGGTTGCCGCATTGAGCCTGCCACCTGATGAATTCATCACGCC
The DNA here is from genome assembly GCA_016714645.1 of Chromatiaceae bacterium. Classification (NCBI taxonomy): domain Bacteria; kingdom Pseudomonadati; phylum Pseudomonadota; class Gammaproteobacteria; order Chromatiales; family Chromatiaceae; species Chromatiaceae bacterium. Next base: position 898,641 of record JADKCI010000002.1, on the reverse strand, counting down.
GGATTTGTTGCGTGGCCTCGATCCCATCCATCACCGGCATCTGCACGTCCATCAGCACCAGGTCATAGGGCAGCAGTTCCAGGGCCTGGAGCGCTTCCGCCCCGTTGGCCACGGCATCCGCCCGCAGACCCATTTGCTTCAGGATGCCCAAGGCCACCATCTGGTTGGTGATGTTGTCCTCGGCCAGCAGAATGCGCGCCTTGCGGCCCGCGAACCGGTGCGAGGTCTCACCGCCCGGTGGGTGGGTGGCGCTGGGAGGTGGCGTGGGCGCCACCTCCGGGTGATGCGTCAGCGCCAGGCCAGCGCGACCTGAGCTCCTGATGCCGAATCGGCTGGTCAGATAGGCCGCACAACCGATCTCATGGCAGTGTCCGGCGTCTTCCCGCCGGCCCCAGGACGTCAGCATCACCATCCGGGTGGCGGCCAGCCGCTGATCGGACTGAATCATTCGGCCCAGGCTTTCGCCATCCATGCCCGGCATCTGCATGTCGATCACGGCTATTGGCAGGGGTCCTGCTCGTCCAGCGCCCGATTGAGGGCCTGGAGCGCGCCGGGGCCATCTGCCGCCTCCAGCGGCGCATGCCCCACGCGGTCAGTCGGGTGGTCAGCATGTTGCGGTGGGTGGCGTTATCCTCCACGATCAGCACCCGCACCCCCGCAATGCGGCGGGCGGCATACTGGCCAAAGTGGGCCCCGTCTGTTTGCCGAGGCGGACGGTAAACCAGAACTCCGAGCCGGTGCCCTCCGCACTGGTGACGCCGGCCTCGCCACCCATCAGCCTGGCCAGTTGTCTGGAGATGGCCAGGCCCAGCCCGGTACCGCCGTACTGGCGCGTGGTCGAGGCATCCACCTGGCTAAACTTGTCGAAGAGCAGGCCGATCTTGTCGGCGGGGATGCCGATGCCCGTGTCGCGCACCGAGAAGCGCAGCACGACCTGCGCTTCATCCTCTTCCAGCAGCGAGACGCGGATCGCCACCTCGCCGGCCGGGGTGAACTTGACGGCATTACCCGCCAGGTTGTTGAGGATCTGGCGCAGCCGTCCCGGATCACCGCGCAGCAGCGTGGGCACCCCCGGATCAGCGGCGCAGCGCATCTCCAGCCCCTTCTCGTGAGCCCGCAAGGCCAAGTGGGCGGCGAAATCTTCCAATAAATTGGACAGATCGAAGTCCAGCCTCTCCAGGTCGAGCTTGCCGGCCTCAATCTTGGAGAAGTCGAGGATGGCATTGATCAGGCTCAGCAGGGATTCACCGCTGGTGCGGACAATCTCCGCGTAGCGCCGCTGCTCCGCGTTTAACGCCGTATCCAGCAACAGTCCGGTCATGCCGATGACGCCATTCATCAGGGTCCGGATCTCATAAGCTCATATGGCCCAGGAACTCGCTCTTGGCGGCGCTGGCCCGCTCGGCCCGCGCCGCCATTGCGTTGGCCCGGGCCGTGGCTTGCTCGAGATCCAGGTTGGTCTCGCGCAAGGCCGTCTCCTGGGCGCGGATGCCCGCGTCGGTATGGCGCAGCAGGACATAGATGAAGCCCAGCAAGAGCGTCAGCAGCACCGCACCGCCCGTGCCGACCAGCGTCAAGAGGCGCGCGAAGGCCGCCTCGGCGGTCGCGACGTCTTGCGCGATCAGCAGCTCGCCGATCCCGGTGCCGGCGGCGTCCCGCAAGGGGGTGGAGGAGACCAGCCAGTCCTTCCCGTCGCAGGCGATCTCCCGGGCAGGTTGGTCTGGGTGGGCCGGGTCCTCGGTAACATCATCCGCCCGGGAGGCGAGGGCCTCGGGCAGGCGGCCGAGGGAGGCGTAGCTCACGACGTTCCCGGGCAGTTGGTCCCAGTGGGCCTCCCGCCCGAGCATCCGCATACCCTCTTCCCAGGTTTGGCGGACGAGCTGCGCCTTGCGGATCACCACGGCCCAGATGGGCGCCGGATTCGGTGGTGATCGCCTGCAGCACGTCCTCGATCTCCTTGCCCAGTTCCACATAGCCGACCAGCGCCCCGTCGGCGTAGACGGGCTGCACCACCCGCAGGGTGAAGGTGCCCAGCGGGCTCAACTCGATGCCGGAGGTGGTCTTGCCGGTGCGTTCGGCTTCCCGCGTCGTGAAGCGCTCGATCCGGTCGCCATGTTTCTCCGGCTGGTGAATCCGCAGGAGGCAGACGCGGTTGGCGGCGAAGAAGGAGAAACGCGTCAGGTGGTTCTCCCGGTGCAGCGTCTCGAACAGGGGCTGCCAGTCGGCCAGGAGGCGGTCCGCATCACCCGCGCGCAGGGCCTGCTGCACCGCGTTATTGACGGCAAGCAGCTGGGTAACCATGGCCAGGCCGGAGGCCTGCTGGTTCAGGCTAATCCGCAGATCGTGGGCCACCTCGGCGGCACGGTTGACGATGGCCGCGGTCAGTTGTTGCTGATGCTGGCGCCAGAGGAGCGCCCCCGCCCCGCCATCAACACCACCACCATGATCGCCAGGGGCGGCAGCGGTTGCGCCAGGACCGGCTTGGGCGTGGCGGCGACGCGCCGGGTAGCCGACAGCGCGACCATCACACCGATGAAAATGATCAGCATCAAGCCCACGGGCAGGGCTATTCTGGCGGCGACCTCCCATTGCCAGTCGCGGGCATCGATGTCCATGCCCAGCACGGCGAGCAAATCGCCGCTGCCCGTAGGCCCTGGCGCAGATAATCAGATCATCCACCCGCTCGACATAGGTGGTCTTGGGCTGGATCTTCTGGGTCGCCGGATTCTCGTATGGGTAATCGACCCAACCGCGGCCCTTGGTCAAAGCGATGTCTTGTATCTCCTTGCGGAAAGAGTTGCCCCCGGACCCGTCCTGTTGGTCGCGCAGGTTCTGGCCCACCCGTTCCGGTTTCACCGGATGGGCCTGCAAGGTCATGCCCTGGTCGTAGGCGAAGACGTAGAGGCTTTCCGGCGAAACTCGCCCTGCGGGTCGTTAGCCTCCTGGAGAAAACGCTCGCGGCCCTGCTGCCGGTAGAAGGCCACGGCCTTGCGCACCAGGGCCTGAGCGTCGTCCGGGGTGACCAGGCCGGAGAGCGCCGTCGCCGTATCGGTGATCGGGATCAAACCCGAGACCCAGGTGCCCCACCGGTCGGTGACCGGCCCTTCGACGGCCTCGACCCGGTCCACGAACACGCGGTGAGCCACCGCCGAAACTTCGTCATAGCTCTGCCCGGGGGGGGAATAGCTCTCCGAGCCGGCCGGCTCACTGTCCACGAAGAAAAACACCGTACCCTCCGCCTTGCGACCCATCAGATAGACAAACCGGCATTGCGGGCTGGCGGCGCAAATGGCGGCCAGTTGTTCCTTGAGGCGCAGATATTCGCGGCTTTCCAGGTCCGCCGGCGTGCCGGTGAGCGCTTGAGGTGCTCAACATTGACCGCCTGTACCGCTACCCGCAGCCGCTGCAGCAGGTCGGTGCGCAGCGCGCGGTCGGCCTGCACCACCGTCCACCCGGTGAACAGCGCCCCCAGGGTGAACATGGCCAGCAGTAGCGCCGCCGTCAGATGCGGCTGGTTCATACCCTGAAAACGGCTGGTCGCTGGATCAATCATGGTAAGGGGCTCGGCCGGGTCGGGGGTACCTCAGCCTGCCGGGGCGAGCCCCCCCATGGCGCGGGCCTCGTCGGCCACCGAGCGGTCGCGGTCTCGGCCCGGGGCTGTTCCGCAACGGGGTTCACAGCCGAGGGCCAGGCGCAGGGAGAGCAGGCACTCTTGGGCCAGGGTGAGTCCGACGGCGGCGGGCTGGGCGGATGCTGGCGTTGCGGCCATTGAGCTTATCTCCCCAGGGTGAGTCTGACTGACACCGGCCCGCCGCGCGACGGGCCGCCCAGATACCGTGCCACGCTCGGGCCCGGCGGTCGACTCGGTCCTGAGGCGTTCACGGGGGAGTATGTCGCAATCGCGAGCAAAGGGACACCCTAGGAGCCTGTCCGACTTAAGGTTCGAATCCAGCGCCTGCGGCCGTTTGTGGTAAAAATGACAGGCTTGATGGGGCTCACAAGCGCGAAAATGGGCCTTTTTTCCATAACAATGAGTTATCTTGCCGCTTTTCCTATCCTTTAAGCGCAAAAAGGCGCTTCAGGTTCCATCCCAGACACACCAACGCCCACTCGCCCTGCACCGCCGCGAGGCCGCGCAGCAGGAATTGGCGGAAGCCCTGCACCTGCTTGATGATGAAGAAGACGGTCTCGACCGTGGCCTTGCGCTGAGCGTAGCGGGCCTTGCCGGCGCGGGTGCGCAGCCGATGGGCATTGGCCTCGGCCGGTGTCATCTGACTCTCGGGGGCGGGCGGGTCGTCGGCGAGCCGCTCGGCCAGGGGCGGGTTGTGCCGCTGGCGCCCTTGGGGGATATAGGGGTCGATGCCGGCGGTCGCGCCGTGATTGAGGTTCGCTTCGCTGTGATAGCCGGTGTCGGCGAGCAGGGCTTCGACCGTGCCGAGGACCTCGGGCAGGGCCGCGAGACGCTCCAGGGCCGGGGCGACCTCCTGCTGGTCGTTGGGGTGATCGGTGACGTGCGGCGCGACGATCAGATGCGTCTCGGTATCGACGCCGGCCTGGGCGTGGTAGGCCTGCTCGAAGCCGCCGCCGGCGGTAGGCATGATGCGCGACTCGACATCGGTGAGGCTGACCTGAACCTTGGGCCCGGGGCCCGGCTCAGGCGCCTTGGGCGGCTTGCCGCCCGGCGGCTTGCCGGTGCGCTCGGCCCGCGCTTAGCGCGCGGCGAGCTTGCGCTCGTACTCGGCTTGCTCGGCCGCGAAGCGCTTGCGCACGGGCCTCGATTTCTTCCTTAGCCGTGACGATGACGGCCAGGCGTTGCGCGCGCCGCTTCAGCTCCAGCGGGATATCGAGCTGCTCCGGCAGCGGTGGGTTGTCGGCCTGCTCGGCGAGGCGCATCAGCTCATTGACCTCGCCCTTGAGCTGTTCCTCCAGGCGGTTGGCATGCTTCCAGCTCAACGCCTGGTGCTTACTGGCGTTGGCTTTCATCTTGGTGCCGTCCAGACTGACCGTGCCGAGTTTGACCAACCCCATCGCCTGAGCGATGAGCAGCACTTGAGTGAACAGCGCCGCCAGCTCGTCGAGGAAGCGTTTGCGGAAGTCGGCAATGGTGCGGTGGTCGGGGTGGGTGTTGGCGCAGAGGTAGCGAAACGCGATCGAGTCGTACGTCGCCTGTGCCAGCTTGCGGCTGGAGAACACGCCGGTGGCGTAGCCGTAAAACAACAACGCCACCCGCATCGCCGGGTGGTAGGGCCGCGAGCCAGTGCCGGCGTAGGCGCCAACCAGGTGACTGAGGTCGAGCTGATCAACGATCTCGACCACGAACCGCGCCAGATGGTCTTCGGGCAGGTACTCCTGCACGGTCGCCGGGAACAGGTCCGGCGTGTCCCGATCTACCCCCAAAAAGTTGACTGCCATGCTGCACACGCTCGTCCGCGCGAACCCCGACCCTAATTGTACCCGGGTTGAGGCCCGATAAGTCGGACAGACTCCTAGCGGCCGTCAGGCGCTTAGCGATGAGGACCTCGGCAACCAGGGGGCTGTCTCAGCACCGCTTACAGGGTTCTATGGGTAAACCCCGTTTGATCCAGCCAGGACCCGCCGAGCTGCCGACCATGCCTTCCTTGACGTTATAAACGCGGGTAAACCCCTGTTCTTCCATCACCTTCTGCATGTAGGTCGTGCGGTTACCCGTGCGGCAGATCAGGGCAATGGGCGCATTACGATCGCCCTGAACCTGGGCCAGAACCGCATCGATAAAGGCCTGGGGTGCCTTAGGGTTGCCCATTTCGATCGGCACTGCCCCCACGGCGACCCTGGTTTGTCGCCACTCCTGGGGGGTTCTGATGTCGATCAGGGTGATGGTTCCTGCTTTAACCTGCTTATAAGCCTCTGGCGCGTCCAGGGTGGGTCCGGCCTCCGCCAGACAAGCCACGAGAAAAAGCGCCGCGAACAGACTGATGGACTCAATTTTCATCATTTGGAGAATTAACATCATCAAAGACTCCGGTATCCGGGGCGGAATCGCGGCCCGGTCCATTTAAATAATGGCAAGATCACCGATGGCAACCTAACAGCAAACACCGGCGAGAGCCGCAGGGCCGTCGGGATCTTGGTCGGCGTTTGCCGCGGGCCGCGTCCCCGCCGCAAGGCCGCGAGCGTGGCGGTTAGAGCTATGCACAAGCACCCCAACCATTGAATAAAGGTCAATCCCATGAAAATTAGACTAGTGGTCGCCCTGGCCATCGCCGCCTTGGCCAGCACATCCGCCCATGCGATCAATGCGAAGTATGCCCAACAACTTGAACGGTCCGGCTGCACCCAGGTGACCGAAGCGCAGGGCTGCGACATTCATAAGAGCAAGGCGCAGAACGCCAAGGCCGGCTTCGTCAACGAGGCGTCTGCCAACAAGGCGCCCGCCAAGGCGCAGAACCCCTACGCCGGGCAATGGGTCGCCAAGAGCACCAGCGGCGCGACCGTCGCGACCATCCGCATCGACAACAAGGAGGGCGTCTGGGTGAACGGCAAGAAGGTCAAGGCCAAGCGCAGCGATGGCGGGCTCGTGTTCCGCACCGGGAAAATCACCTATACGATCCAGGGCGACCGCCGTCTGGTCGGCGAGGATGTCTGGAACGATTTTGATGCTGGCACCAAGGGCCCCATTGTCGCCGAGTGACCGCGACGCTGGATGGCGAAGTGTTCTCCCTGCCGGGCGCCGGAGAGCCGGTTGAGCTGTCCACACGCATTAGCCAGCTCGCCGGCGCGAAGCCACTGCTGACCGTGAATCTCATCCGAACCGATACCGGCGAGGGCCAGGCCATGGTCCGCGCCGTCGACCCGCGCACCGTCGTCAGCTTCGGCGCCGGTTCCGGGGGAAGTGAATAATCTTAATCCTCGCCGCTTATCGGCCCACTCCCGCATGCGGTGCTGGTCATCGGCCGCCCAATGCCGCATGAGTCGGTGGTTGGCCTGTTTCGGGTTGACCTCAGCGACGCGTCGTGCAGTCGACGCGTATACGGACTTTCAGTCCGTTACTCGACCTGCCCCTGTCCATCCAACAGCGTGGCCCCGGCGGGGTCCATCAGGTTGACAAAGAAGGTTTCATTCCCCTCCCTAACCCGCTCCCCCCGCACCGCTATGCTCACCGTCCGCACCCACTGGCCGGCCGGGTAGGTCAGCACGCCGCCCGTGGCGAGGTAATCACGCCCGGCCTGGGTGATGCCGTTGGCGGTGGCGAACTGCACCGTCACGGCGGCGCCACTGGCGCGCGCCAGGCTGACCTTGAACAAGGGCATTTTTGATGCCGCTGTGGCCCTCGGTCAGGGCAACATCCGCGAGGGTCAGGACCAGGCCATCGTCATTGAGGATCGTCCCTTGGCCCTGGGCATCAGCCAGGTTGGCGCCCGTGGCCTGCTTGAGGTTCACGAAAAAGACCTCGTTGCCTTCCCGCGTCGTGTCGCCCTTAACGCCGATGGTCAGCGTCTTGGTGGGCTGGCCCGGCGCGAAGGTCACCCAGGCGCGGGCGGTGGTGAAATCCGTACCGGCCTGGGCCGCAACCGGTCACGAGCGCTTCTTGGTCCGCGACCTCCGCGCCAAACATGCGTAAGATTTTTGAGGCGCAGGGCGGCAACGCAACGACCCAGCTCGGCCACTCGACCTGGGCGGTAACCGCGCGCCACTACCTCAGGAAACCCCGGCAAATGGTGCCTATTCGGTGACGCTTATTTCCAAATTGGAAATAAAAAAGCCTAGGCGACTCGATGGAATCGCTCTAGGCTTTTGATTTATTTGGTGGGCCGTGAAGGATTCGAACCTTCGACCAATGGATTAAGAGTCCACTGCTCTACCAGCTGAGCTAACGGCCCGATGTCAAATTATGCTAGCACATTGGGGTGGACGATGGGAATCGAACCCACGACCGCAGGAGCCACAATCCTGAGCTCTACCAACTGAGCTACGTCCACCAGCGTAAATCTGCCTCCAAGCTGACCAGATCCGTCTCCACTCGCGGACACCTGTTTGGCGCCCCGGGAGGGACTCGAACCCCCGACCCACGGCTTAGAAGGCCGTTGCTCTATCCGCCTGAGCTACCGGGGCTTTTCATATCGCTTGGGAAGATGGTCGGGGTAGAGGGATTTGAACCCCCGACATCCTGCTCCCAAAGCAGGCGCGCTACCAGGCTGCGCTATACCCCGCTTTCGGACATAGTCCGGAAACCGAAGAGGCGGCATAATACGCGGATACCCCCATTGCGTCAATTGGCCAGCGGCCAAATTTGGACCGCGCCGCTTGCATGGCCCGGCCAGATGCTATGATTTTGTCTCTTTACTTGATTCACTCCAGGAATGATACCCATGAGCGCCCGGATTCTCGACGGCAAGGCCATTGCGGCGGACATCCGCGCTGGCATGAAGGAGCAGGTCAATGCCCTGGTCGCGGCGGGCGGACGCCAGCCGGGCCTGGCGGTGGTGCTGGTCGGGGACAATCCGGCCTCCCGGGTCTATGTGCGCAACAAGAGCGCGGCCTGCGCCGAGGTGGGCTTTCATTCCGAGATGCACCTGCTGGACGCCGACGTCCCCGAGGCGGATCTCCTGGCCCTCATCGACGCCTTGAACGCCCGCGAGGCCATCGACGGCATCCTGGTCCAACTGCCCTTGCCCGGCCACATCGATGAGGAACAGGTCATCGAACGCATCCTGCCGACCAAGGATGTGGACGGCTTTCATCCCTACAACGTGGGCCGCCTGGCTCTGCGCATGCCGCTGCTGCGCCCCTGTACGCCCAAGGGCGTCATGACGTTGCTGGAGCGGACCGGTCGTAAGCTGGAGGGCCTGGACGCCATCATCATCGGCCAGTCGAATATCGTGGGCCGGCCCATGGCGTTGGAGTTACTGGCGGCCCGCTGCACCATCAGCGTCTGCCACAGTCGCACCCGGGATCTGCCAGGCAAGATCAGTGCCGCCGATCTGGTGGTCGCCGCCGTGGGCCGCCCCCACTTCGTCCAGGGGGACTGGGTCAAGGAAGGCGCCATCGTCATCGACGTGGGCATCAATCGCACCGATGCGGGAACCTTGGTGGGTGACGTGGATTTCGCCGCCGTCGCCGAACAGGCCTCCTGGATAACGCCGGTGCCCGGTGGTGTCGGGCCCATGACCATCGCCAGCCTGCTGGAAAACACCTTGCAGGCGGCGCGCCTCCATGCGCTTGCGCAAGGGTGAGGTACCGACATGGCTGAAACCCTCCATCTGGACCTCCTCAATCAGGTTGGGGAGCTGGAAAAGCTCGCCAATGGCCTCGCGGAATTCGGCAAGGCCCATGGGCTTCATCATCGCACCCTCTATGCCGCGAACCTGGCGGCGAAGGAACTGGCCATCAATTTGCTGGCCTAGGCCTGGGATGACGGCCAGGATCACGTTTTCTCCATGGATTTGTCTCCATGAAGCGGGGAACCAGCGAGAGCTGCATCTGGCCATGAGCGATGATGGGCTGGCCTTCAATCCCTTCGAGGCGGAGGACCTGAGCCCACCGGAGCTGTCGGCCGACCAAGCTTGAGAATCTCTGCCTGGGTATCCGGCTGGTGCGGATGATGGCGGATGTCTGCCACTATGAGCGCCGGGATGGACATAACCTCGTCCGCCATCGCCTTCAGGATATGCCCGACCGGGCGGCGATTGCCTCCAGCCTGGCGGAACGCCGCGTCTTCCCGCCCCCACGGGAATTTGTCGCCAAGGCGCGGATTGGCCGCCTGGAGGCCTACCAAGCCCTGTATCGCGACAGCGTCGCGGATCCCGAGGCTTTCTGGGCCGAGCGGGCGGAGGAGTTATCCTGGTTCCGCAAGTGGGAAAAGGTCCTGGAGCAGGACTTCGCCAACGGGGAGCATCAGTGGTTCCACGGCGGGGAACTGAATGCCGCCTACAACTGCCTCGACCGTCATCTCGAAACCGGACGCAAGAAGTTCCACGGTGTTTACACCACCGGCGACAGTGCCCGGGTGGACGAGGACGGCTACGTCCGGCTCATGGGCCGCATCGATGATGTCATCAATGTCTCCGGACACCGGCTCGGCACGGCCGAAATCGAAATCGAGGACCTGCTGCGGGAGAAGATCTACCGCTAATCCCTGGCCATCAGCCCCGCCGCCAGTTGGTGCCGCCCGGTCCGTCCTCCAGCAGGATGCCCGCCGCCTGGATTTCATCCCGCAGCCGATCGGCCTCGGCCCAGGCGCGGGCCTGGCGGGCCTCGGCGCGCCGGCGGATGAGGTCCTCGATGTCGGCATCGCTTAGGCCGCCCACCCCGGGGCCGCCGCGCAGATAGGCCTCGGGATCATCCTGGAGGATACCGAGCACACCGCCCAGGGCCCGAAGTTGGGCAGCCAGGCCCGCGGCCAGGGCCAGGTCCTCGCTCCGGGCGCGATTGATCTCCCGCGCCAGGTCGAAGAGGGCGGCCAGGGCCTCGGGGGTATTGAAGTCATCGTCCATGGCGGCCCCGAAGCGCGCCTCGAGGGCCTCGCCCCCCGCAGGCGGGGCGCTGGGCAGGCCACGCAGGGCCGTATAGAAGCGCGTCAGTGCCCCCCGGGCCTGCTCCAGATGCTCCTCGTCATAGTTGAGGGGGCTACGGTACTGGCTGGTGAGGATGAAGTAGCGCACCTCCTCGGGGCGGTAGCGCGCCAGGATCTCGCGGACGGTAAAGAAGTTGCCCAGGGACTTGGACATCTTTTCCTCGTTGATCCTGACGAAACCGTTGTGCATCCAGACGTTGACAAAGGGTTCACCGGTCGCGCCCTCGGACTGGGCGATCTCGTTCTCGTGGTGGGGGAACTGGAGATCGGCACCGCCGCCATGGATGTCGAAGTGATTGCCCAGGCAGCAGGTGGACATGGCGGAGCATTCGATATGCCAGCCGGGCCGGCCCGGACCCCAGGGCGAGGCCCAGGCCGGCTCGCCGGGCTTGGCGGCCTTCCAGAGGGCGAAGTCCAAAGGATCGCGCTTGGCCTCGTCCGGCTCCACCCGGCTGCCGGCGCGCAACTCCGCCGGGTCCTTGCCGGAGAGGCGGCCATAGCCCGGAAAGCTGGCGACGGCGTAATAGACATCGCCATTGTCCGCCGCGTAGGCATGGCCCTTGGCGATCAGGACCTGGATCATGGCGAGGATCTCGGCGATGTGGGCGGTCGCCCGGGGTTCCGCTGTGGGTGGCAGGACGCCCAAGGCCGCGGCGTCCTCCTGCATGGCCAGGATGAAGCGCGCCGTCAGGTCGGCAAAGGCCTCGCCGCGCTCGTTGGCGCGGTTGATGATTTTATCGTCGATGTCCGTGATGTTGCGCACATAGGTCACCTCATAACCCAGGTGCCGCAGATAGCGATAGACGACATCGAACACCACCATGACCCGTGCGTGCCCCAGGTGGCAGAGGTCATAGACCGTCATGCCGCACACATAGAGGCGGACCTTGCCGGGTTCCAGGGGGACGAAATCCGCTTTATGGCGGGTCAGGCTGTTATGGATCTGAAGCATGGATTTGGGACCGGGATCTTGGGAATTCAGGGGATAGTAGCAAAGCAGTCCCTTGGGCGAAAACCGCGCCAATCCCCTCTCGGGTGATCTTGCGGGACCGCGAAGATGAGATGCGGGGGTTTTCCGATCGGGACCGAACCCGTAATATGCCATCTTTTATCCCCGTCCCCTGCACTTTAAGGAGCTCCATAATGCGGAGATTCACGCTCGTTGCCCTCGCCCTGCTGTCGCTCATCCTCGCGGGCACCGCCCTGGCGGGGAACCCCAAGGTCAGCCTACAAACCAACAAGGGGGTCATTGTCCTGGAACTCTATCCCGACCAGGCCCCCAAGTCGGTCGAGAATTTCCTCGCCTATGTGGACAGCGGCTTCTACAACGGTACCGTCTTCCATCGCGTTATCAAGGACTTTATGATCCAGGGTGGTGGCTTTGGCCAGGATATGAAACAAAAGGACACCCGGCCCTCGGTGGCGATCGAGGCGGACAACGGCCTCAAGAACGAGCGCGGCACCCTGGCCATGGCCCGCACCAGCGACCCTAACTCGGCCACCGCCCAATTCTTCATCAATCTCAAGGATAACGCCTTCCTGAACCATACCGCCAAGACCCCCCGCGGCTGGGGATACACCGTCTTCGGGCGGGTCACGGAGGGCATGGCGGTCGTTGACGCCATCGGCGGCCTGCCCACCGGGGCCAAGGGCCAGTTCCCCCAGGACGTACCCCAGGAGACCGTCATCATCGAAAAGGCCAGCCGCGTGGGCGGCTGAACCCAGGTCGCGGGCCCTATCCCACCCGTCAAGTCGGCCCGATGGATATCACCCCACCGCCACTCGCCATGGCCCGCGCCACTCGCGCAGGCATTTCACTTACCTCGCTCCGAGACTCTTGCATGATCAAACTCACGACCAATCACGGCGACATCACCATTGAACTTGACTTTGAAAAGGCGCCGGGCACCGCAGCCAATTTCGAGCAGTACGTCCGGGATGGCCATTACGACGGGACTATCTTCCATCGCGTTATCAATGGCTTCATGATCCAGGGCGGCGGCATGGACAGCCGCCTCGCCGAGAAGCGTTCCCGCGCCCCCATCCCGAACGAGGCCAAGAACGGCCTCAAGAATAAGACGGGCACCCTGGCCATGGCGCGCACCTCGGACCCGCACTCCGCCAGTTCCCAGTTCTTCATCAACGTGGCCGACAACGCCTTTCTCGACTATCCGGGCCAGGATGGCTGGGGCTATTGCGTCTTCGGCAAGGTGACCGAGGGCCTGGAGGTGGTCAACAAGATCAAGGGGGTCAAGACGGGTAACCGCCAGGGCCACCAGGATGTCCCCGTCGAGGATGTCGTTATCGAGAAAGCCGAGGTCGTGGCCTAAGCGGGCCCCGTGGGGAGCGCCCGGCGGCAGCGATCAAGCATTAGCGACTAGGCGCATGCCCTCCTCCCCGCCGGAATTCCTGTTCATCTCGGACCTCCACCTGGCGCCAGAGCAGCCGGCTACTGTCGAACTCTTCCTTGGCTTTCTGCGCCAGCGGGCGCGGCAGGCCGAGGCACTCTACATCCTCGGCGATCTCTTCGATGCCTGGATTGGCGACGATGACGATCAAGCGCCCTACCCCGCCCTCCGCCAGGCCCTGCGCGACCTCACCGAGAGCGGCACCCGCTGCGCCATTATTTCCGGCAACCGGGATTTTCTGCTCGGCAAGCGCTTTAGCCAGGAGACCGGTTGTAGTCTGTTACGGGAGCCAAGCCGGGTGGATCTGCTGGGGACCCCGACCCTGCTGATGCATGGGGACCTCCTGTGCACCGATGACCTGGCCTACCAGAAATTCCGCCGCCTCATACGCAACCCCGTCGTCAGGTGGCTCTTTTTGTTGAAACGACTGGATAAGCGACGCGCCATGGCGACCAATTACCGCCGCAAGAGTGGCCAGGCGATCGCCCGCAAGCCCCTGGCCATCATGGACGTGAATCAGGAGGCCGTTAAGACCGCCCTGCGCCGCCATGGCTCCTGGCACCTGATCCATGGCCATACCCACAGACCCGGGAAACACGCCTTCGACCTCGACGGCCACACCGCGATACGCCAGGTCCTGGCGGACTGGCATCCCGAGCGGGGCGAGGTCTTGAGTGTCTCGGCGGCGGGCTGGCGGCGGGAGGCCATTCTTCCGGAGTAGGGTCAGCCGCAAAGTCGCGGGTCGCGGTCGAGAAAAACCGGAGGAGGCCAGGCGCCGTGAGGCCGCCCCAGGAAGGCAAGGCTCAGGTCCCGGCGGGTACGGCTTTGTGGCAGAGAGCCTGCAAGCGATCCAGTTCGCCCTCGGCGAAGCCCGCGCGGCGGCGGTCCGCCAAGTTGAGGGGACCCCGCATCCCGCCACCCAAATAGCAAGCCAGCAGTTCAAAAAACTCGCTCTCGGGTTCCAGCCCGCGCTCCGCGCAGAGGAAGTGGAACCAGCGCGTCCCCGCCGCCACATGGCCAACCTCGTCACGCAGGATGATCGCCAGACAGTCCGCTGTCTCGCCATCCCCGGCATCCCGGAAGCGGGTGATCATGTTCGGGGTCACGTCCAGGCCCCGCGCCTCCAGCACCCGGGGGATCAGGGCCATCCGCGCCAGCGGATCAACCGCCGTGCGCATCGCCATGGACCAGAGGCCATCATGGGCGGGGAAATCCCCATAGTCATGGCCCAAGGTCCTCAGGCGGTCACGCATGAGGCCAAAATGCCGGGCCTCCTCGTCCGCCACCCCCACCCAATCGTCGTAATAGGCGCGGGGCAGGCCACGAAATCGGTAAACGGCGTCCCAGGCCAGATTGATGGCGTTGAATTCGATATGGGCCACGGCATGGATCAGGGCGGCGCGACCCTTGCCTCCGCCCTTACCCGCTTGGGCTGAACGCTGCGCCAGGGCCCGGGGCGGCACCAACTCGGGTCGCTCGGGACGGCCTGGTTCATCGAGGTCCTCCAGTGGCATGGGGTCGGCCAGCGCAAGCTGACCGGCCCCCCAGTCCGCCGCGGCTCGCCGCGTCAGCTCGACCTTCTGGTCAGGATCCCGCTCCCGCAGGCAGGCCAAGGCCAACCCAAAGAGGCCGACAGCCTGGTTCTCCCCTTCCGCGCCCGCGGCTCTCATCTACTCGGACGCATGGGCCATCAAGGCCAGGTATTTGTCGAAATAGGTATCGAGGGGTGGCTTGGTCTTGACGAGATATTCGCAATCGCCGGTGGCGCAGTAATGACCCTGGGTCAGGTTGTTCAAGATCATCTTGGGCAGATCGAAGTGGCGCATGGGGTCGTAGGTCACCGGCTTACCCTGCTCTATAATCACCAGGCGATTATAGAAATAGTTACCCTCTTGATTATCCATGTAGGCTAAGGCCTTATAGGTGATGGGCCCAAACTGCAAAGGGGGCACGTGATCGGATACCAGGACGATCAGGCTATTGGGATCGAGAGCGATCAATTCCTTCACATAACGGGCAATGGCCTGGGTGCGGTAGTAAAACTGATTGACGACCCGCTCGATCTGATCATCCGGGTTGTTCGATTCCGATTTAATGAGGATAGGCCGCTTGTCCTCATTCAGATTGTGCGGCGTATGGCCATAAATGGTCAGCAAATAGTTAAACAGCGGTTGATCGGGATGCTCATCCAGATGCCGACGCACTAACTCCAGGTTCTGGGGAAAGAGATCGCCGTCAAAAAGATATTCCTCCTCGCCGGGATCTCCGAACTTGAGGTAGGTGGGTTCCAGGGTGAAGAACTCCACGGGGAATTGCTGCTCGGCGAAACCCATACCCTTATAGGCCGGTTGGGTGTTGAAGAAATTGGGTTTATAGGCATTGCTGGCGATGGCGCGATAGCCCAGTTCGGCCAGCAGGCCAGGCAGACAATGGGCCTGGGCCCCCGTGAAGGTGTTGAACTCGACGCTGGACAGCCGCTCCATGGCCGGTACGCCACACAAGACTTCAAACTCAGCCTGCGAGGTCGCGCCGCCAAACACGGGCGAAACTGACAAGCCCAGTTTGTCGCCAAAGAGGGCGGCAAAGTCCGGATGCACGGGATCACCCGATAACTTGAGGTCGCGGAAGAGGCGCGGATCAAGAAAGCTCTCCAGAACAATCAAATGCACGTTACGTGGCTGGAGGTAAGGCCGAATACCCTCCACCTCCCCCGCGAAGGCCTTGTCAAAACCTGGACGATTCAGATAGGGCTCGATCATGGCCAGCGTCCCTTCCCGCTCCGCCTCCCGGAACAGCAACATGGCCAGCCGGCCGTTGCTCTCCACACTCTTACCATCGGAATACTTGACGATCTCGTGGGCCACGGATTTAAATCCCGTGGCAAAAGCGGCCGGCGTCGCCTTGATGAGGGTCACGACCATCACCAGCGGCAAGAGCGCCAGCAGGATGCGCCCGGGCCGATGGTAATCGATGCGCGCCAGGATGAAGGCAAATGGGGTAAGAAAGCCTATCACCAGCAGGACGGCATAAGCCGGCGGCAGTATCTGGAGGAGCTCGGGCACCTCCGCCACATTGATAAAGCGAAAGACCTTGCCGTAAACCAGATAAAAGATGTCATGCACCAGATAGACGAGGAAAATAGGCACGCCCGCCAGCCAAGGGCGCCAAGCGGAAGGCTTGAGCAGGCTGTAGACCAAACCGTAGAAGTAGAGGACAAGGATGAACTCCGGCCACTGCAAATACAGCAGATGGGCACTAAACCCGCCCCACACCTCCATGAGCAAGGCATAGAGGTAAATGCTTGCGATGAAAAGGGCAAGATGAAGCAATGGCTTGTGCCAACGGGAGGGTATCGGGTTTACCATGGTGCTAGGGTACAAATGAGGGGTTGACAGACCATATGATTGTGCGTTAATAGCCCGAAAAGCGCAATAGACGAGCAAAATGCTGCGAGAATCTCCGCCAAAATCCATGGCGCCAGGCGGACAACCATGGCACAGTTAAGCCATCATTCCGGCCTCCTCATCTTTCCACCTAGTTAGACCCCAAAGCCATGAAAAAGATTCGCCGTCTGCTTGTCGCCAACCGCAGTGAAATCGCCATCCGCGTCCTGCGCGCGGCCAGCGAGATGGGTATCCGTACCGTCGCCATTTTTTCCAACGAAGATCGCTTTGCCCTGCACCGCTTCAAGGCCGACGAGGCCTATTTGGTGGGCGCCGGCCAGAAACCCATCGCGGCCTACCTGGATATCGCCGACATCATCCGCATCGCCCGCGAGAACCAAGTCGATGCCATCCACCCCGGTTATGGCTTCCTCTCCGAGAATCCCGATTTCGCCGAGGCCTGCGCCACCGCTGGTATCGCCTTCATCGGCCCCAGACCCGAGGTCATGCGGTTGCTGGGCAATAAGGTCTCGGCGCGGGAGCTGGCGGCACGGGCCGGGGTGCCCGTGGTGCCGGCGACGGGCGCCCTGCCCCGGGATCTGGAGGGGGCACTGGCCCTGGCGGCAACCGTTGGCTATCCCCTGATGCTCAAGGCCAGTTGGGGCGGCGGCGGGCGCGGTATGCGCGTCATACCCACCGCGGCCGACCTGGGCCCGGCCATGGACATCGCCCGGCGCGAGGCCCTGGCGGCCTTCGGTAACGACGAGGTCTATCTGGAAAAGCTGGTGCGGCGGGCGCGGCATGTGGAGGTCCAGATCCTGGGCGACACCCAGGGCCAACTCGTCCATCTCTTCGAGCGCGACTGTTCGGTGCAGCGCCGGAACCAAAAAGTCGTGGAGCGTGCCCCCGCGCCCTATCTGAACGAGGCGCGTCGCGTCGAACTCTGCGAGGCGGCCCTGCGGCTGGCGCGGGCGGCCCACTACAGTCACGCCGGCACCGTGGAATTCCTGGTGGACGCGGACGACGACAACTTCTATTTCATCGAGGTCAATCCGCGCATCCAGGTCGAACACACCGTCACCGAACTGGTAACCGGCGTGGATATCGTCAAGGCGCAGATCGCCATCACCGAGGGCGCGTGCCTGGGCGACGATGAGTCCCACGTGCCCCGACAGGAGGGTGTGCGCCTCAATGGCCATGCCCTCCAGTGCCGCATCACCACCGAGGACCCGGAGAACGGCTTCACCCCGGATTATGGCCGCATCAACGCCTATCGCAGCCCAGCGGGCTTTGGTATCCGCCTCGATGGCGGCACCGCCTATTCCGGGGCCGTCATCACCCCCTATTACGATTCCCTCCTGGTCAAGGTCACCGCCTGGGGCCATAGCCCTGAGGAGGCGGCGCGGCGCATGGACCGCGCCCTGCGCGAGTTCCGGGTGCGGGGGCTGGCCTCCAACCTGCCCTTCCTGGAAAACGTCATCAACCACCCCCTCTTCCTGTCGGGGCAGTGCACCACCCGCTTCATCGACGAAACGCCGGAGCTGTTCAAGTTCCGCAAGCGCCGCGACCGCGCCAACCGCCTGCTGCGTTTTCTCGGCGATATTCGGGTCAACGGCAACCCGGAGATGAAGGGCCGTGCCCTGCCCGCCCTGCCCATGGCCCCGCCGCTCAAGCCCCCCTGCGATCTCACCCGGGACCCGGCCCCCGGCTCCCGGGACCGGCTCCAGGCGTTGGGCGCGACCGCCTTCGCCACCTGGATGCGGAATGAACAGCGCGTCCTCCTCACCGACACCTCCATGCGCGACGCCCACCAGTCCCTCTTCGCCACGCGCATGCGCACCCATGACCTGACCGAGATCGCCCCCCACTACGCACGCCTGGTGCCGGAGCTCTTCTCTCTGGAATGCTGGGGCGGCGCCACCTTTGACGTCGCCCTGCGCTTCTTGAAGGAGGACCCCTGGGAACGCCTGGCCCGCCTGCGCGCCGCCGTGCCCAACATCCTGTTCCAGATGCTGCTGCGCGCCTCCAACGCCGTCGGCTACACCAATTATGCCGACAACGTGGTGCGCTACTTCGTCCAGCAGGCCGCCCGGGAGGGCGTTGATGTCTTCCGCGTCTTCGACTCCCTGAACTGGGTGGACAATATGCGGGTGGCCATGGATGCCGTCATCGAGACCGGTGCCCTCTGCGAGGCGGCTATCTGCTATACGGGTGACCTGCTCGATCCGGCGCGGCCCAAGTACAACCTCAAGTACTACGTGAATCTCGCGAAACAACTCGAAAAGGCCGGCGCCCACATCCTGGGCATCAAGGACATGGCCGGCGTTTGCAAGCCCCGCGCCGCCCGGGAGCTGGTGCTGGCCCTCAAGCAGGAGATCGGCCTGCCGATCCACTTCCACACCCACGACACCAGCGGCATCGCCGCCGCCTCGGTCCTGGCCGCCGTCGAGGCCGGCTGCGACGCCGTCGATGGCGCCCTGGACGCCCTGAGCGGGCTCACCTCCCAGCCCAACCTGGGCGCCATCGCCGCCGCCCTGGCCGGTAGCGACCGGGACCCGGGCCTGGACCTGGACGCCCTGCGGGGACTCTCCCACTACTGGGAGGGGGTGCGCCGCTACTATGCCCCCTTCGAGGCCGACATCCGCTCCGGCACCGCCGACGTCTATCGCCACGAGATGCCCGGCGGCCAGTACACCAACCTGCGCGAGCAGGCTCGCGCCATGGGGCTGGATCACCGCTGGGGCGAGGTCTCCCAGGCCTATGTGGACGTCAATCGCCTCTTTGGCGACATCGTCAAGGTCACCCCCACCTCGAAGGTGGTGGGTGACCTGGCCCTCTTCATGGTCGCTAACGGCCTGACGCCCGCGGAAGTCGCGGACCCGGCCCGCGAGATCGCCTTCCCGGACTCGGTCATCTCCCTCATGCGGGGCGAGCTGGGGTACCCGCCGGATGGCTTTCCTCCGGCCTTGCAGCGGAAGGTCCTGAAGAACGAGCCGCCTCTCGTCGGCCGGGCCGGGGACTGGCTACCGGCGGTGGACCTGGAGGCCGCCCGGGCCGAGGCCCAGGCCGCCACCGGACGCCAGGTCCATGATACCGATCTAGCCTCCCATCTCATGTATCCCAAGGTCTTCAAGGAGTACGCGGCCCACCGCAGTCATTACGGCGACGTCTCCGTGCTCCCCACCCCCGCCTTCTTTTACGGTCTGCAAGGGGGCGAGGAGATCAGCGTGGAACTCGAGCGCGGCAAGAACCTCATCATCTCTGAACAGGGCATGGCGAGCCCAGACGGCGCGGGGGTGGCCAAGGTCTTCTTCGAACTGAACGGTCAATCCCGGGTGGTGCGGGTCCCCAAGGCGGGTCTCGCCAACCTCAAGGCCAAGCCCCAGGCCGAGGAAGGCAACCCCCGGCACGTTGGGGCCCCCATGCCCGGCACCATCGTCACCCTGGCCATCCATGTCGGTCAGAAGGTAGCCAAGGGCGATCCCCTCATCTCCATCGAGGCCATGAAGATGGAGACCATGCTCACCGCCGAGCGGGAGGGCGTTATCCACGCCATCCACGCCCGCCATGGCGAGAACGTCAATGCCAAGGACCTGCTGGTGGAATTCGCTTAGGGCCCGGGCCGGCTGGGGACGCCGCGGGGGGCCGGTCTCCGCGGGGCCCCCTGCCCTACCTCGGGTTGCGGTCCTGGCCGTCCACCATCAGAAGAATTTACCCAGCATCAAGTACAGGGACGCATGGCTGTCCTTGGAGAAGCCGGCGCCCAGATAGAAGGGTCCCAGGGGGGTATCGGCACCCAGGAACAGGCTGCCCGCGGGGATGATGGCTTCGGCCTCAATACGGTCCAGCGACTCCCAGACAGTGCCTACCTCCAGCGAACCGCCGGCGTAGAGCGGGATGGCAAAGGCCGAAGAGGCACTATCCAGCCGATACATGTAAATGAGTTCCCCAAAGGCGACGTTCTGCCCGGTAATGTCTCCCAGTTGATAACCCGAAAGATTGAGGAAACCGCCCAGCAGGAACAGGTCTTCGAGACCGGGATCGCCGGACAGGGTGGTGCCCAGGTACAGGCGGGGAATCAGGGTGGATTTGCCCCAGGTCCAGGGCTTGTGCCCCTCCACGAGCAAGGTTTGATAGTCCGAGTCGGCGCCGAGCAGGGTCATGGCGCCACGCAGGCGCACATTGGCCATATAGCCCTTGGTCGGGAAATTGATACTGTCCAAGGTATCCGCCTCCAGACGCAAGGAAAAACCGCTGTTGTTGAAGTCGCCCTCATAGGGGGAGACGATGCCAAGACGACGGCCATTGTTCCCCCCGTTGTAATACAGGCCCATGACCGCCCGCCCCCAACGGTCAAGATTGCGGCCGACGTCCAGACCGAACTGGAACTCGCGCACCCGAAGGCCCGTAATCAACTCCTGGAAATCGCTCTCCAGGGTGAGGTTGTACTGCTTGTAGCTCAGGTAGGGATCGAGAAAGTATTGCTGACCCGCATCAAGGGGTTGGTAGAAATCGGTCAGAAAGGCACTGTCGTTGCCTATTTGCATAAAGGTGCGCCATTCCACGCCCAGGGAATTGATTTGTGACATGGTGTAGGCGGCGCTGATGTTGAACATCGAGTCGCCCTTCAGGTTGGCGCCCAGAAATAGACCGAAATTCAGGTTATTAAGCCAATTGCAAAATCGCGCGTTGCAGGGATTTTTCGTCCCGCAGGGATAGCAAAAGAGGGAGGAAGAGCGGGTATCGCCAGCGAAAGGCTGCTAAAATGAAACGGTTAGCAACGATTCATTTCGATACCCGACATGAATACTACCTGCAAGTCCCGCCTGATCCCTACACACACTTGACTCCGCGCCGCCCGGCCGCTACGCTCCCCGGCCATGAGAGTCTGTGGCCAATGGTTTGACACCCCCCTACGCGAGCGCATCATGGCCACCGTCGGTCAGGAGCCGCCCTCAGCCGCCGCGCCCTGGCGGAACGGGTGTGTGACTGGCTGAACTGGACCAATGCCCAGGGCCAACGCTGCCTGGGCAGCGCCCGCCGCGCGCTGGCCGAGCTCCACCGGCGCGGCGCCGTGACGCTGCCCGTGGCGACACCCTTTCCCGCCGGCCCCCGCCCGGCACCCGCCACGGTGGCGCCAGCGCCGCTGCCGGTGGCTGAAGTAACGGGCGACCTGGCCGCCCTGGGTCCCATCGACCTCGTGGTGGTGGACACCGCCGCGGAACGCGACACCTACCACCAACTCATGGTCCAGCACCCCTGGGCGATAAACCCCTGTGCGGCGCCCAACTGCGCTACCTCTTCCGCTCCGCCCACGGCGACCTGGGCGCCGCCGCCTGCCAAGCGGCCAGCTTTGCCCTCCAGGATCGCGACCACTGGATCGGCTGGAACGAGGCCACCCGCCGCGGTAACCTCGCCCGGGTCGTCGCCAATGCCCGCTTCCTGATCTTGCCTGGGGTACGCGTACCCCACCTGGCCTCCCATCTCTTGGGCCAGCTGGCCCGCCGTTTGCCGGCGGACTGGGAAGCCCGCTATGGCGTGCGGCCCCTGCTGCTGGAGACCTTCGTCCATCCCGACTATGCCGGCACCTGCTACGCCGCCGCCGGCTGGGAATGCATCGGCCACAGCGCCGGCCGCCGGGACGGCGTACCGAAGGCCCTGTGGGTGCGCCCCTGGCGGATGATGCCCGCCAGCGGCTGCGCCAGGGGCCCGCACGGCTGCCCGCCGAGCGCCCCAGTACGCCGGCCGACTGGACCGAGGAAGAATTTGGTGGCCTCAAAGTCTGGGATGCCCGTCTCAAACACCGCCTGTATCATCTGGCCGCGGACTTCTGGGGCGACGTCCAGTCCCGGAGTCTCACCCGCCGCTGCGCCGACCGCGCCCGGACGGTCGCGGCCTATCGTTTCTTTGGCAACCCGCGGATCAACATGCACGTCATACTCGGCGCCCACCGGGAGGCGGTGATCGCCCGGATGGGCGCCCAGCCCCTGGTGCTGGTGCCCCAGGACACGACCTCGCTCAACTACACCGGCCATCCCGATACGGCGGGGCTGGGGCCGATCGGGAACAAGACCGACGGCGGCCCCGTCGGCCTGGTGCTGCATAACAGCCACGCCTTCACCCCCGAGGGCGTGCCCTTGGGGTGGTGAGCGCCGCGTGCTGGGCGCGTGACCCCGACCAACATCAGACCCGCCGGGAACCCGAGGTGCGGGAAAGCGGCAAGTGGCTGGCAGCCTACCGCACCCCTGCAGGCGATCGCCCCCAGGTGCCGCACACCACCCTGGTGAGTATCGGTGACCGCGAGGCCGACCTGTTCGAACTCTTCGCCCTGGCGCGTGATCCCGCCAGCCCGCGCCTGCTGGTGCGGGCCAACCGCGGCCGGCAGCGCCAGGTGATGAGCGCTGAGGGGCTGACCCCGTTGTGGGACCACCTGGGCGGTCTGGAGGTGGCGGGGCGCCTCGCCCTGGTACTGCCGCGCCGCGGCGCGCAAGCGGCGCGCACCGCGGAGCTGGCGCTGCGCTGTGGGCCGGTGACGCTCAAACCGCCCGGGAATCTTAAAGAAAGCCCGCTGGCGCTGTGGGCGGTGTTGCTGCGCGAAGCGGCCCCGCCCCCGGGGGTCGACGGGGTGGACTGGCTGTTGCTGACCAACGTCGCCACCACCACCCTGGCCGAGGCCCAGGAGCGGGTGCGCTGGTATGGCGCGCGCGATGGCCACCCGGGGACGGAGGTGCTGTGGCATGGCTTGCAGAAGCTGGACGTGGCGATCGAGAGGTATCTGATCTATCGCCCGGAGGAGCGGGCGAGCTGGCGCGATGAGTATCCGCCGGGGTATTTGCGGCCGCCGCCGGAGGATACTTCGTGAGAAAGGAATGGACTCAAGTATGTGTAAAGGTCAGAAGTCCCGCCTATCGCAATTCTGGAACCACCTTCAGCACGGACTGTGTCCCTTTCTGCGGCAGGAGGACCGCTTGGCGCTGAGTCCGGCGCTGGAGAAGGTGATCCGGGTACTGGAGTTCACGGAGATCGATTGCTTCATCCCCTCCAGTCGCGGGTTCGTCGGGCGTCCGCCGCAGGATCGGGTGGCCTTGGCACGGGCCTTCGTTGCCAAGGCGGTGCTGGACCTGCCGACCACTGAGGCCCTGATTGACCGCCTCAAGGTGGATCGGGCGCTGCGGCGGATTTGCGGCTTCGAGCGGTGTCACGCCATCCCTGATGCCTCGCGCTTCTCGCGCGTCTTTGCGGAATTCACCGCCTGGGCGTTGCCGGCGCGGGTCCACGAGGCGCTGATCCGCGCCCAGTTGGGCGACCAGATCATTGGGCACATCGCCCGGGATTCGACCGAGATCGAGGCGCGGGAGAAGCCCGTCCCCAAGGCGGCGGCGGTCGTATCCGAACCGGTGCCCGCGTCGGCCAAGAAACGCGGGCGCCCGCGCCAGGGGGAGCAGCGACCCAAGGAGCTGACCGTCATTGAGCAGCAGGTGGGCCAAAGCGCGGCGGAGAGCCTGGCGCAGCTACCCACCGCCTGCGACGTGGGCAGCAAGAAGAACAGTAAGGGCTTCAAGGAGACCTGGACTGGCTACAAATTGCCTATCGACACCGCGGACGGCGACATCCCGGTGACGGCGATTCTGACCTCGGCCTCACTGCATGACAGCCAAGCGGCGATCCCGCTGATGCGCGTGACCGGTGAGCGGGTCACCTACCGCTACGATCTGGCCGACTCTGCCTATTGCAGTGGGGTCATCCGTGCGGTGTCCCGCCAAGAGGGGCACGTACCGTTGATCGACCACAATGCCCGACGGGGGGAGAAGATCGAATTTGCGCCGCATGAAGCGGAGCGCTACCAGGCCCGCAGCCAGGCAGAGCGGGTCAACAGCCTGTTGAAGGACAACCACGGTGGACGCCATGTGCGCGTGCGGCGCCCCAAGGTCTACACCCATTTGATGTTCGGTATCCTGGTGATTGCCGCCGAGCAGCTCTTGCGCCTGCTCAATTAGCCGCCACGCCTCCCGACGAAGTGGCAAACGCCCTTCGGCGGGGTCTCCCGATGGCCTGGAAATCGAATAACACCATGCTGATATAGTGGAATATGACCTGACGGACCCTGCAAGGGGCAAGAAACAGCCGTTCTCGCCCCTTCTCTCTCTTCGGCCCCACCGCTACCGGCAATTTTGCAATTGGCTCTATTGTCACCGATATATTTCTTTTTGGTCTCGACCACCAGGCCGGTCTTGCCGTTTTCCCTGACCAAGGAATAGTCGACCTCCTGAAAGTCGCCCATGCCATAGATCACATTGAGATCACGATTGAGCTGTTCCGGGTCGAGGTGGTCTCCCGGCTTGAGACCGATTTGCTGTTCGATGACCTGGTCCGACAAGCGGGTCTCGTTCTCGATACGAATGAAGTCGATGACGGGATGATTCTTCTCAGGCAGGTCCGGCCGGGCGGCCAGAAAGGCCTCAAAGGCCTCGGGCGCCAGGGAGAGCCGGCTCAGAGGAGTCAACTGGGCCTTGGCCGCGGCATAACCCACCGCGACCGCCTCCGCGAATTTTTCAAAATCGATACTGGAAATATCCTTGAGATCCGGTTTGATCAGAATATCCCGGGGTCCCAGGGTAGCGAGTTGGACCTCGGTATTGCGGACGGTCAAAAAGCCCGCGAGTTGCTCGGTGATCGACAGCACCGAGGTCAGGTCCTGGGTTGCGACCAGAGGCGCGCCCACATCCACCGCGATGATGACATCGGGTTTGCACAGTTTGCGCGCCACGTCCACCGGCACGTTATCCGCCATGCCACCATCGGCCAGCAACTTGCCATCCATTTGGACCGGCACCAGGGCACTTGGGATGGACATGCTGGCGCGCATGGCCCGGGATAATCCACCCGAGTCCAGCACCACGGCCTTGCCGGTGGCCAGATCGGTGGCGACGGCCCGGTAAGGCACCTTGAGATCATCGAAATCCCGGACATCGGCCGCGGGCAGGGTCAGCTCCTCCAACAGCAGCGAGAGGTTTTGACCCTGCAACAAACCCAGGGGCAACTGCAGCCTGCCATCCTTGATGCCCACCCCCTTGTTCGTCAGCAAGACCCGCTGTTCCTGCTTGGCGCGGAAGGGTAGATCGGCGCGCGGGGGGCCATCGGTAAACACCTGGGGCCAATTGATCCCGCCCAAGGTCTCGTCCATCTTCTCGGGGGTCATGCCCGAGGCATAGAGACCCCCGATGATGGAGCCCATGCTGGTGCCCGCGATGCAGTCGATCGGCACCCGCAACTCCTCCAGCACCTTCAATACCCCGACATGCGACAGGCCGCGCGCACCACCCCCGCCCAGCACCAGGCCCACGCGCGGTCTTTTCTGGGCCGCTTCCGCGGTGGGGAGGCTGTCGGGAAGAGGCACCAGGCCGGACAACACCAGCAACATCATGGCCGAGAGGGTTAGGGGGGAAATCCGACTTCTGTTGTTCATTAGCTACGTTGCGATCCGTACCAAGGTGGGTGGCCAAACCACGCCGGACTATACCCCTTCACAAGCGCTACTGGACGGTCACACTGAGGTTATCGACATTCGCGTCCTCGTCCCAGGCTGAGAGGTTCCCACGAAACCGCAGGCGCAATCTGTCGCTGGCCACCAGGCCCGTCAGTCCGATCTGGGCCCCATGCCAAAGGTTCCCGGTAGGACTGGCACTGCTGCTTCCGCTCAATCTCGCCATTTCGGTCCAGGTGCCGCCCCCATTGATAGAGACATCGAAGGCCAGGTATTCGCCCGAGTCCAGGCTGCTGGCGATGAACCAATCGAATTTAAGGGTGGCGATGCTGGCATCTTGAGGGTTGATCTCGATAGAGGTCAGTTGCGCATCCCGAGTGGGGCCATCAATCCCCGCCGAGCGGCTACCGGCCGTGGCTCGCCGAGGGGAAACAAACCAGTCATGCTGACCATCCTGGACCCAGCGTCCGGTGAAATCGGTGCTCTCAAAGCTGTCCGAGAACACCACCAGGGGTTCCGGGGGTGTCAGGGTGTCACTACCCGTACCGGACCGGCTAGTGTCCAACAGGGGTTGGGTTGACGAGAAGGTGGCCCCGACGCCCTGGATCGCCCCCAGGGTGACTTCACAAGTGGGATCGGCCCCCGTACAGGCCCCGGACCATCCCTCGAAGCGAGAGGAAGCGGCCGGGGTTGCGGTGAGGGTCACCACCTGGCCCATCGGGTAAGCCTGGGTGCAATCCCCCTTACCCTCGACGCAGTCAATACCCTCGGGGTCGCTCGTCACACGACCACTGCCGCTGCCCGTCTGTATCAGGGTCAAGATGGGGCTCGGGTCATTTCCCTCTGACTCGTAGGCTCCGACATTGACCCCACCAGCCATCACCCGGGGCTTGCCACCGAGGTCAAATGCGGGGAGATTGGGCGTTACGGGATAGCCGGCATCGATCAGGGGCGAAACAGCCCGCAGGCGCAGGTCCCCACTCACGGCATCAACAAATTGCGGGTCCAGGGTATTCAGATTGCTCGCGTCAATATAAACCGGCGAATTGACCCAGAATCCCGTCGTGGGTGTCCAATTAAAGTTGTTGGCTAACAGGGTGACTTGCGAGGCCGTGCTATTAAAGATCCTGAAATCCTCGCCGTGGTTAGCCTGCGCCTGGTTATGCCAGAAGAGATTGTTATAAAGTTGGGCCCTTGTCGCGGTCTCCGGTCCTTCGAGATAAAGACTTAGCCCACCGCCAGCCTGTGACTCATTATCACTCAGGGTATTGTTAATGAGCATCGTCCCGGCATCGGCCATCCTTCCGTAAAGCCCCCCACCTTCAGGGGCGCTATTTCCCAACAAGCGGTTGTTAATAAAAGTGACGTCAAGATGCCTGCCCCTAACCCAAACACCGCCTCCCTGGGAGGCGGCGCTGTTGCCCTGGAGTTGGTTGGCCACCAGCAGGGCGGCACCGCCATCGGGGGCATAAAGGGCAATGCCTCCACCTTCGCTCGCACGATTATTATTAATACGGTTGTGGTTCAGTCGGGTGATAGAGAAATGGTTATAGGCGCAAACGCCCCCACCCCGCGAACTGGAATTATCCTCAATGAGGTTCTCGGTCAAGATGGCATGGCTGGCAAAAAGCAGGACGCCGCCACCGCAAAGGGTGGAGCTATTGCCCTGAATACGGTTATGGCTAAGATCCGCGCTGCCAAAAACAATAGCGCCACCGCCGCCATAATGACCCTGGCGGGATTCGTTATCATGAATGCGGTTGCCGGTGAGCGAGAGGATGCCCGCCCGCAGATAAGCGCCACCCCCATCCGCTCCGGTATTATTAAGAATCTGACTCTGCCGGACGGTGACCAGACCCTCCGTACCGGCATTCGCCAGTAGGCCACCGCCATTATCGACCGACGCGGCAGTGGCTTTGCCATTCATCAGGGTAAGGCCCTCGAGGGTGAACTCCGCCGCCACATCCGGCGCCAACAGCGCCAGCACCCTGCCGGTCCCTTGGCCGTCCAGGATGGTATTGGTCGGGTCAAGGGCACGGCTGGCGCAGCCTTCCGTGTAGCCGCCCAGCAGCGCTATCGCCTTGGCCTCGCCACTGGAATAGACGAAGTTGCCGGAATAGACCCCCTGAACGATCCGGATCTCGTCGTCCTGACCGTTAGCGGCGGCCCCGAGGAGTTCGTTTTGCAAGGTGACCGCGCTGTTGACGCAGAAAACCGTGGCGCTGGCCTGGCCTACCATGGACCAGAGCCCAAACGCTCCGGTAAGCCAAGTGACAAGTCTGGGATTCGATCGAACCACGGCAGGCACTCCAGATGATGAGGCCCTGGATTCCTGGCTCGGCGCCCGCGCAGGGGGTTTTGAGTGAGCCAGGGGATAAGGCCCTGATTTTGATGAGGGGAAGACCAGGCGATGCCTTGAGGACAGATATAAAAAAGCCCCTATTAAGGGGCTTATTTGTCTCGTGTTTTGGTGGCTACGGCTAGATTCGAACTAGCGACATCAGCATTATGAGTGCTGCGCTCTAACCAGCTGAGCTACGTAGCCATTATAAGAGGGCATCTTAGTAAGCGGAATTCCGGGCGTCAAGCTAAAAGTCGTTTCCCCCGCGCGGGGCGCAAGGTCTCATGACTTCCCCGCCCCTTGCGGCCGCCCACGCCTGATCAGATAGAAGATCAGGCCAAGCAGGAGGATGGCGGTTATCGCCAGTCCATAGGGCCCGAGGGGCTCCAGGAAGGCGACAATGGCATGGAAATCCTCTTCCAGCAGATAGGCGCCCAGACCGAAGGTGCCCACCCACAGGCTAGTGCCAACCAGGGTGCCGAGCAGAAAACGCCACCAGGGCATCTCCAGGACACCGGCGGCCATGTTACTGGTTTGGCGAATACCATCCAGGAAACGGCCGACCATGAGGAGGCCAATGCCCCAGCGGGAAAAGAGGGCCTCCGCCTTGCGTAATTTCTGATCCTGAACCGCCCCCGACCTGAGCAACCGCTTGAGGCCCCACCCCCCAATGAGGAAGCCAATGATGTCCCCCAGTTGGGTTCCCACCCAGGCCACCGTGAGCACGCTGGCGAGATCCAGGTTGCCAGACGCGGCACTCAGGGCGCAGGCAATCAGCAGGGTCTCGCCCGGGAGCGGAATACCAAAGCCCTCCACCAAGCAACTGACGAACAGGGCCCACAGCCCGTAGCGGTCCAGAATCGGCTGGACGCTGGTGATATTGGTCGTCAGGGAGGAGGCAATTTCGGCTTCGATACTCATGCCCAGGTCTAGGCCTGCTTCGCCCGCAACAAGCGCTGGGCCTCCTGGAGGGCGACCAGACGCCTCTCGACCCGATGGCCCGCGGGCACCTCGGCGATGATGCCCTGCCTGGTCAACATCTCCTGGACGGGTTTGCGGGTGCCGACCAGAAAGACCTCGCGCCCCATGGACTTGGCGTCCGTCACCATATCGAAGAGGGCGCGCGAGGCGGTAAAGTCGATCTGGGGCATGTCGGTCAACTCTAGGATGAGGCTGTCGTACTCGTCGAACTGGGCCAGGAGCCGCGCCATGCCCTTGGCGGCGCCAAAGCTCATGGGCCCACCCAGATGGACGAGGAGGATACGGCCCTGGGCCGCCCGGAAAATTTCCGCCTCCTCCGGCGACAAGGGGATGTCCTCGTCCACCTCACGGATGGTCTTGATGCTCTGGAGTTGCAGATCCGAATGGCGCTTCATGAAGACCATGCTGGCCATGACCATACCCGTGGCCACGGCAATGATGAGATCGACGAAAACGGTCATCACCAGCACCACCAGCATCATGGTCACGCCAGCCTTGGGGGCATGGCGCAGGTGCTTGAGATAGTCCCAGTCGATAATGTCGATGCCGACCTTGATGAGAATGCCCGCCAGCACGGCATTGGGGATGTTACTCGCCAGGGCGCCAGCGCCCAGGGCGATGGCCAGCAGGACGACCGAATGCAAGGCGCCGGAGAGGGGAGTCTGACCGCCCGACTTGACATTGACCACGGTCCGCATGGTGGCACCCGCGCCGGGTAGGCCGCCGAACAATCCCGCGATGGTATTGCCGATGCCCTGGCCGATGAGTTCCCGGTCCGACTTGTGATAAGTGCGGGTGATGTTGTCCGCCACCAGAGAGGTCAGCAGGGAGTCGATGGCCCCCAATGCCGCCAGGGTCAGGGCGGACTGGAGCATCATGGGCAAGAGGGTGAACTCGAAAGTCGGCATCCGGGGCTCCGGCAAACCGGTGGGAATCTGACCAAGAATCGAGGCATTGCCACCACGCAGGAACAGCATGTAAACCAGGGTCCCGACGATGAGGGCCACCAGGGGAGAGGGGATGAGGCGTCCAATCTTCTTCGGCAGAAACAGGACAATGGCCAGGGAGGTAGCGCCCAGGATGACGGCGTCGAAAACGATATGGTCGAAGGCCAGCGGCAAGACCTCCGCCGAGGCCAGGGGGCCGGCCTGGGTGGGGTAGCCCAGCAGGGGCGGCAGTTGCAAGAGGATGATAATGACCCCGATGCCGCTCATAAAGCCCGAAACGACCGGGTGAGGCACCAACTCAATGAATTTGCCGATCCTGAGGAAGCCAAACAGAATCTGGAATAACCCGCCCAGCATGACCACGGTAAAGGCCAGGGCCGCGCCCCGCGCCGGATCGTCTGGAAACATCGCCGTGTATTGGGTGAAGATCGCCGCCATGACCACCGTCATGGGGCCCGTGGGGCCCGAGACCTGAGCGGGCGTGCCGCCAAACAGGGCGGCGAAGAAGCCCACGAAGATGGCGCCATACATACCCGCGATGGGTCCGGCGCCGGAGGCGACGCCCATGGCCAGGGCCAGGGGCAGGGCCACCACGCCGGCGGTAATGCCACCGTAGATATCCCCGCGGAGGTTTCTGAAATGAAGGCCGTTGATTAGATTCATTAGGGTGGTCCTACAGCATTCCGGGCATGGCGACCCGGCAAAGGACAGGGGAAAGCAAAATCCGTCGCAACGCCGGGCGACTGACCGCGGGTGGGTGGCAAATCCTGGCGGCCCAAGGGGCCCCGCCGCGGATAATGCCGACTGGCAAACTACGTCATGAAGTCTTAGCCATCATGCCGGAGGTTACACCGCCAATAATGATAGCACCCTCGCCTCTGCCGGGCGGACCCGAGATAGCCAAGGACCGGGAAACAGCGGAGGGTTTATCAGACCCGAATCGGCCGGGCCCCCCGACCAGGCATCCGTCAGGCCGGAGGCTCGACGCCAAGCCGTCCCCTTGGCATCGCCACCGCGACTGAAGGGGTCCTATGTTATCCTCGGAACATAAAGGCATCGCCCAGGGTCCACCACGCCGACTTCCTTGCCAAATAAGCCCCACCAAGACGAACCCTGGTTCGCCCCGAGCCCCCCTCTATGGAAAGCCTCCTGGCCATTTTCGTCCTGCTACTCATCGGCTGGTACTGGCTCGATAGCCTGCGGGCACGGGAGCTAGCCCTCGGCATCTGCCGCGCGGCGTGCGAGGAACGCGAATTCCAGTTTCTCGACCAGACGGTAGCCCTGCGTCGCTTGCGGTTGCGCTGGACTACCGATGGCCTGCGGCTGCGGCGCACCTATCGTTTCGAGTTCAGCGAGGAAGGCTCGGGGCGCCAGGGCGGCTATCTGACCCTGGTGGGCCTGTACCTGGAGGAGATCAGCTTCGGGCTGCCGGCGCGGACTTGGGAGGCCTGAATCCGCGCCTACTTGACGACCCGGAGTGTAGGTTTGCCACGCTTGGGTTTCAGGGGGGCGGAGGGGCCCTTGTCGGGCGGGGATGGGGGGTTAGCGTCCCCTTCCTCCTCGGGGAAGAGCATGCCATGACCGTTTTCGCGGGCATAGATCCCCATGACGGCCTCGACCGGGACCAGGACATCCATGGGACGGCCCGAGAAGCGGGCGTTGAAGACGATCTGATCGTTACCTAACACCAGCTCGCGCACGGCACCGGGGCTGACGTTGAGGACGATCTTGCCATCCTGGACGAACTGGGATGGCACCACGGTGGGGGAGCGGCTGGTATCCACCAGCAGATGCGGCGTCATGTCGTTGTCCAGGATCCACTCATACAGGGCCCGGATCAGATAGGGACGATTAGGTGTCATGGCGGGGACCGGCTCGCGAGGGGATCAGCGGCGCGGGGGCTCGTGGGGCATCTCCCGCTCGATCTCGGTGAGACTGTGGCGGAAGGATGGCAGTTCGAAGATGCGCTTAATGTACTGGTGGATAGCCGTCGCATTGGGCGGGATCTCCACCCCCAGAATCGGCAGCCGCCAGAGCAAGGGCGCGATACAGCAATCAACCAGGGAAAATTCGTCGCTCATGAAGTAGGGCTTGGCGCCAAAGACCGGGGAGGTGACGATGAGACTCTCGCGCAGTTCCTTGCGGGCCTGGGCGATGTCCGCATCCTGGGTGCCCTTGAGGATGCGGCCCATGAGTTGGTACCAATCCTGATCGACCCGGTACATAAAGAGGCGGGCATTGGCGCGGGCAATGGGGTCCACCGGCATGAGCGGTGGGTGAGGAAAGCGCTCATCCAGGTATTCCATGATAATGCGCGATTCCCATAGCCGCAGTTCGCGATCGACAAGGGTGGGCACCGTGCCGTAGGGGTTGAAGTCCATCACCTCCTCGGGGAGATGCTGGGCGTCCACGTCAACGACTTCCACCGCGATGCCCTTTTCGGCAAGGACAATACGGACACGATGGCAGAAGGGGCAAGCGGGGTCTGAGAAGAGAGTCATCACGGATCTTCGGTTCGTACCCACGGATATTTGTCCTTTGCTCCAACGAAGGAAAGCCCCTCGCGCGGAGCCCCGATTTTTTACAGGGGCTGATTATAGCCGAGATTCCGGATTGGCGGTCGCGGATTAGCACCGGGTCCATCGGCAAAAAGCCCCGCGAGCGCGGGGCTGGTCATCCCTTCAGGGTCCGGGGCCCGCGCCTGGGAGCGCCGGCCCGGTACCCGGGTCAGTGGACGTCTTTCCAATACTCCTTCTTCAGGGCGTAGGCCACGACGAAGAAGAGGGCGAGGAAGATGAGGACGTAGATACCCAACTTCTGGCGCTCCAGCTTCATGGGTTCGCCGGCATAGGCCAGGAAGGCCGTCAGATCGCGGGCAAAGGTGTCGAACTCCTCTGGCGACAGGGTGCCGCCTACCGCATGTTCGATCCCTACGACCCTCTGGACGACCTGGCCGTCGGCGCTCTTGTGATCCTCGAACTTCGGCTGCTGGACCCCCTGGAGGCCCGCCAGGACATTCGGCATGCCGACCTGCGGGAACACCAGGTTATTGACACCATAGGGGCGGGTCGGATCGGCATAGAAGCTCTTGAGATAGCTGTAAACCCAGTCCGGGGACCGCCAGCGGGTGACCAGGGTCAGATCGGGCACCGCGATATCCAACCACTTGGCGGCGTTCTCCGGACTCATGGACGAGATCATGAGATCGCCGGGCTTGGCGCCGGTGAAGATCAGATTCTGACGCAGGGTGGTGTCGTCAATATCCAAATCCTCGGCCATGCGGTTGTAACGCATGTATTGCAGCGAGTGACAGCCCATGCAGTAATTGACGAAGTGCCCGGCTCCGCGTTGCAGGGACGCTTTGTCATGGAGGTCGATGTTGGCAGCCTGCAGAGCAACACCTTCGCTTGACGCCGACGCCAAGAGGGGGGCCAGAAACAGGACGGAGGCAAGAATCAGCTTTCTCATTTCGTCACCCTCTCCGGAACCGGCAAGGTTTTGTCCAGCTTGGAGTAAATCGGCATCAAGAGGAAAAACAGGAAGTACAGGACCGTGAATACCTGTGCCATGAAGGTCGCGATTGGCGTCGAGGGCTGCATGCCCAGATAAGCCAGGACAACGAAACTGACGGCAAAGATGCCTAGGGCGACCTTGGAGATGATGCCCTTGTAGCGGATGGACTTGACGGGGCTGCGATCCAGCCAGGGCAGGAAGAACATGATGATGATGGCCCCAAACATGACCACGACGCCAGGGAACTGGGAACCAAACATGGGCGGCACGGCCCGCAACATGGCGTAGAAGGGGGTGAAATACCAGACCGGGGCGATATGCGCCGGGGTCTGCAGGGGGTTGGCCGGCTGGAAGTTCGGACCTTCCAGGAAGAGGCCGAAAAAGTCCGGGATAAAGAAGACGATAACCGAGAAGAAAGCGAGAAAAACGGCTATGCCGGCAATATCCTTGACCGTGTAGTAGGGGTGGAAGGGAATGCCATCCAGGGGGATGCCGTTCGCGTCCTTTTTCTCTTTGATCTCAATGCCATCGGGGTTGTTGGAGCCCACCTTGTGCAGGGCCACGATGTGGATGAAGACCAGGGCCGCCAGCAGGAAGGGCACCACGAAGTGGAAAGCAAAGAAGCGGTTGAGGGTGGTATCGGAGATAACGTAATCACCCCGCACCCACACCGAGAGGTCCTCGCCCACGCTGGGGACGGCGGCGAAGAGGTTGACGATGACCTGGGCACCCCAATAGGACATCTGGCCCCAGGGCAGCAGGTAGCCAAAGAAGGCCGTGGCCATCATGGCCAGATAGATAACGATGCCGAGGATCCAGAGCAGCTCGCGGGGCTTACGGTAAGAGCCGTACATCAGGGCCCGGAACATGTGGAGATAAACGACGATGAAAAAGGCCGAGGCCCCGGTGGAGTGGATGTAGCGGATCAGCCAGCCCCAGTTGACATCGCGCATGATGTACTCGACGGAGGCGAAGGCCTCCGTCGCCGAGGGCTTGTAGTTCATGGCCAGCCAGATCCCGGTCAGAAGCTGGATGACCAGCACCAGCATGGCCAGGGAGCCAAAGAAATACCAGAAATTGAAATTCTTGGGGGCATAGTACTGGGCAAGATGCTCGTTCCAGACCTTGGTCAGGGGAAAGCGCTTGTCAACCCAGCCGAGGAAGCCCGGGGATGTGGTTTCAGTGCTCATCAGGCGGCTCCTCCGTCTTCACCCACCACTATGACGGAATCGGACACGAATTTATGCTTGGGAATGACCAGATTGGTAGGGGCTGGCGAACCCTTGAAGACCCGGCCAGCCAAGTCGAAGCGGGAACCGTGGCAGGCGCAGAAAAACCCGCCCAGCCATTTGGGACCTAAATCATCGGGGGCGACGTCGGGTCGGTAGGTCGGTGAGCACCCCAGGTGGGTGCAGATGCCGATGGCTACGAGATACTGGGGCTTGATGGAGCGGTGTTCGTTCTGACAGTAGAGGGGCTGCTGGGGTACGGTCGAGTTCGGGTCCGTCAGGGACGCATTGAGCTCGGGCAGGCTGGCCAGCATGGGTTCGGTACGGCTGACGATCCAGACGGGCTTGCCGCGCCACTTGACGCGCAGCAGGGCACCCGGCTCGAGCTTGCCAATATCCGCCTCGACGGGAGCGCCGGCCGCGCGGGCCTTGGCGCTGGGATTCCAGTAGCTGAGGAAGGGGACGGCTACAAAGCCAGCGCCCACGGCCCCAACCACGCTAGTAGCGGCGATTAATACGCGCCGCCGGTTCTTGTCAACGCCTTGTGCGCTCATCTTTTATTACAACCCCCGGTTGACTCGGCGGGTTCGCCTCCGCGATGGAAACGGCACCCGTTCGAGAAGGCAAAAATCCCACTCCGTCGAAGCAACGAAAACCGACGGGGAATTCTCACCCATCGTCCCCAATGGGTCAAGGTATGCCTTGGGATGGTAATAGGTAATTTTGGGGTAGGGGCCGAGTCCCGGCCCCCTCAGGCCGGGTTGTCGATGTCCAGAAAATGGTGCTCAAGGCCGAAGTAAGCCGCCAGGTGCGCGCCCAAGGCCTGGACCCCCAGGCGCTCCGTGGCGTGATGACCGGCGGCGAAATAATCGATGCCCAGTTCCCTGGCTAGGTGGGTAGTCTGCTCGGAGATCTCGCCGCTGAGGTAGGCATCGATGCCCAGGGCCGCCGCCTCCTCGATAAAGCCCTGGGCGGCACCGCTGCACCAGGCAATTGATGCCAGGGGGCGGTTCCGTACCGGGATATGCAAAGGCGGCCGCCCGAGAGCGACCGCCACCTGCTCGGCAAAGGCATCTCCCGACAAAGGCCGGGCCAGTTGGCCGCGCCATACCAGACCACGGCCAGCCCCGGTAGGCTCCGGGGCCGCGATACCCAGCAACCGGGCCAACTGGCGGTTATTACCCAACTCCCCATGGGCATCCAGGGGCAGGTGATAGGCAAGGAGACTGGCCCCCGACGCCATCAGGGCCCGCGCCCGGCGGCCCCTGAGGCCGGTCAGGCAGGGGGCCTCCCCCTTCCAGAACCAGCCATGATGGACCAGGATGGCATCCGCCTCCGCCGCGCTGGCCGCCTCGATCAGGGCCAGGCTGGCCGTCACGCCGGAGACCAGGCGACGAATGGGCCGGGTGCCCTCGACCTGAAGCCCATTGGGACAGTAGTCATCAAAGTCCCGCGACCCCAGTAGGGCGTCGCAATAGGCCTCTATCTCGATCGCCGGGACCATTCCGAACCGATCAATTGTTCTGGATCACGATGCGCGGGAACTTGGCGGCGTAATCCTTGGCCTGGAGGGACAGCTTGGCTGCCGTCTTGCGGGCGATCTCGCGGTAAATCTCGGTGATACGAGACTCGGGCTGGGCCACAACCGTGGGCTTACCGCTATCAGTCTCAACGCGGATGGCGATGTCCAGCGGCAGGGAGCCGAGGAGATCGATGCCATATTGGTCGGCCATGGATTGGCCACCACCGGACCCGAAGATGTGCTCCTCGTGACCACACTGGGAGCAGATGTGGGTGCTCATGTTCTCGACGATGCCCAGTACTGGCACCTCCACCTTCTGGAACATCTTGAGGCCCTTGCGGGCATCCAGCAGGGCAATATCCTGAGGTGTGGTGACGATGACGGCGCCGGAGACGGGCACCTTCTGGGCCAGGGTCAACTGGGTGTCGCCGGTGCCCGGCGGCAGATCTATGACCAGATAATCGAGGTCCGCCCAGTTGGTATCGTTGAGCAACTGCTCCAAGGCCTGGGTCACCATGGGGCCACGCCAGATCATGGGGGTCTCCTCGTCGATGAGGAAACCAATGGACATGGCCTGGAGGTGATAGGCGTTCATGGGCTCCAGGCTGTTACCATCATTGGACTCGGGCCGGCCGGAGATGCCGAGCATGCGCGGCTGGGAGGGGCCATAGATATCGGCGTCCAGGATACCGACCCGGGCGCCCTCGGCGGACAGGGCCAGGGCCAGGTTGACGGCGGTGGTGGATTTGCCCACACCACCCTTGCCGGAGGCGACGGCGATGATGTTCTTGACGTTATCGATGGGCTTGAGGGACTTCTGGACGGAGTGGGCGACGACCTTCCAGGTTACCGCCACCTCGGCGGAGGTGACGCCCGGGACCGCCGCGATCCGTTCCCGCAGGGCGGCGGCGATCACCTCGACCACACCCTTGGCCGGAAAGCCGAGGAGGACGCCGACCTTGACATTGCCACCCTCGATCTCGATCCCCTTGACGCAAGCGGCACCGATCAGGTCACGGCCCAGGCTGGGCTCGATGTAGGTCTTGATGGCGGCTTCGATGGATGCTTTCGTGACTTCTGACATGGAGTACTCCGTTAGGGGGGCCCGCTCCCGACGCCCCGCGGGGCTGGACCCGGATTTCAGGCCGGGTTTCGGGATCGATGTAAGGGTTAGGGTGGAATGAATCGCCAAGCGGCTGAGTAAGGCTGTGCGTTGGGGCCAATTTGGTCTTTGCCATCTGAATTTCAAGCCCGGGGCGCGCCCGAAATGGCCCCTCATGCCCCATAATGCGCTCCTCGTCCCGCCTCGCCCGCTGGCGACGAGACACCCGCGGCCCACCCCCCAGCAGCCAAAGTAACCGCAGCATGAACGACAACAGAAACATCCTGGTCACCAGCGCCCTCCCCTACGCCAATGGCCCCATCCATATCGGCCACCTGGTGGAATACATCCAGACGGACATCTGGGCGCGGTTTCAGAAGATGCGCGGTCACCGTTGCTACTACGTCTGCGCCGACGACGCCCACGGCACCCCCATCATGCTCCGGGCCCGCCAGGAGGACATAGCCCCGGAAGAACTCATCGCCCGGGTCGCCCTGGAGCACCAGGCGGATTTCGCCGCCTTCCGTATCGGCTTCGACAACTACCACTCCACCCACTCCCCGGAAAATCACCACTTTGCCAACCTCATCTACGAGCGCAACCGGGACCAGGGTCACATCGCCAGGCGGACTATCACCCAGGCCTACGACCCAGTGGAACGGATGTTCCTGCCGGACCGCTTCATCAAGGGCGAATGCCCCAAGTGCGGGGCGGCGGACCAGTACGGCGACAACTGCGAGGCCTGTGGCGCCAGCTATTCCCCGGCGGACCTCAGGAATCCCACCTCCGCCATCTCCGGTGCCAAGCCCGAGCAGCGCGAATCCGATCATTACTTTTTCCGCCTCGGTGATTTCGAGGCCATGCTCCGGGACTGGACCCGGGGCGGCGCCCTGCAAAAGGAGATCGCCAACAAACTGGACGAGTGGTTCGATACCGGGCTCCAGGAATGGGACATCTCCCGCGACGCCCCCTACTTTGGCTTCGAGATCCCCGATCACCCGGGCAAATTCTTTTATGTCTGGCTGGATGCCCCCATCGGCTACATGGCCAGCTTTAAGAACCTTTGCGACCGCACCCCGGGCCTGGATTTCGACCACTTCTGGCGGGCGGACTCGACCGCCGAGCTCTACAACTTCATCGGCAAGGACATAGTCTATTTCCACGCCCTCTTCTGGCCCGCCATGCTGCATGGCGCCGGCTTCCGCCCCCCCACGGCGGTCCTGGCCCACGGCTTCCTCACCGTCGACGGCCAAAAGATGTCCAAGTCCCGCGGGACCTTCATCCGCGCCCGCACCTACCTCGACCACCTCAACCCCGAGTACCTGCGTTATTACTTTGCCGCCAAGTTGGGCCCCAACGTCGAGGATATCGACCTCAACCTGGAGGACTTTACCCTGCGGGTGAACGCGGATCTGGTGGGAAAGGTGGTGAACATCGGCAGCCGCTGCGCCAGCTTCATTACCAAGCGCTTCGCGGGCCGGCTGACGGCCAGCCTGATGGAACCGGGCCTGTTCGCCGACTTCATCGCCGCCGGATCATCCATCGCCGAGGCCTACGAGCGCCGCGAGTTCAGCCGCGCCACCCGCGAGATCATGGCCCTCGCCGACCGCGCCAACCAATGGATCGACGAAAAGGCCCCCTGGGTGGTGGCCAAGGCCCCGGACCGGGAGGGCGAGCTCCAGGCCATCTGCTCCCTGGGGCTCAACCTCTTCCGGGTGCTCATGGGCTACCTGAGCCCGGTCCTGCCCGGCACTGCCGCGGCCGCAGCAGCCTTCCTGCGCATCCCGGCCCCGACCTGGTCGGACCTGGCCCAACCCCTGCTCGGCCATGAGATTGGCGAGTTCACGCCCCTCATGACCCGGATCGATCCCAAGCAGATCGAGGCCATGCTAAATGCCAGCAAGGAGGATCTGGCCGCTCGGGATGTCAAGAAGACCAAGCCCCATGAGATCCACACCGAAGGTCACCTGAGCCGCGACCCCATCGCCGATCCCATCGCGTTCCCAGACTTCGCCAAGGTCGATCTGCGCATTGCCCTGATCCGGGAGGCCAGCCTAGTGGCGGGCTCCGACAAGCTGATCCGCCTTCTGCTCGACCTGGGCGGCGAGACCCGCGCCGTCTTCGCCGGCATCCGCTCCGCCTACGATCCCAAGGACCTGGAGGGGCGCCTTACGGTCATGGTCGCCAACCTGGCGCCACGCAAAATGCGTTTTGGGGTCTCGGAGGGCATGGTCCTGGCCGCCGGGCCCGGCGGCCAGGACATCTTCCTGCTCGCCCCGGATGCCGGGGCCGAGCCAGGAATGAGGGTTAAATAGGAGGGCCTCACCGCCCGTAGATCCCGACCATCCGCCGCACCCTGTCGCTCAGGTCCGTGGGAATCAAGTCCCAGGAGAAGCGCCAGGTCCAGTTGCCCTCGGCGGTGCCAGGGACATTCATACGATGGTCGCCATCCAGGGCCAGGAGGTCCTGCATGGGCAGGATGGCCAAATAGGCCCGCGAGGCGAGCGCAGCGCGGATCAGGGGCCAGGGCATGGGCTCGGTGGGGTAACCCAGAAACTCATCCACCCGGGCACTGTCCTCGGCGGTCAGGGCCAGGTACCAGCCCAGACTCGTATCGTTGTCGTGGGTACCGCTATAGACCACGCAATCGCGATCATGGTGGAAGGGTAAATAGGGATTGTCCGCGCCC
The DNA here is from genome assembly GCA_016714645.1 of Chromatiaceae bacterium. NCBI lineage: Bacteria > Pseudomonadati > Pseudomonadota > Gammaproteobacteria > Chromatiales > Chromatiaceae > Chromatiaceae bacterium. Next base: position 858,490 of record JADKCI010000002.1, on the reverse strand, counting down.
CCTGAAAAGGCAAACTGGAGGATCTTCATGCCGGGATAGCGATACTTGCGGCGCAGATTCTCGACCTCCGGGGTAATGAAGCCCAAGTCCTCGGCGATGAAGGGGAGCTTGCCAAAACGCTGATGCAAGCGTTCGAAGAGTTCGTCGCCCAGGGCCTTCACCCACCGCCCATGGATAGCGTGATCCTCCTCGGCGGGTATCTCCCAATAGGCCTCGAAGCCACGAAAGTGGTCGATACGGATCATGTCAAAGAGGCGCAACTGGGTACGGACCCGGTCCAGCCAGAAGCGGAAACCCTCGGCCTCCATCCGCTCCCAACGATAGAGGGGATTACCCCAACGTTGACCCGTGGCGGAGAAATAGTCTGGCGGGACCCCGGCGACGACCCGGGGACTGCCATCGGGATTGAGGTCGAAGTCCTGGGGATGCGCCCAGACCTCGGCGCTGTCCTGGGCGACGAAGATGGGCATATCGCCAAACAGCTTGATGCCCCGCGCCGCCGCGTAGGCCCGTAACCCTTGCCATTGGCTGAAAAACAGGAACTGCTCGAAGACAATCCCCTGGATCTGCGGCGCCAGCCGGGTATGGGCCTGGTTCAGGGCCTGGGATTTGCGATCCCGCAGCGTGACCGGCCACTGCCACCAGACCGCCTGGCGCTCCTCGCCGAGGGTGCGAAACAGCACATAGTCCGGCAACCAATAGCCATTCTCATGAGCGAAGGCCGCCAGGGCCTGGCGCTCCTCGTCCGTGGCCCGCGCCTGAAAGCCCCTCCAGGCTTGCGCCAGGGCCATCGTCTTGGCGGCGATACCCTCATCGGCCGGCGATTCGGGAAGCCAACCGGCGGCCACCAGGGGTTCCAGATCGATCAGTAAGGGGTCGCCCGCGTGGGTCGAGCTGTTCTGGTAGGGCGAGCGGTCACTCAGGGTCGGGCCCACCGGCAACATCTGCCAGACGCTCATGCCGCAGGCGGCCAGCCAATCGATAAAGGCCCGGGCCTGGGCCCCCAAACAGCCACAGGGTCCAGGCCCGGGCAGGGAGGTGATGTGGAGCAGGACCCCGGCGCGGCGGCGATCAAGACTGACGGCGGGAGACCTGGATTCGGTCGTCATGACACACCTTTCCTCGGGCTTGTACCCATGGGCTGCCCCCTTCGGGACCAGGATCTGCTAGTTTCCGCCGCCGACCCCAGGATTTCTTCTCCTGGTTTAGGGGGGCGGCCCGCGGACGCGCGCCACGAACCTGGGACAATTCTACGCCATTCCGGATAGGCCGGAATCCTCATCCAGTCTGGCGGTCGGCCCCTCCCAGCGCCGGACCCGGCCGCTATCGAGATCGAAGAGGTCGAGGAGACGGCCGACCGTATGATCGATGAGGTCGTCAATGGTCTTGGGCGCGTTGTAGAAGGCGGGCATGGGCGGGCAAATGATGGCGCCCATGGTCGCCGCCGCGTGCAGCAGCCGGGTATGGCCCACATGCAGGGGCGACTCGCGCGGGACCAGGACCAGACGCCGGCCCTCCTTGAGGACCACATCCGCGGCGCGCGCCACCAGGTTATCGGCGTAGCAATTAACCACCCCGGACAGGGTCTTGATGGAACAGGGCGCTATGATCATGCCCCCAGTGCGGAAGGAGCCGCTGCTGATGGGCGCGGCCAGGTCCGCGTCGCTATAGACCCGGTCCGCCAGGGCCTCCACCTCCCTGGGCTTCCAACTCGTCTCCAGCGCTATGTTCAATTTGGCGCCCTGACTGATGACCAGGTGGGTCTCCACCTCAGGCATGGCCCGCAGAGTCTCCAGGAGGCGGATACCATAGATGACGCCAGAGGAGCCCGAGATGCCAATGATCAGGCGCATTTGGGATTTCATGAGGTTATCGATCGGTCTGGCGGCATCCGGGATCAGCCGGTCAGCAGGTCGTAGAGGGCCTCGAATTCCCGGCTGAGCTTGTGCCGGGGATCGAGATGGATCATCGGCAGGGACTGGGAATGGGATTCACGAATCCTGATCGAGGACGACAGGAAGGCGTCCAGGACCGGCAGGCCCTCCGCGCGTAATTCCTCGACCAGCCGCACCGGCAGATTGGCGCGGGACTGAAACTGGTTAACCACGATACCCTCGATGCGCAGGTTGCGATTGTGATCCTCCTGGACCTCGCGGACACTGTCCATCAGGGCATAGAGGGCGCGGCGGGAAAAATCATCGCAGTCAAAGGGTATCAGACAGCTATTGGCGGCAATCAGCGCCGAGCGGGTGAAAAAATTCAAGGCCGGCGGGGTATCGATAAAAATCTCGTCCACGTCCTTGAGGGTATCGAGCGCCTCGCGGAGCTTGTACATCTTATAGCGCGATTCCAGCTTGATCTGGAGTTCTTCCAGGCGGGGATCGGCGGGCATGACGGCCAGGTTGGGAAAGCGGGTCGGCACCCGGTACTCGCTGGGTTTGGCGCCGAAAACCCGGCAGGCCAGAATGTCGTCAAAAAAGCCGGCCAGGGTTTTTTGCTGCTCCTCCAGGGCCGCACCCAGCAGGTAATGGGAGGCGTTGGCCTGCGGATCCAGATCGACCAGGAGGGTCCGCCGACCCCGCGACGCGCTGATGGCGGCCAGGTTGCAGGCGATGGTGGACTTGCCCACGCCCCCTTTCTGGTTGAAGACGACTCGGCGCATGGGGATGATCCAGGGGATTTCAGAGAGGCCGTCAGTTTAATCAAGCCGAGGAAAGGCGTCGATAGCCACGGCGACCCCCGAGGACCAGGTCCACCCCCTGTTACCCAAGGGTCTCGAGGTTTCAACCATGACTGAGTCCCACCCCCAGGCATCCCTGGCCCTCCCTGGCCAAGGCACCAGACCGCATCAAGCGGCCCCGGATTGGCAGGGAGCGATCCGCGCTCGGGATCAGGCCAGCAGTTCCGCCATCCGTTGCCCCATGGCGGCGGGCGAACGGACGATGGCGACGCCGGCCGCCTCCAGGGCGGCGAACTTGCCGGCGGCGGTGCCCTTGCCCCCGGTGATGATGGCGCCGGCATGGCCCATGCGCTTGCCAGAGGGGGCGGTGACGCCGGCGATGTAGGCCACTACCGGCTTGTTGACATGGTCCTTGATGAAATCGGCAGCGGCCTCTTCGGCGCCGCCGCCGATCTCCCCGACCAGGATGACGCCCTCGGTCTGGTCATCCGCCTGGAAGCGCTCCAGGCAGGCAATGAAGTCCATACCGTTGATGGGATCGCCGCCGATACCAATACAGGTACTCTGGCCCAGTCCGACGTTGGTGGTCTGGAAGACCGCCTCGTAGGTCAGGGTGCCGGAGCGGGAGACGATGCCCACGCGACCCGGCTCGTGAATACTGCCGGGCATGATGCCGATCTTGCAGGCGCCGGGGGTGATGATGCCGGGGCAATTGGGCCCGATCAGGACGCTGTCGCTCACCGCCAGGGCGGCCTTAACCTTGAGCATGTCGAGGACCGGGATGCCCTCGGTAATGCAGACGATGACACCGATGCCCGCGTCCGCCGCCTCCAGGATGGCGTCGGCGGCGAAAGCCGCCGGGACATAGATCATGGTGGCGTTGGCCCCGGTCTCGCGCACGGCATCTTGGACCGTGTCGAAGACGGGGCGGTCGAGGTGCTGGGTGCCGCCCTTGCCCGGGGTGACGCCGCCCACCAACTGGGTGCCGTAGGCGATGGCCTGTTCACTGTGGAAGGTGCCCTGCTTGCCGGTAAAGCCCTGGCAAATGACACGGGTGTGCTTGTCAACCAATACGCTCATGTCTGCTTCTCCCTTTAATGCTGGACGCCAGCGGCGGCGACGACTTGGTCGGCGGCCTCGCTCAGGCTGGCGGCGGTGGTGATGGCCAGGTCGCTGGCCGCCAAGAGGGCCAGGCCCTGCTCGGCGTTGGTGCCTTCCAGGCGCACCACCACGGGGACCTTGACCTGGACCTCTCGCACCGCCTGGATGATGCCCTCGGCGATCAGGTCGCAGCGCACGATGCCGCCAAAGATGTTGACCAGCACGGCCTGGACCTTGTCGTCGGAGAGGATGAGCTTGAAGGCCACGGCCACCCGCGCCGCCGTGGCGCCACCGCCGACGTCCAGGAAGTTGGCGGGCGAGCCGCCATGGAGCTGGACCAGGTCCATGGTCGCCATGGCCAGGCCGGCGCCATTGACCATGCAGCCGATGTTGCCGTCCAGGCTGATGTAATTGAGGTCATGCTCCTTGGCCAGGGCCTCGCGGGCATCCTCCTGGCTGATATCGCGCATCGCCACCAGGTCCGGATGCCGGTAGAGGGCGTTGTCATCCAGGTTGAGCTTGGCGTCGAGGGCCATGAGATGGCCGGCCGGGGTCACCACCAGGGGGTTGATCTCCACCAGGCTGGCATCGCAGTCGATGAAGAGTTGGTACAGGCCCTGCATGACCTTGCCCAGGGCCTTGACCTGATCCGGCTCCAGGCCCAGGCCAAAGCCGATCTTGCGGCTCTGCCAGCCCATGAGACCCACCGCCGGATGGACATGGGTGGTCAGGATGCGCTCCGGGGTCTTGGCCGCCACCTCCTCGATGTCCATGCCGCCGTCCGCCGAGGCCATGATGACCACGCGCTTGGCCTCGCGATCCACCAGGGCGCCAAGATACAGCTCGCGCACGCTGTCGGTGGGAGTCTCGATCAGGACCTGGCCGATAGGCAGGCCCTCGGGGCCCGTCTGGTGGGTCTTGAGCCGGGTGCCGACGAGGCGCTCGGTTTCCCGTTCCACCTGCTCGAGACTCTCGGTCAGCACCACGCCGCCCGCCTTGCCGCGCGCCCCGGAGTGGACCTGAGCCTTGACCACCCAGCGCTCGCCACCCAATTCATCGGTGGCCGCCCGCGCCTCGCTGGCCGAGGCGACCGTCAGGCTGCGCGGCACCGGGATGCCATACCGCGCAAACAGGCCCTTTGCCTGATATTCATGTAAATTCATTGACTAATGCCCCTGTACCTGGATTTTGGTGGTTGGCTCGGGTCGGGATGGCCGCGCCCCGGATACCCGGGTCCGCGTCTTCCGCCCTGCCCTATTGTGGTAACCCTTGCGGCTGGACCGGCAGGCCGTCATAGTGGCCCGAGCTATTTTCGACCAATCCCCAGCGGATTACCAACCCTCATTCCCGCGGTGCAACAAGCGAATCCGAGATGACCATATCCGCCCCTCCCCCCCCGCCCCAGACGCAGCCCGGCCCGGAGAGCGACGCCTATCCGAGCTGGCGGGCCATGACCTGGTTCAGTCTCTTTCGCCTGGTCCTGGCCTTCGATCTTTGCCTCCTGCTCTTTGTACCCACCCTGGAGCAACTAATCGGAGACTTTTACCAGACCTCCTGGAGCATCACCATCGTCTTCGCCTATCTGGGTCTGGCCCTGCTGGGCCTGATATTGACCCGTTGGCGCCTTGGCGAAAAAGCGACCCTGATCCAGACCGGGGTCTTTATCGACATCCTGGCCTTCTCCCTCCTCATGCACCACAGTGGCGGCGTCGAGGGCAGCTTCGGTCTGCCGATGGCGATCGCCGTGGCCGTCGGCGCCCTGCTCATGGAGGGGCGACTCTCGCTGCTCTTCGCCGCCTTCGCCACCACCGGCGTCATGGCCGTGCAGATCAATGCCCAACTCTCCGGCCTGGGTCCGAAGGATGGCTTCACCCAGGCGGGCCTCTTGGGCGCTACCTACTTCATGGTCGCCCTCCTGGCCCATGTTCTCTACCGGCGCATCCAGGCGGCGGAACGCCTTGCCGCCAGTCGTCAGGTTGATATCGACGACCTTTCCAAGCTCAACGCCTTCATCATCCAGCGCATGAGCACCGGGGTGCTGGTCATCGACGAAGCCCGGCGCATCCGGCTCGGCAACCAGGCCACCGCAGAACTCCTAGGCACCCCGGACGCCGTGGGCCAGCCACTGGCCAAGGTCGCGCCGGAACTGGCCACCTGGCTGGTGGCGACCCTCGGCCAGCCCCCCCCCGCGCGGGAGCCCAGCCAACCGCCAGGCTCCAGCGTGCGGGTCGGGGAACGCGACATCGAGGCCAGCTATCTCGAGCTTGGTCATGACCCCCAGGGCGCCCTGCTGCTGTTTCTGCGCGACAAACGCGCCCTGCTCCAGGAGGCCCAGCAGATCAAGCTGGCGGCCCTGGGGCGCCTGACAGCCAGCATCGCCCACAACATCCGCAACCCCCTAAGCGCAGTCAAGCACGCCAGTCAACTCCTGGCGGAATCACCGAATCTTGGGGAGGAAGACCAGCATCTGCTGACCATCATCCAGCGTAACAGCGGCCGGATCGACGGTATTGTCGAAAGCGTTCTGCAGCTCTCCCGGGGCCACCCGCCCGAGCTCCAAACCATCGACCTGGGCCTCTGGCTCCGGGAGGAACTCCATGCGGAATTGCTGGAGTCCCGCCAGTTGCCAACTGAAGGCTTCCAAGTCCATATCGCCACTGATACCCCGCCGGCCCGGGTCAATGCCGGACACCTGCATCAAATTCTGGCCAATCTCTGCGATAACGCCATCAAATACGCCCGGACCGCCGGCCAGCCCGCGCGCATCTTCCTAAGCGCTGGCCGGCTGCCGGCCACGGCGGGGGCCTTCATCGAGATCCGCGACGAGGGGGATCCCATCGACCCCGAGATCGCTCGGGAGATGTTCACCCCCTTCTTCACTACCAGCGCCAGCGGTACGGGACTCGGTCTTTATATCGCCCTAGAACTCGCCACCACCAACGGCATCGCCCTTGAATACCGGGCGATGCCGGGGGGTGGCAACAGCTTCCATCTAAGTTTGCCTCCGGCGGCCTGATGCCCCCGGCGACGTCCAGGCCTCGGGGCCTGGGGCGGCCCATGCCTTCCCTCTCGTCAGAGGCGGCCGCAAGGCCGCATAATAGTGGGTAATTTCCACGATGATTACCCCCTGACCCGCTTATGATCCCAGCCCGCGCCCTTGTCGTCGATGATGAACAGGACATCCTGGAACTCCTACGCATCACCCTGTCGCGAATGGGGATCGACTGCCGCGCGGCGCCGGACCTGGCGGCGGCGCGGCGCTACCTGGCGACCGAGACCTTCGACCTCTGCCTGACGGACATGCGTCTGCCCGATGGCGACGGCATTGATCTGGTGCGCCAGATCGCCAGCCAGTTCCCCCAGCTGCCGGTGGCCATGATCACGGCCCATGGCAGCATGGACAGCGCTGTCGCGGCCATGAAGGCCGGCGCCTTCGATTTCGTCTCCAAGCCGGTGGACCTGCAGGTCCTGCGCCGACTGGTGGCGGCAGCCCTGCGGTTGCGCACGACCCTGGCCGAGGAGGGGACCCCCCAGGACCACCCGGCCCTGCTGGGCAAATCCCCCGCCATGGTCGAATTGCGCCGCTTGATCGCCAAACTGGCACGCAACCAGGCCCCCGTCTATGTCAGCGGCGAGAGTGGCACGGGCAAGGAATTGGCCGCGCGCCTGATCCACCTGCTGGGGCCCCGCGCCAGTGCCCCCTTCGTGCCGGTCAACTGTGGCGCCATCCCCCCGGACCTGGTGGAAAGCGAACTCTTTGGCCATCGCAAGGGCGCCTTCACCGGCGCCATCGCCGACAACCCGGGCCTCTTTAAGGCTGCGGATGGGGGAACCCTCTTCCTCGACGAGGTGGCCGATCTGCCCTTGCCCGCCCAGGTCAAGCTGCTGCGCGTCCTCCAGGAAAAGAAGGCACGACCGGTCGGCGGACAACTGGAGGTTCCCATCGATGTGCGCCTGATCAGCGCCACCCACCGCGATCTGGCGGCCGAGGTGGCCAGCAGCCGCTTCCGCCAGGACCTCTTCTATCGTATCAACGTCATCGAGCTGCGCCTGCCGCCCCTGCGCGAGCGCACCGGCGACATTCCGCTGCTGGCGGAACACTTCCTCGCCCGTATCGCCCACCAGAACGGCCAGGCGGCACCGCGATTGACGGCAGCGGCCCTCGCCGCCCTCGCGCGTTATGCCTTCCCCGGCAATGTCCGGGAACTGGAGAATGTGCTAGAGCGTGCCCTGGCCCTGGCCGATGGCGATACCCTGGAGGCGACGGACCTCTATCTTCCCGAGCCCCTGGCCCCCGAGGCACCCGCCCCGGTCGGCGGCGACCCCCTGGAGTCGCGGGTAGCCGATGTCTCCCTGGAAGACTCCCTGGGCCAGATCCAGCGCCAGGCCATCCAGCGCGCCCTGGAGGACAACCACTGGAACCGCACCGCCGCCGCCCGGCAGCTCGGGATGAGTCTGCGAGCGCTCCGTTATCGTTTGGCCAAGCTGGGCATCGAATGACCACTCCCAACCACCCCCAGAGTTCTCCCCCACGGGGTCCGGACGCGGAGCCCGCCGCCGATGGCTTCGTGCACTGGTTCCGCCACGCCACGCCCTATGTCCATGCCCATCGCGGGCGCACCTTCGTCATCGCCTTCGGGGGCGAGGCGGTGGCCGACAAGGGTTTTCGCGACCTGGTCCATGACCTGGCCACCCTCCATGGCCTGGGTATCCGCCTGGTCCTGGTCCACGGCGCCCGCCCGCAGATCCAGGCCAGCCTGGCGCGGCGCGGCGCCGGCTTTCGCTATGTCAAGGGCCTGCGCGTCACCGACGCCGAGGCCCTGGCCAGCGTCAAGGAGGCCGCGGGCAGCCTGCGGGTGGAGATCGAGGCCCTCTTCTCCCAGGGCCTGGCCAACTCCCCCATGGCCGGGGTGCGCATCCCCGTCGCCTCCGGCAACTTCGTTACCGCCAAGCCCCTGGGGGTCCTGGACGGGGTCGATTATCTGCACACCGGTGTGGTGCGTCGCATCGACCGCGACGCCCTCCAGCAGCGGCTGGACGACGGTGCCGTGGCCCTGATGCCGCCCATCGGCTATTCCCCCACGGGGGAGGTCTTCAACCTGAGCGCGGCGGACGTGGCCCGCTCGGCGGCCATTGCCCTCCAGGCCGATAAGCTGATCTTCCTGCTGGAGGAAGAGGAGGGCCTGACCGATGCCAACGGCCAGCTCGTCTCCAATATCCTCAGCCGGGAGGTGGCGGGGTTGCTGGAGACCGATACCCGTCTCGCGGGGGATCTGGCCCAGGCCCTGCGCGCCGGCGCCGATGCCTGCATCCAGGGGGTCAAACGCGTCCATCTCGTCCCGCGTTGCCTGGATGGCGCCCTCCTCCGCGAGCTCTTCACCCGCGATGGCGTGGGCACCCTCATCACCGACCTCCCCTTCGAGGAGTTGCGTCCGGCCCGCATCGACGACGTCGCCGGCATCCTGGAGCTACTGCGGCCCCTGGAGGAGTCCGGTGCCCTGGTGCGCCGCTCCCGCGAGCGCCTGGAGACCGAGATCGACCGCTTCTTCCTGATGGAGCGCGACGGCATGGCCAGCGCCTGCGCCGCCTTTTACGGCTACCCGGCGGAGGGCATGGCCGAACTCGCCTGCCTGGCCGTCAACCCGGAATACCGCAATCGCGGCCGGGGTGCCCTGCTCCTGGAGCGCATGGAGGACCTGGCCCGCCAGCGCGGCATCAGTCGCCTCTTTGTCCTCACCACCCAGACCGCCCACTGGTTTCGGGAGCGCGGCTTCGAACCCGCCCGCCTAACGGACCTGCCCATGGCCAAGCAGGTCCTCTACAACTATCAGCGCAATTCCAAGGTCTTCATCAAGCGGCTCCAGGCTGGCGGCCCCGGCCAGGCCTAGAGGACGGGGCCCAGGGTGGCGATGGTGTTGTTCCAGAGCTGGCGCCACCCGCTCCAGGCCGCGACCTGCTCCTGAGTGATGGGCTGGGACTGGGCGATATAGTGCTCCTGGCGCTGGCGGATCGCCGCGGTGAGGGCCTCGTCCCGGATCAGGACATTGTTCTCGTAGTTGAGATCGAAGCTACGGCGATCCATGTTGGCGGAACCGATGAGGGCGATCTCGCCATCGAGGGTGATGGTCTTGGCGTGCAGCAGGCCGCCCAGGAACTCGTAAATCTCGACCCCGGCCTCTAGCAAATCGGCGTAATAGCTGCGACTGGCGGCGGCCACGACCCAGGAATCGTTGCGGGCGGGGAGGATGATCAGCGTCTTCACCCCGCGGCGGGCGCAGGCACAGAGGGCGGCTTGCATGGATTCGTTAGGGACATAGTAGGGGGTCGTGATGGTCAGGTCCCGGCGCGCGGCGAACATCAAGGTCGCGAACAGCTCGGGCATGGCGGCATTGCGGACCGTGGGACCCGTGCCCATGGCCTGGGCGACAAAGCCCCCATCGAGGACAGGCCAGGGCCCGCCCGGCAGCCCGCTCAGGTCGTCCCCCTCGTTGTTGGCCATCCAGTCGCTGGCGAAGAGCCACTGATTCTGCCGGGCGATGGGCCCCTCGAAGCGCGCCAGGATATCCACCCAGGGCCCGTATTTGGCCTTGATGAGAAAGGCGGGATCGGCACAATTCTGGCTGCCGCACCAGGTGATGCGGTTATCGATGATGGCCAGCTTGCGGTGATTGCGCAGATCCACCCGCCCGCAGGGGACCCAGCAGGGAGCCCAGCAAGGGATTGCCGGTGGGCAGGGCACGGCCCAGAGACACCCCGGCCGCCGCCATCTGGCCCCAAAGCGCCGAGCGGATCAGCAGCCGCGAGCCCAGGTCGTCCGCCATGGCCCGGCAGATGACGCCGCGCCTGGCGGCCCGCATCAGGGCCTGGGCCACCCGGGTGCCATTCTTGTCCGGCAGCCAGATGTAAAACAGCAGATGCACCTGCTGGCGAGCGGCATCAATGTCCGCCACCAGCTCAGCGATGGCACTGTCGGAATCCTCCGCCAGATAGCCCTGGTTACCGCGACGGGGCGCAAAGCCGGTAATGGACTGGCCAAGGTCGAACAGATGCTGGTAGCGCGCCGGGGCGACCGGTTCGCCTACCCATGCCGCGCCGCCGGGCGGGACGGCGACCATCTCGGGATCCGGCAGGCGCGCCAGGGTCTGGCGCAGCCGTTCCGCCCGCCGCCGACCGATACTGGTCTCCCCCAGGAGGAGGTAGGCCAGGATGCCCATGACCGGGAAAACGAGGATGACCAGGACCCAGGCGATACGCGAGGCCGGTTCCCGATGCGGACGCATCAGGGCCCGCAGCACCAGGGCGGCCTGGATGGTCAGATGGCCGATCACGGCTAGGAGGCTGAAAAATTCGGGCTCGTTCATGGTGCGCAGGCTTATCTAAGGATCAAACCCGGCCATCCTAACGGGCAAGGTAGTTCCTTGGAAAACCTTGGTGGCAATCCTCGGCGGAGGGCATCCGCCGCCGCCAGGGTTCACTGCCGGCCTTCATGGGGCGGGATGGCAGGCAGGAGCCCTTTGTCTGACGATAGCGGCTAAGGGATACCTCTGACTTGGCGGCACACCCTGAGCTATTCGTCGCTCCTCAAGGTGCCAGCGGTCAGCCCCGCTTCGCTGTCGGCGGCACTGACGCTGACCGTAGCGGCGGCGTCATCGCTGGTCAGGGTCACCATGGCGCTGGCGGACGTCCCCACGGCATAACCCGTGCCGGCGACCAAGGTCAGGATAATACTTTCGTCGATCTCCACCCGGCTGTCCTGGAGCGGGGTAACCGTCTTAGTGACCTTGGCCACGTTGGCCGGGAAGCTGACGCTGGTGCCCAGCGCCGTATAGTCGCGGCCCGCGGTGGCGGTGCCGCTGACGCCATAGTTAACCGTCAGGGCGGCGGCAATGCTCCCCGCGCGGGTGAAGGTGTAGCGCCCGGTGGTCAGGTCGGCCTCGGTGGCGCTGGCATCGCTGGCGCTGACGCTGACGGTTTGGGTCACCGGCTCATCGCTGGTGATCGTCACCGTGGCACTGGCCGGGCCACCCACGGCGTAGTTCGGGCTGGGGTTCAGGTCAGGGTATAGCCGAGGTGAGGGCGGCGGTGTCGCCGGTGCGGGTGAAGGTGTATCGCCCGGTGGTGAGCCCGGCCTCGGTGGCGGTTTTGTCGCTGGCGGCCACGGTGATGACCACCGGGACAAAGCTGGCGCTGACCGCGCAGGGGGCGGTGATGGGACCGGTGGTGTAGGTGGTACCGGACAGGCTGCCCTCGCAGCCACTTACCGTGCCAATGCTGTAGCCGGTGTCGGGCGTGACGGCGAAGCTGGTGGTGGCGCCATGGGCCACCGTCTGGCTGGCCGGGCTGATGCTGCCGTTGGCCCCGGCGGTGGCGGTGACGGTGTAGCTGGCCAGATCGTCGCTGGTCAGGGTCACGCTGGCGCTGGCCGGACTGCCCAAACTGTAATCGGTATCAGTGGCCAGGGTCAGAATGACCGTCTCGTCGACTTCCACCAGGCTATCCTGCAGCGGGTTGACGGTCTTGGTGGCGGTGCTCGCCCCCGCCACGAAGTTGACGCTGGTGCCCAGTGCGGTGTAATCGCTGCCGCTGGTGGCGGTGCCGGTCACCGTGTAGTTGAGCGTCAGGGCGGTGCCCGTGTCGCCCATGCGACTAAAGGTGAAGGTGCCCGTGGTGAGGCCCGCCTCGGTCGCGCGGTTATCGGAGGCCGTAACGGTGACGGTGGTGGTGGTCGGCAAGGCGGCGACCGCCCGCGCCAGGTTAATGCGGGGCTTCTGGACGCTGGTAACCTTGCCATCGGTGAGCGTATCGCCTTGAGTCGTCAGAGAGTTTTTTACCTGGGCGGGGGTGAGATAACTGCCGGTCCTGGCCTTGGCGGCATGCTGGAGAACGGCGGCGGCGCCGGCGGCGTAAGGGCAGGCCGCCGAGGTGCCACCAAAGCTTGAGTAGAAATCTCCGGTGCTGTAACCACCGGTCCCGACGATGTCCGCCGTATAGGCCTGGTTCGCGGGGGCGAAGAGGGTCAGGAAGGTGGCGGAATTCGAGTAGGCGGTCACCTTATCGGCCACCGTGCTCTCGGCAACGTAGTAACCCGTGGCACAACCGGTGGTGGAAATCTTAGTGGCGCAAGAGCCCGCATTGACGCAGGGGGTATAGGTGCCAAAGTTGGCGTCATAGACCGCGCCAACCGAGTTGACGTAGGAAATACAGGCCGGCCAGGCCAGGCTGGAGCAATAGCCATCATTACCCGAAGAGGCAAAGAGGGTGATGCCCGCGGCCACCGCATTGGCGGCGGCGGTGGTCATGGCTGGTACGGCGGTGTCGCAGGCGGCGGCATAACCGCCGCCGCCGAAACTGGTGCTGATGATGAGGATGGGGTTGGCCGGGTCGTCATGCTGGTGGGTGATCGCCCATTCCCAGCCGGCAATCATGCTGGAATCGGAGGCCGAGCCGCCGGTACCTTGGGAAATCTTGATGGCATAGAGCTTGGCGCCGGGGGCGACCCCGCCGATGTAGTCGCCAGCGTCCCCCAGGTCGCCGGCGGCAATACCGGCGCAGGCGGTGCCGTGGGGATGGCCGGTGGCGCTGTTCGGCCGGGGGTCGGCGTCATCATCGCCGGTGTCGTAACCGCCGATGACCTTGTCGTTGAAGATGGGGCTGCCGCCCCCACCCAGGCGCGGGTGGGCGGTGTCGATGCCGGTATCGCAGATGGCGATGCTCATGCCGCTACCGTCATAGGTCCCGCTCGGGGTATCGGCGGCCATCAGGGGGAGGCCCTGACGCAGATGGGGCTCCAAAACCCCATCCGGCTCGACGCGCAGAACGGCGGGATTAGCCAGGAGCTGCTCCAAGGCCGCGGCGGTGACGCGGGCGGCAAAGCCAAATTGATAGGAGAAGCGGTGGGTGACGGTGAGGCCGTGCCGCTGGAGTTGGGCGATGGCCTGGTCCACCGCTGGGGAGACGGTGGCGCGCAACTGGGTGCGGATGGCCGGATCCTGGAGGTCGTAGAAGACGGGGGCCTCCACTGCTTGGATCAAGGCCGCGGGGCGATTGGCGGATAACGCGGATTGGGCGGCGAGTTCCGCGGCCTCCGCCGTGGGCTGCAGGGTGACGATCACCGCCGTGTCGCTGGCACCCGCCTCAAAAGCCGCCATGAGGGTATCGGCATTGAGGAGTTTGGGGTCATTCGCCACGTCGAGGGGCGGAGCGACCGGCGGGAGGCGGCCCGGGGCCGGGTCCTGGAAACCGGGAGTGGCCGCGGTGGGCGCCGCGACGATGGGTCTATCGAGCGCGGTGGGCGGCGTGGTCACCACGGGGACCAGCGGCCCGGCGAGGGTGGGCGCCTGGCCGGCACCCAGGAGCACGAGGAGGAATGAGACAAGAAAAATGAGGCCGCCCCTGCGGTTGGCGGCCCGTGACACCCAGGAGGCGGGGAGAATTTTCACTTGAATCACTCCATAACGGGATGGTTAAGACGGGTATTCATTGGGCAGCGACGGCACCCCGGCCGAGAGTCCTCCTGTCCCTGGCGCTTGTCAACCCACCAAATACGACATTTTGTGCGCTAGCCCATTGTTAATAATATAATTGATACTTACAAAAATATTTGAGATGCCGGAAACGATCTCGATCGATCCTGATCTTGTGTGGGAAGGGAGACGCGCCAGCGGGATGGATGCGTCCTTCGGCAGCGGTGCCAGGGGCACTGGTCCCACAACAAAATCCGGCTGAACAAAAATCCAGCTTGACATGCCCATCGCTATATAAGAAACTGTTGATGTTCTGAAGCGCTTTATGGTGGTTCAGGCACTCCTCCATCCTCCTTTGGTGGTAAAAACTTTTAGCGCGACTTCCCCGTCGCGCTTTTTTTTGCCCGCCTTTTGGCCGCTCGCGGACCGGGGTTCGCTTCCAGATCCCGTCGCCAGGCCCCCGGTACCCACCCGGGAGGTCACACTGTGTTTCAATAGGCCTGCCGCGCAGCCGCTGGCGGTGCAACCCTTTGGCCAGCCTCTTTCCGGTTTACCCCCTTGTCGATAAAAAAACCCGCGCCAGCCCCCGATACTGCCCTGGATCCAGCCACGGACCCCTCCGCTCCCAAGCATACCCCGGTGATGCAGCAGTATTTGCGCATCAAGGCGGAGCACCCGGACAAGCTGCTCTTTTACCGCATGGGCGACTTCTACGAACTCTTCTTCGAGGACGCGGAGCGGGCGGCGCGACTGCTGGATATTACCTTGACCAAGCGCGGCCATTCCGGGGGGGCGCCCATCCCCATGGCGGGGGTGCCCTATCACGCGGTGGAGGGCTATCTGGCCAAGCTGGTGCGCCAGGGGGTCGCGGTGGCCCTCTGCGAACAGATGGGCGACCCCGCCAAGGCCAAGGGCCCGGTGGAACGGCGGGTGGCGCGCATCGTCACCCCGGGCACCCTGAGCGACGAGGCCCTGCTGGAGGAGCGGCGGGAAAACCTGCTGGCGGCGGTGGCGGAAGGGGCAGGTCCTGGGGAAGGTCCTGGGGAAGGGCCAGGGGACCGCCAGGGAGCCGCGACCTGGGAGGGGCCAAGGGGTGTCACTTACGGCCTGGCCTGGATTGAGGTCTCCAGCGGCCGTTTCGCCGTCATGGAGGTGACGGGCGCAGAGGCCCTAAGGGGCGAGCTCGGCCGCCTGGCCCCGGCGGAGACACTGTTCGACGAGGACAGCCGCCTGCCCGGCGCCCTGGGCCTGGCCCACGGCATCAGCCGTCGGCCGGCCTGGCACTTCGATCGTGACAGCGGCGAGCGCCTGCTATGCGCCCAGTTCGGCAGCCGCAACCTCACGGCTTTTGGCTGCGCTGCCTTGCCCCTGGCGGTGGGGGCCGCCGGCTGCCTGCTCCAGTACGTCAAGGATACCCAACGCGCCGCCCTGCCCCATATCCAGGGCCTGACGACGGAGAGCCGCGACGAGGCGGTGATCCTGGACGCCGCCACCCGGCGCAATCTGGAGATCGAGCGCAGCCTCGCGGAGCGCTCGGAGGCTTGCCTGGCGGGGGTCATGGACCAGACGGTGACGGCCATGGGCAGCCGGCTGCTACGGCGCTGGCTGGCGCGACCCCTGCGCGCTATTGGGTTGGTGCGCCAGCGCCATGACGCCATTGCCGAGTTGCTGGAAAGCGAAGGCGAGCGGCCCCTCCGGGAGGAACTGGCCGGCATAGGCGACCTGGAGCGCATCCTGGCCCGCATCGCCCTGGGCAGCGCCCGGCCACGGGACCTGGCGGTGCTGCGCGACTCCCTGGCGCGCCTCCCCGCCCTCCAGGTCCTGCTGGCCCCGCGGGAGACACCCCTGGTCCAGGACCTGGCCCGGGCGGCCAGCACCCATCCCCAGGTAGTGGAGCTGCTGCGGCGGGCCCTGATCGAGCACCCCCCAGCCCTGATCCGCGACGGCGGCGTCCTGGCCCGTGGCTATGACCCCGAGCTCGATGATCTGCGCGACCTCTCCACCAACGCCGACCGCTTCCTGCTGGAACTGGAGACCCGCGAGCGCGAGCGCTCCGGCCTGGCCAATCTGCGCGTCACCTACAACCGGGTCCACGGCTACGCCATCGAGGTCAGCCGCAGTCAGGCGGATCAGGTACCGGCGGACTATGTGCGCCGCCAGACCCTCAAGGGCGCGGAGCGCTATGTCACGCCCGAACTCAAGCGCTTCGAGGATCAGGTGCTGTCCGCCCGGGAGCGCTCCCTGGCGCGGGAGAAGGCCCTCTACGAGGAGTTGCTGGAACGGCTGAGGGTCGGGTTAAGCGTCCTGCAAACGACCGCCACCGCCATCGCCACCCTGGACGTGCTGGCGAATCTGGCGGAGCGGGCCCGCACCCTGGACTGGTGCCGACCGGAACTGACCGAGGAGCCCGCCATCGATATCCGCGGGGGCCGTCACCCGGTGGTGGAGGCGGTCAGCGACCGCCCCTTCGTCGCCAATGATGTCCGCTTCGACCCGGAGCGCCGCATGCTGGTGGTCACGGGCCCCAACATGGGCGGCAAATCCACCTACATGCGCCAGACCGCCCTCATCGTCCTCATGGCCCTGGCGGGCAGCTATGTACCCGCCGCCGCCGTCCGGCTGGGGCCAGTAGACCGCATCTTCTCGCGCATCGGGGCCTCGGATGACCTGGCGGGCGGCCGCTCCACCTTCATGGTGGAGATGGAGGAGACGGCCCTCATCCTCCACAACGCCACGGAGCACAGCCTGGTGCTGATGGACGAGATCGGCAGGGGCACCAGCACCTTCGACGGCCTATCCCTGGCCTGGGCCTGCGGGGTCGAACTGGCGGCACGGATTCGGGCCTTCACCCTCTTCGCTACCCATTACTTTGAGTTGACCACCCTGCCGGCGGAATACCCGGGCATCGCCAACGTCCATCTGGACGCGGTGGAATACGGGGACAGCATCGTCTTCCTGCACGCGGTGCGCGAGGGCCCAGCCAACCAGAGCTACGGTCTCCAGGTGGCGAGTCTGGCGGGGGTACCCAAGGCCGTCATCGACCGCGCCCGCCTGCGGCTGCGGGAACTGGAGGATGCCGCCCAGCGCCACAGCCAGGGCCAATCGACCTCGACGCAGTTATCCCTCTTCACGCTGGAGGAGCCCAATCCCGCGGTAGAGGTGCTGCGGGACCTCGACCCGGAGAGCCTGACGCCGCTGCAGGCCCTGGAGTTGGTCTTCCAACTCAAGGCGTTGGCATCGGGCAAGGGGACAGGGGCCGTGAAAAGGGTACGGCGCAAACGAGCCTCGGGCCCTGAGGGCACCCTCACCCTCCTGTAGCGCAGAGCACCTGACGCCTGACGGACGGCAAGATACCCCCCTGGCGTCGCGATGACAGCCAGGCTTTTCCGCCTGGGGCACCCGGAGACACCAGCCGCTGTGGGCCTCTCAGCCCTTGAGGGCCTCCAGGGACTCCCAACGGACGTAGGCGTCCGCGAGTTCTTTTTCCAGTATCCCGAGCCGGTCGCGGGTGGCGGAGATGTCCATCACCGAACCCTGGTAGAAGGCGGCGTCCGCCATTCGGGCATGAATCCCCGCCACCTCCGCCTCCAGGGCCTCAATACGGGGCGGCAGGGCCTCGAGTTCACGCTGTTCCTTGAAGCCCAGCTTGTTGCGTTTAGCCGGGACCCTGGCAGCGGGGGCTAGCCCCGGAAAAGCCTTGGTGGACTTGGTGGGACGGCCCTTCTCGGGCTCCGGCGCTAGGCGCTGGCGACGCCAGTCCTCGTAGCCACCGACGTATTCCCGCACCCGGCCATCGCCCTCGAAGACCAGGGTGCTGGTGACCACGGCATCGAGCAGAGCGCGGTCGTGGCTGACCAGCAGCAGAGTACCCTGGAAGTCCAGCAGCAACTCCTCCAGCAGCTCCAGGGTCTCGGTGTCGAGATCGTTGGTGGGCTCGTCCATGACCAGCAGGTTGGCGGGCTGGGTGAAGAGCCGGGCCAGCAGCAGGCGATTGCGCTCGCCACCCGAGAGGGCGCGCACCGGCTGACGGATGCGCTCGGGGGTGAAGAGGAAGTCCTTGAGATAGGAGAGGACATGGCGGCTATGACCGTCGATGGTCACCTTGTCGCTGCCGCCGGCGACATTGTCCAGCACCGACTTATCCTCGTCGAGCTGGGCGCGGAGCTGATCGAAATAGGCCACCTGGAGGTTGGTGCCGCGGCGGATGCTGCCGCTGTTAGGCTCGAGCTGGCCCAGCAGCAGCTTCAGCAGGGTGGTTTTGCCCGCGCCATTGGGGCCCATGATGCCGACCTTATCGCCGCGCAGGATGAGGGTATTGAGGTCCCGCACCACGGGGGCGCCGCCCCAGGCATAGGTGACATCCTCGGCCTCCACCACCAGTTTGCCCGAGCGCTCGGCCTCGCCGAGGCGTAGCCGCGCCTTGCCCATCTGCTCGCGGCGTTCCTGGCGCTCTTCCCGCAGATCCTTGAGAGCACGGACCCGGCCCTCGTTACGGGTACGGCGGGCCTTGATGCCCTGGCGGATCCAGACCTCCTCCTCCGAGAGCTTCTGGTCGAAGCGGGCATTGGCGACCTGCTCCGCGTGGAGCCGTTCCTCGCGACGCCGCAGATAGTTGTCATAGTTGCCCGGCCAGTCCGTCAGCCGCCCCCGGTCGAGTTCCAGGATGCGGGTCGCCAGCTTGCGCAGGAAGAGGCGGTCGTGGGTGACGAAGAGGATGGCGCCGGGAAACTCGGGCAGGAAGCCCTCCAGCCAGTCGATGGCCTGGATGTCCAGGTGGTTGGTGGGCTCGTCGAGCAGCAGCAGGTCGGGCTCTCGCACCAGGGCCCGCGCCAGTAGGACGCGGCGCTGGAGGCCCCCGGAGAGGCTGGCAAAGTCGGCCTCCGGGTCCAGGTCCAGCCGCGACAGGGTGCGTTCGGTCCGCTGCTCGATCTCCCAGCCGCCGGCGGCCTCCAGCCGCTGCTGGACCCGCGACAGCTGTTCCAGGAGCTCCTCGGCCTGAGCCGCGCCGACCGGGGCGCCCTCACCGCCCCCAGCCCCATCCAGACGATGGCTCAGGTCGTGATATTCGCGGACCAGCTCCCCCTGTTCGCCGAGCCCGCCGGCCACCAGGTCGAAGGCGCTGCCCCCCATGCCCTCGGGCACCTCCTGGGTCAGGCGGGCGATGGTCGCGCCCTCGCGCACCCAGACCTCGCCCCCATCGGGCTGGACCTCGCCCGCCAGGATGCGCAGCAGGGTGGATTTACCGGTGCCGTTGCGGCCGATGAGACAGACCCGCTCACCCCGCTCGAGCTCGCAGCTCACCTCCTCCAGGAGGGGCGGATGGCCATAGGAGAGGGTGAGGGAACGCAGACTGACGAGTGGCATGGGCCTTTAATCACTCCGCTTGAGGAGGGACGCCAGGTCACCAAAGGGTTTGTGCGTGGCAGTCTTGGTGGTGGCGGCCGAGGGCCCGCCGCCGGCACGGCCAGCGGCGATGGCGGCCAGGTGTTCCTCGTACCGCTGGTGCTCATTGTCGTGACAATAGAGGCAGAGGAGTTCCCAGTTGCTACCGTCCGCCGGGTTGTTGTCGTGATCCATGTCCTTATGGTGAACCGTCAACTCCCGCAGATTTTCGTTGCCGAAGTGGCGGCCACAACGGCCGCAGACCCAGGGATAGAGCTTGAGGGCCTGATCGCGGTAGCCCAGGGCGCGCTCATCGCGGGCCTGGCGGGCCGCGGCCACGACCTGGTCAAGCTTACCGAGGTCAATCTGCTTGCCCGTGAGGGCATGTCTGGGGTTACTGGGGTCGGTCATGGCGTCCTCCGAGCGAAACTAAACGGCTAGCCCGGCAAGATTAGAACAAATGACCGCCTCGTGCCTAACCGAACGCGGCAACCCCTGTCCGGGACAACCGCCCGGATCGGGGCGGGAGGGGGATTCCTCAGTCCTCCGGCACCCGCACCGCCAGCACATCACAGTAGGCGCCGTTAAGGACGCTGCGGGCGGTGGAGCCCAGCAGGACTGCTAAACCGTGGCGCCCGTGGCTGCCGACCAGGATGAGGTCCGCCCCCAGTTCCTCGGCGACCCGCAGGATGGTGTGGCCCGTATTGCCGATCTCGACATGGCAATCCCCTTCGGCCACGCCCAGGCGCTCCCCCAGGGTCGCCATCTGACGCGAGGCGACATCCAGCAATTCCTGCTCGAGGTCGAAGCCCTCTGGCAGCACCAGATCGCCGGAATAGGCCATGGGCAGATACTCCACCACATGCAGCAGGCTGAGACGCGCCCCGAACAGGTCGCGCAACTCGACCGCGCGAGCGATCAGGTTCTCGGATTGGTCGGAGAAATCCACCGCCGTCAGGATGAGTGAATACTTGGATACGGACATGATGAGCCCCTCGATTTTGCCCCGTTGCGACCTTTATTATAGTCCCGGATTAAGGGGGTCTCGAGGTAAGACCCCCAACCTGCCGTAATAGCCGTAACGAGAGCGCCACCCATGCCGACCATGACCGACCCGCAAAACTCACCCTTCGACCTCGACCAGCCGGAGGCCTATCAGCGCTGGCGTCAGGCCAAGCTGGAGGCCCACCCGCAGCGGGTGGAGGACCTGATCGTCGAGGTCCAGGACCCGCGCCACCTCACTCCCACCGAGCACGACGCCATTCTCGACCGTTGTCGCCGCGCCAACATGGCCATCTATATCAGCGGGCTGGGCGACGACCCCGACAAGGACATCATCCGGGCCCTGGGCGAGCAATTTGGTCTGCGCCGCCTGGATCACAACGCCGGAGCGGACGAGGATGCCATCACCTCCCTCAAGGTGCAGACCGACGACCGCCACGCTGGATATATCCCCTACACGACCCGGCCCATCGCCTGGCACACGGATGGTTACTACAACCGGCCCGAGCGCCAGATCCATGGCCTGCTGCTGCACTGCGTTCACCCCGCCGCCAGCGGCGGGGACAATGACCTCCTCGACCACGAGATCGCCTACCTCGCCCTGCGCGATCGGAACCCCGACTATGTCCAGGCCCTCATGCACCCGCGGGCCATGACCATCCCGGCCAATCTGGCCGGGGGGGAGGATGGGCGCCCGGAACAGCCCGGCCCCGTCTTCTCGGTGCGACCGGATGGGCGTCTGCACATGCGTTACACGGATCGTAAACGCAACATTGCCTGGCGCGATGATCCCCTGACCCAGGAGGCCGTCATTGCCCTGAAGGAGATCCTCGACAGTGGCCTGGCGGCCCACTTCCACGCCCGGCTGGAGCCCGGCTGGGGACTCATCTGCAACAATGTGCTGCACACCCGCACCAGCTTCGAGGAAGGCCAGCCCCCCCGCCTCCTCTATCGTGCCCGCTTTTACGATCGGCTGGGGGGGACCTGAGACGTGGCCCGACGGCCACCCCGCGCAAGAGCCGGCCTGGCCGGCACCGCAAGGTTAATGAGCCGAGGGTCAGCGACCCTCCGGACCTTCGGGAGAAAGGCTACTGACCCGTAGCATCCTGGATGGGTTTGCGCTCGATCCGGGCGCGGTTCTCCATATCTTTGAGCAGGCTATCGTAATAACCCCGGCCTAGCACCTGGGTCAGTTCACGGCTGGCCTGCGTCAGGGCGGCCTCGTCCAGGTTGGCCTTGTTGCCATCCACCACCTCGGTAACGGCCACCACCAGGGCATCGCCATCGGCGGCAGGCCGCTGGCTGTAGCTGGCGGCGCCCGGGGCCGGTCTGGGCAGAGTGAAGGCCAGATCGATGATCTCTCCCGGCACGGACTCCGCGTCACGCTGCACCAGCCCGGTCTCGGTGATGGGGTAGTCCCCCGCGACAGTGGTCAGGGCCTCGCCGGCCTTGAGCCGTTCGGTCATAGCCTGGGCCGCCGCCTGGGCCGCCACGCCGGCCTTCTGTTCACGAATGGCGGCTATGATCTCATCGCGCACCGCCTCCAGGGGTTTGGGGGCCGCCTCCTCGTGTTCGGTCACCCGCAGCACCAGGGCCTGGAGAGCCTCGGCCTCGGGCTCGATCAGGTCGCTATTGACCCCCTCGTGCAGCACCTCGGGGCTGAAGGCCGCCGCAACCAGCTTGGGGTTGGCCAGCAGGTCGGCGCCGCCTTCACGGCCGATCCAGTCGCTGGACTGGAGTTTCAGACCCAGGGCCTCCGCCGCCGGCACCAGGCTGTCCGGGTTTTCATAGACCAAGTTGGCCAGGCGTTCCGCCATATCATAGAAGACCGCCTCGGCACCGCCGCGGGTGGCCTCGGCCACGAGTTGTTCCCTGACCTCTGCAAAGGGCTTGAGGGTCTCGGGCTGGATCTCGGTGACCTGGATCAGGTGATAGCCGAATTGGCTGCGCACCGGCTCGCTGGTCTTGCCGGTTTCCAGACTGAAGGCCGCCTGTTCGAAGGCCGGGTCCATGACCCCCTTACCGAACATACCCAGATCACCCCCTTGAGGGGCGGAGCCGGGGTCCTGGGAGAGTTCGCGGGCCAGAATGGCAAAGTCCTCGCCAGCGGCCAAACGCACCTGAATGGCCTCCAGGCGGGCCTTGGCCTCCGCCTCGGCGGTGGCATCGGCGCCCGCGGCCAGGGTCACCAGGATGTGACGGGCGCGGCGTTGTTCCGGTTCGCGGAAACGCCCCTGCTCTTCGTCATAAAGACGCCGCAGAGACTCCTCGTCCAGGGGCTGACCCGCGTCAAGGGTCGCGGCATCCAGGACCAGATAGGAGAGCTTGACCCGTTCGGGAGTCAGGTAGCGGTCCGCATGGGCCTGATACCAGCCCTGAAGCTCCTCTTCGGAGACGGGGGCGGTATCCAGGAAGCCGGCCTTGGGGACGCGGATGTAAGCCAGGCGGCGCTGCTGACGATCCAGGCGGATGGCCTCGGCCATCTCTACGTCGGTGGCCAGCTCGCTTGCGTCGACGGCGCGTTGAATCTGGGTGCCAACGATGCGTTGACGCAGGCTCTCTTCATACTGAGGGGCGCTGGTACCCTGCAGTTCCAGCATGCGGTCATAGGTCGCCTTATCGAAGCGGCCATCCCGCTGAAAGGCGGGATTGGAGAGGATGGCGGCCTGGAGTTCCCGGTTTGAGGCACGCAGCCCCATGTTGTGGGATGCCTGAAGCAGGAGCTGCTCCTGGATCATGCCATTCAACACCTGGGCGCGCAGGGCCTGCTCCTCGAAGAGTTCGGGCCGGTAGGCAGCCCCCAAGCGCTCCCGCAACCGCATCCGGGTCTCCTCGACTTGCCTGTCAAAGGACCGGGCCGTGATCTCGGTGCCATTGACGGTGGCGACGACGGGTTCGGTGCCGCCGCCAATATAGGATTGGATGCCCCAGAAGGCGAAAGGAATGCTGATGAGGATCACAGCCCCCCATGCAATCCAGCCCTGAGCGCGTTCTCGAATCTCTTGCAGCATGATGGGTCCGATGTTGCCTTGAGTGATAGGAAGGAGTAATTGGGAAAGGGCACGTCCCGAGGCCGGGGGGTCAGGCCTTGAACCCCCGGATGAAAGAGGCACAAATGAAAACGGGGTACCCTCTGAAGGATACCCCGCGTTCGCTTATTGGCGGAGTGGACGGGGCTCGAACCCGCGACCCCCGGCGTGACAGGCCGGTATTCTGACCAACTGAACTACCACTCCTTAGAAACTTTGGTGGGTGCTGCAGGGTTCGAACCTGCGACCCTCGCCTTGTAAGGGCGATGCTCTCCCAACTGAGCTAAGCACCCCGATATCGGGGCGCTCCCGACTGACCGCATTTATTGTACTGCGTCCTTCAGCCCTTTGCCAGCCTTGAATGCCGGCGTCCGCGAGGCGGCGATGGCGATAATCTGGCCCGTCTTGGGATTACGTCCCGACCGGGCGGCGCGCTCCTTAACGGAGAAGGTGCCAAAACCCAGAATCGAAACATTCTCTTTATTTTTAAGACTCACCGCAATGGCATCCGTGAGTCCGTCAAAGGCACGCCCCGCCGCGGCCTTGGAAATGTCACCCGCCTCCGCCATGGCCTCAATCAAGTCCGACTTATTCATTTTCCCCCCTTGTAATAATATTAGGGCCTACGAAAACGCCCTGCGTCCGTGGCCCGATGTCGATTGCGGAGCCTGTGTCTTCGCTACCGGAAAATACGGAGGCCGCACGCCCAAGCCATCACCCCGACCACGGACCTCATGGCGAAGACATTATAGGATTCCGCCCAGACGGGCAATCACTTTCACCCCCGTATCCCAACCTGGCCTGGTCGGGTGCCTGTCAGTGCCGGATGACGGCCCCGGCCCGCTCCGCAGCCAGTTCCCCGGATTCCGCGACGGGCACCTCCACCTCGGGCAGTATCTCCAGGGGCCCGGGCCGGGCACTCAGGGCAATATCTAGCACCTCATCGATCCAGCGCACCGGGCGAATGTCGAGATGCTGCTTGATATTCTTGGGAATCTCGATCAAATCTCGTTCATTATCCCGCGGAATTATGACAATCTCGATACCGCCACGATGGGCCGCCAACAGCTTTTCCTTGAGGCCACCGATAGGCAGCACCTCGCCGCGCAGGGTGATCTCACCGGTCATGGCGACGGAGGATCGCACCGGCACCCGCGTCAGGGCCGAGACCAGGGCGGTGCACATGGCCACCCCGGCACTGGGTCCGTCCTTAGGCGTAGCACCCTCGGGGACATGGATGTGGACATCGGTCTTCTGGTGAAAATCCGGATTGATGCCAAGGGATTCGGCCCGGCTACGGACCACGGTCATGGCGGCCTGGATGGACTCCTGCATGACATCACCCAACTGGCCCGTATAGGTAAACTTGCCCTTGCCCGGCACCAGGGCGGACTCGATACGCAGCAACTCGCCGCCCACCTCGGTCCAGGCCAGACCGGTAACCTGGCCCACCTGATCCCGCTCGTCGGCGCGGCCATAGCGAAAACGGGGAACCCCCAGGTATTTCTCCAGGGACTTGGGCACGACCACCAGCTTGCCCAACTTGGGCTTGAGCAGGATCTCCTTGACGACCTTGCGGCAGATCTTGGAGATTTCCCGTTCCAGGTTGCGCACCCCCGCTTCGCGGGTGTAATAGCGGACGATGTCACGCAGGGCGCTATCGCGAATCGTCACCTCGTCATCCTTGAGGCCATTGTTTTTCAACTGCTTGGGAATCAGGTAGCGCTCGGCGATATTGACCTTCTCGTCCTCCGTATAGCCGGAGAGACGGATGACCTCCATGCGATCGAGCAGCGCCGGGGGAATGTTCAGGGTGTTGGCCGTGGCCACGAACATGACCTCGGAGAGGTCGAAATCGCATTCGAGATAGTGATCGACGAAGGTATGGTTCTGCTCTGGGTCCAGGACCTCCAGCAGGGCCGAGGCCGGATCGCCCCGGAAATCCATACTCATCTTATCGATCTCGTCGAGCAGGAAAAAGGCGTTGCGGGAGCCGACCTTGGACAGGTTGTGGATGATCTTGCCCGGCAGGGCGCCGATGTAGGTGCGTCGATGACCACGAATCTCCGCCTCGTCGCGCACCCCACCGAGGGACATGCGCACGAACTTGCGATTGGTGGCACGCGCGATGGACTGCCCCAGCGAGGTCTTGCCGACGCCCGGGGGCCCCACCAGGCAGAGGATGGGCCCCTTGAGCTTGCGCACCCGCTGCTGTACCGCCAGGTATTCAAGGATACGTTCCTTAACCTTATCCAGGCCGTAGTGATCCTTTTCCAGTACCTCCGAGGCCAGGGTCAGGTCATTGCGAATGCGGGTGCGTTTCTTCCAGGGGACGTTGACGAGGGTGTCGATATAGTTACGCACCACCGTCGCCTCGGAAGACATGGGTGCCATGAGCTTGAATTTTCGCAATTCGCCCAAGGCCTTGTCCTTGGCCTCCTTGGGCATTCCAGCCTCCTCGATGCGCTTGGCCAGTTCATCAATCTCACTCGGTGGTGCCTCATCCAAGTCGCCCAGTTCCTTCTGGATGGCCTTCATCTGCTCGTTGAGGTAGTACTCGCGCTGGTTCTTCTCCATCTGCTTTTTGACGCGGCCACGGATACGCTTCTCCGTCTGGAGAATGTCGTTTTCCCCCTCCATCAGCCCCATCAAATGCTCGATACGTTCCTGGGTATCGAGAATCTCCAGCACATGCTGCTTCTCATCCAGCCCCAGGGACATATGCGCGGCCAGAGTGTCCGCCAGGCGCGCGGCGTCATCGATGCCCGCCAGGGAGGTCAGGACCTCGGGCGGCACCTTCTTGTTAAGCTTGACGTACTGGTCGAAGAGGCTCACGGCCGACCGCATCAGCACCTCCATCTCCCGCTCGTCCATCGTGACCCGCTCAATCAGAGGAGTCACTTCGGCGACAAAGAGATGGTCGGTGTGAATAAAGGCGTCGATGCGCGCCCGGCGGATGCCCTCCACCAGGACCTTGACGGTGCCGTCAGGCAACTTGAGGAGTTGCAGGATGTTGGCAAGGGTGCCTACCTCATGAAGATCCGGGGCATCCGGCTCGTCGGTGTCGGCGCTCTTCTGGGCGATGAGCAGGATCTGCTTATCGCTGGACATGGCGCTATCAAGCGCCCGAATTGACTTGTCCCGGCCGACGAAGAGGGGAATCACCATGTGGGGATAGACGACGACATCCCGCAGCGGCAGGACCGGCACTTCCTGGGGAAAATCAGGGTTTGCAATCTTCGAGGTGTCTTTCAGGGCCATGGGCGAGAAGGCGCTCCTAAGGAAATATGGGGATCAGCTCACCTGGGTACCGGTTAGGGCGATTCTGGCCCGAACCGGCGGGCTGGATTGAGGGACGGCGATAAGATCACCGATTGAGAAGGATATCAGGGCAGGCCAGGACGCCTTCAACACCAGAGGCCTAATCCCATGCCGGCTGGGTCCAACCCAGCCGGCCAGGTCAATCACTCCGAGGCGGCCAGGGGGAGTTCACCACCATCGTAGATGACGAAGGGGCGGTTTTCACCCCGGATCACCGACTCATCCACCACGACCTTGCTCACATGCTCCATGGACGGCAGATCGTACATGATGTCGAGCAGAATCTGCTCCATGACGGTGCGCAGCCCGCGGGCGCCGGTCTTCCGCTCCATGGCCTTGCGGGAGACGGCGCGCAGGGCGTCCGGACGCAGATCCAGTTCGCAACCTTCCATCTCGAACAGGCGGGAATACTGCTTGACCAGCGCATTTTTGGGCTCGGTGAGGATGCGCATCAGGGCATTCTCATCGAGTTCCTCCAGGGTCGCGACCACCGGCAGGCGGCCGACAAACTCGGGGATGAGGCCGTAGCGGATCAGATCCTCGGGCTCCACCTCGCGGAAGACCTCGCCGAGGCGCTTGGTGTCGTCCAGGCTCTGGACCTCGGCGCTAAAGCCGATACCGCCCTTGCGGGAACGGTTGCGGATGACCTTCTCCAGACCCGCGAAGGCGCCGCCCACGATGAAGAGGATGTTGGAGGTATCGACCTGCAGGTATTCCTGTTGGGGATGCTTACGCCCGCCTTGGGGCGGAACCGAGGCGATGGTACCCTCGACCAGCTTGAGCAGGGCCTGCTGCACCCCCTCGCCGGAGACATCGCGGGTGATGGAAGGGTTATCCGCCTTGCGCGAGATCTTGTCGATCTCGTCGATATAGACGATGCCCGTTTGGGCCTTTTCCACGTCGTAGTCGCACTTCAGCAGGAGCTTCTGGATGATGTTTTCCACATCCTCACCCACATAGCCGGCCTCGGTGAGGGTCGTGGCGTCGGCAATGGCGAAGGGAACATCGAGCAGGCGCGCCAGGGTCTCCGCGAGCAGCGTCTTACCGCAGCCCGTGGGCCCAATGAGGAGGATGTTACTCTTGGAGATCTCGACCTCTTCCTTGGCGGTCGCCGCCTCCATGCGCTTGTAATGGTTATAGACGGCGACGGACAGCACCTTCTTGGCCTGCTCCTGGCCAATCACGTACTGGTCCAGGCTGGCATTGATCTCACGCGGCTTTGGCAGCTTGCTACTGGTCTCGGTGGCGGTTTCCCCTTCCACCTCCTCGCGGATAATGTCGTTACACAACTCGACACACTCATCGCAGATAAAGACCGAGGGACCCGCGATCAGTTTACGCACCTCCGCCTGACTCTTGCCGCAGAAGGAACAATAGAGGAGTTTGCTGTCTTCGCTCTTACGTTGACTCATCGGGGGTCGATCTCCGCCAATTCGATGGTGGGGCCGCGCTCATCGCCGTCCCGAGCGAGGGGAAGACGCGGGGCCGGGGGCAAGAAACAGTGCCTCAGGACTTGGCCGCCTTGGCCGCCACGCGCTGCTCAAGCACCTTGTCGATAAGGCCATAGGCCACGGAATCCTCGGGGCCCAGGAAGCGGTCACGCTCCGTGTCATCCGCCACCTTTTCCACGGGCTGACCCGTGTGATGGGCCAAAATCTGATTGAGCTGATCGCGAATGTAAAGGATCTCGCGGGCATGGATATCGATGTCCGTCGCCTGACCCTGAAAACCGCCCAGGGGCTGATGGATCATCATGCGCGAGTGGGGCAGGCAATAACGCTTGCCCGCTGCCCCGCCCGCCAATAGCAGTGCGCCCATGCTGGCGGCCTGGCCGATGCACATGGTGCTCACATCCGGGCGGATGAAGCGCATGGTGTCGTAGATGGCCAGACCCGCGGTGACGGCACCGCCGGGAGAATTGATATAGAGGTGGATATCCTTGTCCGGATTCTCGGATTCCAGGAACAGGAGCTGGGCCACCACCAGGTTAGCCATATGATCCTCCACCGGCCCGACCAGGAAGATGACACGCTCCTTGAGCAGGCGCGAGTAAATGTCATAGGCCCTTTCGCCCCGGGCGGTCTGTTCGACGACCATAGGAACGAGCCCAAGTCCCTGGGGATTCCAGTCGGTATTCGCGGTAATGATCTGATTTGGCGTCATCAAGGTCGATTCTCCCCTACTGCCCGGATCAAGAGGTGGCCGGATTCATGAGTTCCTGGAAGCCCTGGGGCTCATCCTCGACCTGGACCTGGGTCAGCACCCAGTCCACCACCTGACCCTCCAGGGCCAGGGCCTCGACCGAGGCCAGATGCTCCTTACTGCCATAGTAAAAGTCCACCACCTCCTTGGGGTTCTCGTAGGTGGAGGCCAGATCCTCGACCGCCTCGCGCACCCGCTCGGGGTCCGCCTTGATTACGTTGGCCTTCACTACCTTGGCCAGCACCAGACCTAACCGGACGCGCCGTTGGGCACTCTCTTCAAAGAGGTTATCGGGCAACTCGATCTTGGTGTTGCCACGGAGATTCTGGCGCATCTGCTCCTTGAGAACCTGGACCTCTTGGGCGACCAGGGACGGCGGGATCTCGATGGGGTTGGTCTCTAACAAGAGATCCAGGGCCTGGGATTTGATCTTGGCCTCGACGCGCTGTTTGAGTTCGCGCGTCATGTTGGCGCGCACATCCTGGCGAAAATGCTCGATATCCCCATCATCAACGCCAAAAGCCTTGGCAAATTCCGCATCCACCTCGGGCAGTTGGGGCTCGGCCACGGTCTTTATCGTGACCACGAAGGAGGCCGCCTTACCCTTGAGATGCTCGGCGTGATAGGTGGCGGGGAAGCTCAACTCGAGCACCCGCTCCTCGCCCGCGGAGGCACCCACCAGACCGGCCTCGAAGCCGGGGATCATCTGGTCACTACCCAGCATGAGTTGGAAATCCTTGCCAGAACCACCCGGGAAGGGCTCGGACTCCCCGGCCAGGGTGGCAACGAAGCTGATGGTGACCCGATCGCCATCCTGGGCGGGACGCTCCACCTCATTGAAGGTTTTGCGTTGGTCACGCAGCCGTTCGACCAGGGCCTCCAGATCGGCATCGGCCACGGCCGCCACGGGGCGCTTGAGGGTTTTGCCGGCCAGGGGGCTCAATTCGAATTCCGGCAGAATATCGAAGGTGGCGGTATAGGCGTATCGCCGCGCCGCCGGGTCCATGTCCACGGCGAAGGCCGGCTGGGCTACGGGATTGAGCTGCTCCTGAACGAGGGCCTGCCCAAAGGTGGACTGCATCAACTCGGAGAAAACCTCACCCTGAATCTGGACGCCATACCGTTGACGCAAGGTCTTGACCGGAATCTTACCCGGCCGGAACCCAGGCATCCGCGCCGAGCGCGCGAATTCGCGCAAACGCTTTTCCACCTCGGCCTCGACCTGCTCGGCCTCCAAGGCGACCGTTATGCGCCGTTCGAGTCCGGCTCCAATCTCCACTGATACTTGCATCTTCGTCTGGTCTCTCAAGGTGACGCTCTCCGGGCGGGAACCTCGGAGCAGCGGTCGGGTTCGGCGATTCGGTAAGCTGTTCGTCGCGGTGTTGGGCGCGGCGTGTCCCCAGGGAAACGCCGCGAAGCCCAATAGTATAGCTACTCGCCCAAGCCGGTTCCAGCCAGCTTGAAACTATCTCCATCGCGCCCGGGGCAAGCCCCCGGGCGTGACGCCAAGGCGGGCCTGGCTAGTTGTAGGCCCCCACTGCGCAGAAGAAGCCATCCTTATTGGTCATGACGTAGCTCGTCTTGGCCTTGATTTCCTCGGTACCTGGATAGGGCCACTTGTAGTCCACCCAACCTTCGCCAGAGGCCTTGGCGGTAGCAATCATGTTCTTGAAGAGTTCGTCGCCATACTTATTGAAGGTGAGCAGATTCTTGCCCACCAACTCCGGCTTGACGGCATGGGAGAGCATGACGCCATCCATGTCCATGCAGAAGACGTACAGATCCTTGACCTTGAAACCACCATCGGCGGCGGAGAAGGCGGCGAAGGCCTTGTCCTTGCCCATCTGGTTAACGGCGGCCTGGGCCTTTTGGGACATGGCCTTGGCCTCGTCCGGGGTCGCGAGGTCGGCGGCCAGGGCCGAACCCGTGAAGAGAGCGGCGGTCGCCAGGGCAATCAGGGATTTTTTCATCTAGTCATCCTCATCTCTCGTTTGAATGGAAAATCGAACATAGCCCAAGTGCGGCGGCCATGCCAGATTTTTTAGCCCCCCGATTTCCATCGGGTCCCGCTGCTTCTCCGGCACTCCTGGTGCAGGCTGTTTCATCACCGGCAGCCAAGATGCCGTCAGGCCCCCGGAAAAGCCTCGTCTAACAAACCAGGAGGGGTCACCAACAGGAGGCCATGAGGCTCGACATGAGGCCGCTGGCATCCCAGGGCGTGGGCATGGGCATACCCCCCCAGCCGCCGCCGGCCTTGACCCGAATGACATACTCGACCCATTGCAGCGGCCGCGGCAGGTAACCGAACTGGGCGGCGAGCAGATTGAGTTCATTGACCAGGGCCCGGTCACACAGGGTATCGGGTCCCGGGCCGGCCATGCAGTAGTCGTGGCGCATGCAGGCGGCATCGAATCCATCCACCGGTGGCAGGGCCGGGCCCGAGGGGTGGCCAGGACCGCACCAGTTGCCATAGAGGGGCACGCACTTGAAGGCCTGGGCCTCGGTGGCGGGCAAGAGCAGGGCGAAGATGACGGGGATCAAGGCCACCCCGGGGACTGATGACTTCATCGGATTACACCTGTGTCTGATTCCTGAGTTCAAGGTGAACCGAGTTTATGCCGTGTAAACTATCCAGTAAACCAGGGCGCCAACCGACTATGGATTGAGATCGGCGCCCACGCCGACACCGTTCCCGGTGTCCTCAACTACTACATGACAATGAAAATATTGATTAAAATAGATTTTTGGCTATAATCGTCTGCACAAACTGATTTGAAAGGCCGGGAAATTCTCGGCTGTCCAAGTGGTTTATCGGCGGTTTCGTTTCCGCAAAATTTATCTGATCGCCCCTCATTCCAACGAATCTGGTTACCGCTTAACCGTCGCCAAGCGCAGGCCCAGGCGCTGGGGTCCAGCCCGGTATAGTGATGGCCAAAGACCGAATAATGGCGGATTTACCATGCCTGAAGCCAATCATGCCCTGCAACACGAGGTCGCACGGATCATCGTCGCCGCCCTCCATCTCGACATCGACTCGGAGGATATCCAACCCGAAGCCAGCCTTTATGGCGAGGGTTTGGGTCTCGATTCCATTGATATTCTGGAGATAGCGCTGGTCATTTCAAAACGCTATGGTTTCCAGTTGCGCGCGGATAATGGCGACAATGTTAGGATATTCAGTTCGCTCGCCAGCCTGACCGAACATATTGCGGCGGCCAGGACACTATGATCCTGCCGCGCGCGCGCGTGGTCCGCTTGGGGTTCATCGCCGCCGGAGTCATCTTCTACCCCTTGCTGGCGTATTACAGTGCCGCCACGTCTGCGGCTACCACCTTCCCATCGCTGGGGTTAGTCGTTTCCCTGACGCCTCCCCTGGCCATATTGCTCGGACTGGCTTGGCGCTCATCCCGACGGCTGGCCACGCTGATACCATGCTTAGTGGTGTGTTTCATCCTGGGGTGGTTTTGGGATGACCTGGAGCGTCATTTCGAATGGGTCTATTTCATGCAGCATGTCGGCATCCATGTCAGCCTAGCCCTTTTGTTTGGCCTCACGCTGGCACCCAGGCGACAACCTTTATGCACCCGTTTCGCCCTGGTGGTCCGTGGCGCTCTGGAGCCTGAAGTAATTCGCTACACGCGCCAAGTAACCATGATGTGGACAATTTACTTCCTAGTCATCAGCCTGATTTCCTCGGTCCTGTTCCTTTTTAGCAGTCTCGATATATGGTCGGCTTTTGCTAATTTTATGACAACTCCAATGATTCTCTTCATATTTGCCGCCGAATACTGGGTAAGACTGCGCAGACTGCCCCATCTGAAGCATTCCGGCATCATGGCTAGCATCCTCGCCTTCCGAGACACTCAGAAGGTAGACCGTAGCGCCGCCTTTTCTAACCCCTAGGGCGACATTGCGCCTGACCATGTCAACACTACCGTTGATTGCCCATCACCACCCCGACGCCGTGGTGGCTTGGTATAACAAGTTCCCGATCAGCGCTCGACGGTTTCTGAGCGAGGTTGATCAGATCACTGGTTTGTTGCTCCCGGGACGCCATGTCCTTAACCTATGTGGTGATCACTACCATTTTTCCGTTGCCCTAGCGGCCTGCATCGTCAGCGGCCGGGTCAGCCTCTTGCCTTCTACTTACACCCTGGAAATGGTTCGGCAGATGGGGCGCATCGCCCCCGATGTCTTTTGTAT
Organism: Chromatiaceae bacterium; assembly: GCA_016714645.1. NCBI lineage: Bacteria > Pseudomonadati > Pseudomonadota > Gammaproteobacteria > Chromatiales > Chromatiaceae > Chromatiaceae bacterium. The sequence continues at coordinate 825,107 of JADKCI010000002.1, read as the reverse complement.
CGCTGACCAGGATGTCGGTGGCATTGAGCTGCCCGTCTTCCACTATCCCAATCGGGCGCCAGCGCCCGCGGTTGACACGGTTATTCCCGACATCGATTGCGAGCAGGTCATCGCCCAGGTATTTACCTCCGGTTCCACCGGCGTACCAGAGCCCCATGTCAAACACTGGGGTAAACTGGTGCGCAATGTGCGGGCGGAGGCGGATCGGTTGGGTGTCACCCGGGACCACGCCATCCTGGGGACCGTGCCAGCCCAGCATATGTATGGCCTGGAATCAACCGTGCTGATGCCCTTGCAGAGTGGTGGGGCCCTGCATGCCACTCGCCCCTTCTATACGGCCGATATCTGCGCGGCACTAGAAGCATTACCCCGGCCGCGCGTGTTGGTTACCACGCCCTACCACCTGCGAACTCTGCTGGCGGAGCAGCCCGCCCTGCCGACCATAGACCTGTTGCTATCCGCCACCGCACCCCTGTCGCAAGACCTGGCCGTCGAGGCAGAATCCCGCTTCGGTGCCCCCTTGTTCGAAATTTACGGTTGCACCGAGACCGGCCAGATTGCCTCCCGACGTACCACGTCTGGCCCCGTTTGGCAGACCTTCTCGGATGTCCACCTGCGTAGCGAGGGGGAGGCGATTTGGGCAGAGGGCGGCCACATCGAGGTACCGACACCATTGAGCGACGTCATTGATCTGGTGGACGCGGGCCCGACCCGTTTCCTGCTCCACGGCCGCCATGCCGATCTCGTCAACATCGCCGGTAAACGGACCTCTCTCGGATATCTAAATTACCAGCTCAGCACCATCCCGGGCGTACGGGACGGCGTCTTTCTCCTGCCGTCTGAAGACGACGATGACGCCGAGGGAGGCGTCCGCCGCCTCATCGCCCTAGTGGTGGCGCCCGAGTTGACGTCTACCACCCTCATGCAGGCTCTGCGCGAACGCATCGATCCCGTCTTTCTGCCCCGACCGCTTTTGTTCGTCGATACCCTGCCGCGCAATGCCACTGGGAAGCTGCTCGACCATGCCACCCAGGCGCTGCTCGCGCGCCTGCGATCACCAACGGCCACTGGCTTCCGGGCATGACGGCCCTGAGTCTGCCCCTGTCCGTCGCAGCCGATCACCCGGCCTATGCCGGTCATTTCCCGGGCCAGCCCATTCTGCCCGGCGTGGTACTGTTGGACGAGGCACTCCAGGCCCTGGCCGCATGCCAGGGCCTGGGGCCCGCCCTCGGTCAGATCAAGTCGACGAAGTTTCCGAGCCCAGTCAGGCCGGGGGAGGCCTTGCGCCTCAACTATAGCGCGACGGCAGCGAGCGTTTTCTGCTTCGAGGTCATGGCCGGCCAGCGGGTGGTGGCCAGCGGCATCTTTGCATACGCAGCGACGGTTCCGTGGGATGGCGCGCTGTGAACACTTCGGATCTCGTCCCCCAGGCTGAATGGGTGCGGCGTCCAGAGCGCAGCAACATGGCCATGCTGCGTGTGATGACCTGGATCTCGCTACGCCTGGGGCGCCGCCTGGCGCGCGTCGTGCTGTGCGGCATCAGCCTCTACTTCCTGCTCTTTGCGTCGGCTGCCCGACAGGCCTCCCGCGCCTATCTGAGGCGCGCGCTGGGACGGGCCCCGCGTCTGACCGACCTGTTTAGGCATTTCCACAGCTTCGCCTCCTGCACCCACGACCGTGTTTACCTGCTCAATGACCGCTTCGATCTGTTCGATATCCAGGTGCACGGCAATGCGGCATTCGAGGAGGTAGTGGCCGCCGGGCGAGGCGCCTTTCTCATCGGCGCCCACATGGGTAGCTTCGAGGTGGTGCGCGCCATGGGCAGGCAACGGCCCGGTCTCCGGGTGGCCATGGTCATGTACGAAGAAAATGCCCGCAAGGTCAATGCGGCCCTAGCCGCCATCAACCCTGTTGCCATGCAGGACATCATCCCTCTTGGCCAACTCGATGCTATGCTCAAGGTGCGGGCTTGGCTGGACGAGGGAATGGTCCTGGGCCTGTTGGGGGATCGTACGCTGGACGAGGACCGCACCCTGTCGGTGCAATTTCTCGGTGACACTGCCCCGTTTCCTGTGGGTCCCATGCGTCTGGCGGCCATGCTCAAGCGTCCGGTGCTCCTCATGACGGGCCTTTTTCTGGGCGGCAATCGCTACGCCATCTATTTCGAGCCCCTGGCTGACTTCACCGGTGTCGAGTACATGGAGCGGGATGCCGCCATCCGCCAGGCAGTCTGCGCCTATGCCGCCAATCTGGAGCGACACTGTCGCGCCGAGCCCTTCAATTGGTTCAATTTTTTTGATTTCTGGCGTCCCCCAGCCGGCAACGGTCGCGACTCTGCATGACCCGGCTCGTGCAGCTTTTTGCCGGAAGGGTGATACTCGGCATTCTTTTGTTCGCATTCAGCCTGCCCGCGCGGGCCGCCCAGTTCACCATTGATCAACTCATGGGCGCATTGGCAAACACCAAGCATCGGGCGGCCACCTTCACCGAGAAGAAGTACATCGCCATCCTGGACCAGCCCGTCGAGTCGTCCGGCGAACTTTTGTTCGTGCCACCCGCCCATCTGGAAAAGCGCACGCTCAAGCCGCAGCTCGAAACCCTTGTGCTGGACGGCGATCTCCTCACTGTCGAACACCGGCTGCACAAGCAGCTCCTGCGACTCAAGGACTATCCGGAGGTGGCTGGCATGATCGAAAGCATACGCGCCACCCTGGCCGGCGACCGCGCGGCGCTGGAAGGGGTCTATTACCTCAGCCTCGAAGGCGGCCGCGACCGTTGGACCCTGGTGTTGACGCCGCTGCACACCCACATGGGCAGCGTGATTACCCGCATTCGCATTGAAGGAACGCGGGGTGAGGTGCGCAAGGTGGAGATCCTTCAGGCCGACGGCGACCGCTCGGTAATGAACATTTGGAACGGTGCCGCGCCATGACGCAGCGTGCCAGCGCCGCGATCGTCACCTGGCTGGCCTTCCTGATCGTTTGTGTCTGGCTGGTCAGTCGGGCGAACTACACGGCCGACCTGTCTGCTTTTTTACCGCGTACCCCCACCCACGAACAGCAGCTCCTCATCGACCAACTCAAGTCCGGCATCGCCTCCCGCCTGATTTTGGTAGGTATTGAGGGGGGCGACCAAGCCGCCCGCGCCCGCGTGTCGCGCAATCTGGCTGGCCAGCTGCGGGCTGACCCCCGGTTTCTGCACATTGCCAATGGCGGAAACCTGGGGCTGGAGCAGGATCGCAAGATCCTGTTCGAGAACCGCTATCTGTTGAGTCCAACGGTGAATGCCGATCGCTTCACTGTGGAGGGCCTGCGTGCCGGAGTCCAGGACAGCATCGACCTGCTTGCCACGTCCGCAGGGCTGTTCAGCAAGGCATTGCTGCCGCGTGACCCCACCGGCGAGCTTATGCGACTGTTCGATGCCATGGGCAGCAGCCATCGGCCTCAACTCGCGGACGGCGTCTGGGTTTCCGGCGATGGTCAGCGCGCGTTGCTCCTGGCCCGTACCCGTGCCGAGGGGACGGATACCGACGGGCAGACCGAGGCGGTCACGGCCATCCGAGCGGTCTTTCGGGCGGTGTCTGGGCCGGAGTTACGGCTGGCCCTAACCGGACCCGGCCCATTCTCCGTGGCGGCACGCGATGCCATCAAGAGCCAGGTGATACGCCTCTCCAGCCTGGGCAGCCTGATCATCGTCGGTCTCCTGCTGCTGGTGTACCGCTCCCCCATGGCGGTGCTGCTGGGTCTGTTGCCGGTGCTGTCCGGCATATTGGCCGGCGCGGCGGCAGTCAGCCTGGGATTCGGGGTGGTTCATGGCGTCACCCTCGGCTTCGGGGCCGCCCTGATCGGCGAGGCGGTGGATTATTCCATCTACCTGCTCATGCAGTCGGAATGGACGAAAGGCGCGGCCAGCGAGACGCAGAGCAACTGGGCTGCGACCTTCTGGCCGACGATTCGGATCGGCGTTTTGACCTCGGTAATCGGCTTTGCCTCCCTGCTCTTTTCCAGCTTCCCCGGTCTGGCCCAACTCGGCCTCTATGCCATCGCCGGGCTAGTCACCGCTGCCCTGGTTACCCGTTTCGTGCTGCCGACCCTCTTGCCGCCAAACCTCTGCGTGCGCGATGTCACCGCCTTCGGCCGCCTCCTCCAGGCCGGGGTTGAGCGGGCTGGTCGTCTGCGGGGGCCTGTCCTAGTGTTGTTCGCGGCCGCCTGCATCGTGCTCGTGGCGAAGCGCGACGGCATGTGGAGCGGCGAGCTGGCGGCCCTGAGCCCGGTGTCGGCCGCCGATCAGGCCCTCGACATGGCCATGCGCGCCGATCTGGGCGCCCCGGACGTGCGCTATCTGGTGGTGGTGGCTGCCCCCGATCAGGAGGCGGTACTCGCCCACAGCGAACAGGTCGCGATGTCGCTCCAGCGGCTGGAAACCGCAGGCGTTATCGATGGGTTCGAGAGCCCCGCTGCCTATCTACCCAGCCATGCAACCCAACGCGATCGCTTGGCCAGCCTGCCGTCCGACGCCGAGTTGCGTCGGCGTTTCAAGGTGGCCATTACCGGCTTGCCCGTGCAGCCCGATCGCTTCGAGCCCTTCTTTGCGGATTTGGCGAAGGCTCGCGACCAGATGCCACTGACCCGGCAAGACATCGACGGAAGCTCCCTGGCTGAGGGAGTGGACGCCCTGCTGATGCCGTCCGGGGGGCGCTGGACCGCCTTGCTACCGCTCCGCGTCCCGGCCACTCGCACCCTTGACGCCGAGCGGGTACGCGTTGCCCTTGGTTCGACGGGTCTGGCAGGTGTCTATTTCGTTGATCTCAAGGGCGAGTCCGACCGCCTGTACGCAGGCTATCTGCGCGAGGCCATCCTGCTGTCCCTCGGGGGCCTGGCCGCCATCCTCGGCTTGCTGGTCCCGGCCACCCGTTCCCCAGGCCGGGTGTTCCGCATCGCCGCCCCGCTGGTCGTTGCCGTTGCCGTGGTCATTGCCGGCCTGGTCCTGGCTGGTCAACAACTGAATATCCTGCACCTGGTAGGCATGCTGCTGGTGGTGGCCGTCGGTTCCAACTATGCCCTGTTCTTCGACCGCGGGGCTGCCGAAGGGGGCATCTCGCCGCGCATCCTGGTCTCCCTGCTGCTTGCCGTCAGCACGACGGTGGCCGGCTTTGGCATCCTTGCCTTTTCCACCGTGCCGGTGCTCAACGCCATCGGCTCCACGGTCGGCCCGGGCGCGATGCTTGCCCTGGCCTTTTCCGCCATCCTGTCGCGACGGACATGACCGCCCTGCAACCTACCCACGCCCGCCGCGAGTGGCGCCCCACGCCGTTGTTCCAGGCAACCTTCACCCTGCATGCCGGTGCCCTGGGGTTGCTTGGGATGCAGCCGGGGCTGTGGCCTTGGGGGCTGGGCGTACTGGCCGCCAACCACCTGGCCCTCATCGCCGCCGGCCTCTGGCCGCGTAGCCGGAGCCTGGGCCCCAACTGGGTGCGACTACCGCCTGCCGCGGCGCTGGGGCATATCGCTATCACCGTCGATGACGGCCCCGACCCGGAGGTGACGCCGCAGGTGCTCGATCTGCTCGACCGCTTCGATGCCCGCGCCAGTTTTTTCTGTATCGGCTCGATGGCTCAGCGCCATCCCGAGCTATGCCAGGAGATCGTTCGGTGGGGTCATACCGTGGAGAACCATAGCCAGCACCACTACCATCACTTCTCTACCTTCGGGCCTTGGCGTATGGCCCACGAGATCGAAATCGGCCAAGATAACCTGGCCGCCATCTCCGGCCAGCGGCCGTGCTTTTTTCGGCCCCCCGCCGGCCTGCGCAATCCCTTTTTGGAACCCATCCTCGCCCGGCACGGCCTCCATCTGGCCAGTTGGACCCGTCGCGGCTACGACACCCACAACCGGGACGCGGATGATGTGGCACGTCGTTTGACCAATAACCTCGCTGCCGGCGACATCCTGCTCCTACATGACGGCCACGCAGCCCGAACCGTAGCCGGTCAGCCGGTGATCCTCGCCGTTCTGCCCCGCGTGCTGGAAGCGGCGGCCGCTATCGGCCTCAAGCCCATTACCCTGAGGTCCGCCATGGATAGTTCCGCGCCATGACCCCGTCCATGACCCTGTGTCCCGAGATCCTGCGCAAACGCATCATCGACCATGCCAGCGAGCATTACCGGGCCGCCGGCAAATTCGCCTACCACTTCGCTCGCGGCAAGCTCCGCAACGACCCGGTGTTCGTTGGCATGTTGGAACCTGGGCTGTTCCCGATCAACGCCCGCATCCTCGATCTGGGCTGTGGTCAGGGACTGCTGGCGGCCTGGCTACTGTCCGCCCGGCAACTGTATGATGCCGGTGACTGGTCGGCGGAGTGGCCTGCCCCCCCGCGGGTGGCGGACATCCGTGGCGTTGATCTGTTGACGAACGATGTGAAACGGGCACGGCTTGCCCTGGGAGGGCGAGCCCAATTCGAAGAGGGCGATATGCGCCATGTGGATTTTGGCCAAGCGGATGTGGTTGTGATTATGGACGCTCTGCATTACGTTGACGGCCCGTCGCAGGGCGACGTCCTGCGACGGGTACGCGCCGCCCTGCCACCCAATGGCCTTTTCTTGACCCGCGTTGGGGATGCCGGCGCCGGTCTGGGTTTTCAGCTAAGCAACTGGACAGACCGCACGGTAGCCTTCTTCCGCGGCAACCGCCTGCCCCCCCTGCATTGCCGCCGCCTACCTGACTGGATCCAGGCACTGGAGGTGCTGGACTTTCGCGTCGAGACCGCCTCCATGAACGGTGATTTGCCTTTTGCCAACGTCATGCTGGTCGCCCGGTTAGGCGAGAAGGCCAGCCAGGGATATAGGTCAGGGCAACGTCAGACAGCCGATAGCCCCTCGTGACTCCTGTCCACCTTTCCCATTTTACCGTCAGCAGTTGCCTCGGCCATGGCCTTGATGCAATTCTGACAGCATTGCGTCAGCAACGGGGTGGTCTAGCCCCTTGCCGGTTCGAGACCGTCCGCGACCTCGACACGCACGTCGGCGAGGTACCGAAGGTAGACGATTTCCCTTTGCCGGCCTCCCTGGCCGAATACGAATGCCGCAACAACCGCCTTGCCTTTCTGGGCCTGCAACAGGACGGTTTCAGTTCAGCCGTCGAGGCGGCCATTGCCCGGTACGGCCGGCGGCGGCTGGGTGTCCTGCTCGGTACCAGCACCGCTGGCATCCTGCAGACGGAGCAGGCCTACCGCCGCCGGGACCCGAACACTGGGGCCTTGCCGAACGACTTCAACTACCGTACAACCCACAACACCTATTCGGTGGCGGACTTCGTTCGTCGTTGGTACCGCCTTGAAGGGCCGGCCGTGGTCGTCTCCACCGCCTGCTCGTCCAGCGCCAAAGTATTCGCCTCGGCCGCTCGCATGCTGGCAGCCGGTGTCATCGATGCCGCTATCGTGGGCGGTGTGGACTCGCTCTGCCTGACGACCCTATACGGCTTCAATTCCCTGGAGCTGCTCTCAGCCGAACCCTGCCGGCCTTTTGATGTAGACCGCAAGGGCATCTCCATCGGCGAGGCCGCTGCCTTTGTGTTGCTGGAACGGCCGGGGGAGAGCCTCGATGCCAATGCCGTGCTGCTGCTGGGCACCGGTGAGTCCAGCGACGCCTATCACATGTCCGCTCCCCACCCCGAAGGATTGGGCGCTCGGATGGCCATGGCCGCTGCCCTACGATCGGCAGGCTTGCAGGCGGCGGACATCGACTATATCAATCTGCACGGCACGGCGACGCCGAGCAACGATGCCGCTGAGGGCAAGGCGGTGGCAGCCCTGTTCGGCGACCGGGCGTCATACAGTTCTACCAAGGGCGCGACGGGGCATACCTTGGGGGCGGCGGGTGGCCTGGAGGCGGTCATCAGCGCCTTGGCCCTGCAGCATGCTTTCCTGCCGGGGGGCATCAATACCCTCCACCTCGATCCGGCCATTCCCATTCAATATCTGACCGCCAATAGCGAACTTGCGCCACGTCGGGTGATGAGCAATTCCTTCGGTTTCGGCGGAACCAATTGCAGCCTGGTGCTGGGACGCGCAGGCTGATATGGCGTACCCCACGACCACCATGCTCAACGGCTGGATCGACGGCATCGGCGTGCTAGGCCCAGGCCTTGACAATTGGGCTGAGGCGCAGGCTACCCTGACCGGTGCGGCTGACTATGAGCCCAGGCCAATCATGGTGCCGCCCCCCGTGGCGCTTCCCCCCCCCGAACGTCGCCGCGTCGGTCTGGCCGTCAAAGTGGCCCTGGCCGTGGCGCAAGAAGCCATCGCCGCTGCCCGGTTGGATGCCAAACACCTGGTCGCCATCTTCTCCTCGTCCGGCGCGGATGGCGACAACTGCGACGCCATCTGTCGGGTGTTGGCATCGGAAGACCGCCACATCTCCCCCACCCGATTCCACAATTCGGTGCATAACGCCTCGGCGGGCTACTGGGGCATCGCGTCTGGGGCCATGACCCCGGCCACGGTCCTGTGCGCCTATGACGGCAGCTTCGGGGCGGGATTGCTGGAGGCACTCACCCAGGTGGCAGTCGACGGCGTGGGTACCCTGCTGGTGACCTACGAGGCGCCTCACCCGGAGCCGTTACACGCCAAGCGACCGCTGCCGGCCGCTTTCGGTCTGGCCTTGGCGTTGATGCCGCAAAAGGGCCCCAACTCTCTGGCTCGCCTGCAAATCAATTGGGTAGAGGCGCCCCTGGACCGGGTGGCGAATCCGGGCCTGGAGGCCCTGCGCCGCCAGATCCCCGCAGCGCGTGGCCTGCCCCTGTTGCAGGCTCTGGCTCGGGGTCGTGCCGGTCGGGTGATCCTGGAGTATCTGGAACCGCTCAGGCTGGCGGTGGATATCCAGCCATGCCGTTAGACCGCACCTGGCTGCTTGCTCACCTCCCGCACCAGGGCAGCATGTGCCTGCTGCATCACATCGACGCCTGGAACGCCCGCTGCATTCGCTGCACGGCTGCGAGCCACCGCGCTCAGGATAACCCCCTGCGCGCCCATGGCCGATTGGGGGCCGCCTGCGGCATCGAATATGCTGCCCAGGCGATGGCGGCACATGGCGCCCTGCTGGCGGCTCCCAATGCGCCGCCCCGTGCCGGGTATCTCACCAGCGCGCGCGGAGTCGAACTGCATGTCGCACGACTGGATGACATCAATGCCGATTTGATCATCGAGGCTGAATGTCTCTCCGGCGACGACAGCATCATCCTGTATGGCTTCAGCATTTCCGCAGGGGAGCGGCTGCTGTTGACCGGTCGCATCACCGTAGTGCTGGATGCGGCGAAGCTAAGGAAGCCAACATGATACATGCACTTGTTACCGGCGGCAGCGGCGGCATCGGCGGAGCGATCTGTCGACGGCTGGCTGCCGACGGCTGTTACGTCTACGTCCACACCAACCGGAATCTGGCCAAGGCCGCCGCGCTAGCGGATGAAATTACCCAGACGGGTGGCGCGGCCGAGGCCATCGCCTTCGATGTCACCGACGCCGCAGCCAGTCGCGTCGTCCTTGAGGCCCTCGTCGCGGAGTCGCCGATTCAGGTCCTCGTCAACAATGCCGGCGTGCATGACGATGCCGTCTTCCCTGGCATGAGTGCTGGTCAATGGCGCAGGGTACTGGACGTGTCCCTCAATGGCTTCTTTCATGTCACCCAACCCTTGACCATGCCCATGATCCGCAGCCGTTGGGGGCGCATCGTCACCATCACCTCCATCGCGGGGTTGACCGGCAACCGCGGTCAAGTGAACTACGCCACCGCCAAGGGGGGCCTGCACGCCGCCACCAAGTCGCTGTCCCTGGAGCTCGCCAGCCGCGGCATCACTGTTAATGCCGTGGCCCCTGGCATCATTAAGACCGGCATGATCGACGGGGTTTTCGACGACCAGATCATCGCGACCATGGTGCCCATGAAGCGGGCCGGGAGACCGGAAGAGGTAGCAGACCTGGTGGGTTTTCTTGCTTCGGAACAGGCCAGCTATATCACTGGCCAGATCATCTCGGTGAACGGAGGCATGATATGACGGCACCCGTGTACGCCCTCGCCGTCCATCAGGCCGAGGCCCTGCTGTTCTTCACCCTGTTGCAATTGACCGCGATCATTCTGGCCGCGCGCCTGGGCGGTGAGGTCGCGCACCGGATCGGGCAGTCGCCGGCGGTGGGGGAGATCATCGTCGGCATCCTGCTCGGGCCGTCTCTGTTTGGGTTGGTGGCACCGGGGGTCTTCGAATACGTCTTTCGATCGACGCCACCCGCGCCTATGCAGATGTTATCCCAGATTGGCCTGATCCTACTGATGTTCCAGATTGGTCTGGAGTTCGATTTCGCCCATCTAGTGGACCGGCATAACCGCCGCGCCGTCAGCTATATAGCCACGGCCAGCATGGTGGCGCCTTTCTCTCTCGGCTTTGGCTTCGGGTACTTCACCGCCCCGCTGCTGTCACCCGGCGTCGATCCGATCGCCTCGGCCCTGTTCATCGCCACGGCCTTCTCCATCACGGCACTGCCGATCCTTGGGCGCATGATGATCGAGTTCAAGATCACGCGTCAGCCCATCGGCGTTATCGCCATCAGCGCTGCGGCTATCAACGACGTGGTCGGATGGCTGCTGCTCGCCCTGGTCACCGCGCTCGCCCTAGCCCAGTTCAACCCGGCAGTGTTTGGCCTCAAGGTGCTGCTAGTCGCCGGGTTCTTTCTGATCTGGTGGTTCGTCGTGCGACCCTTTGTAAAGCACCTCATCCGCATCAGCCAGGCCGGCCCCACGCCGACGGGCGAGCAGGCCAGGCGCGGCAAGCTCACCCACAATCTACTTGGGATCATGCTCGCCGGCATCTTCATCTCGGCGATTACCACCTATCAGCTTGGCATCTTCGCCATCTTCGGTGGTTTCATGATGGGGGTAATCCTACATGATGAGCACGAATTCATCGAGGCATGGAAGGAGCGCATCGGCCACTTCGTCCTGGTCTTTTTCCTGCCTATCTTTTTCACCTACACCGGTCTACGCACCCACATTGTGAGCATGGACTCCGTGGCCGCTTGGGGTTGGTGCCTGCTGCTGATCGCCCTGGCCACCCTTGGAAAGTTCGGGGGGAGCTATGTCGCGGCGCGTTGGGCAGGGCTATCGCATCAGGAGGGCAAGGTGCTGGGCATCATGATGAACACCCGCGCCCTGATGGAGCTGATCGTCATCAATGTCGGCTATGACTTGGGCGTCATCTCCCAGCAGGTCTTCACCATGCTGGTGCTGATGGCCATTTTCAGCACTGTGATCACCACCCCGGGCCTACGCCGTTGGTTGCCGAGTTTGGGGGTCGGGATTTACGCCAGGCGCTGAGCCTGCCCCAGTATGCACTCAGCCTACCCGCATGTGGCTCAGCCGGGCTTAACCGCTTGATATTCGGCAAGGATTGCCAGTGCGCGTGTTTCGATGTGCCGCTTCACTCCGGTAAAGCCGGTGGCCTCCAGCGTATGGATGACCCTGTCCGGAGACACACAGGCATCAACGGTATCCCAGTAATAGCGCCACAATCTAGCCGTTTCGGCACTGCCGCCAATCAGGCGGGCCAGGACCGGCACCGCGCCGCGCATGTAGACTTTAAGCAGGAACTGGCTCCAGGTCCGTTCCGGTTTGGTGATCTCGAGCAGACACAATCGGCCACCCGGTTTAAGGACGCGATGGAATTCGCTAAAGGCGGCCGATAGATCGCCAATATGGCGCAAAGCATAGCCCATGCTCAGAAAATCAAAACCACCGTTGGGAAGCGGAATTCCTTCCGCCCTGCCCTCCACGAGGTGAACGCCTGTCGGCAAATGGGCGTTGGCCAGCATGCCGATGCTCGGGTCGACGCCAGTCACCAGGCTGGGGTCACCCACCTGCTTAACGGCCTCACGGGCCACCAAACCGGTGCCTACGCCGATGTCGACAATGCGCATGCCCGGCTTAAGACCGGCCCGCTTCAACGCTTGCCCTCGATACCAAGGCCCGCTTCCCAGCGCTAGCAGCCGTTCGATCCGGTCATAATCCGACGCGGTACTGTCAAAAATCTGGCGCACGAAGCCGAACCGCTCTTCCTCGCTGGAGTAGTACTCCGTCAGCAGCGGGTGCGGCGCATGTACAACATCGTCAGATGGATCGAGGCGTTGGTTCATCGTATGCACAAACGTCGCGGAAAGAGGGAGGGTAATCGCGGCAGGAGACCCAGCATTAGACGAATGTGCATCCAGGTGAGCAGGGCATTGTCGCGCAGATAATTAAAGTGAGAGACGCCACCTTGGTCGGCGGCAAGATATCTCACCGGCGCGGGCAGGTTGATAGGGCGGACGCCGCGCCAGCACAGGCGTACCACCGCCTCGGGATCGAAGTCGAAACGGCGCATCCAGCGCTGGCCATGCATGACCTGGCGCAAGGGTTCGATGGGATAGACGCGAAAGCCATAGAGGGAATCACCGATACCCATCCACAGGGTCTCCAGGTTGGCCCAGGCGTTGGATACCTTGCGGCCCTGTACGCGCAACTTTGGCGCGTTGGCATCGAACACCGGCACGCCTAGCACCATACAGTCCGGGGCCGCAATGGAGGTAGCCATAAAGACTGGGATAAGGTCGACCGGGTGTTGGCCGTCCGAGTCTAAGGTGAGCGCGTGGGTAAAACCTTCACTCGCGGCGAGGTCAAGGCCTTGCAAGACTGCCGCACCCTTACCCCGGTTTTCCGGCAAGACTACCACCCTGAGGCCCGGATCCGTGGCCGCCATCGCTTGGAGACCGGCGACCGTCCCGTCGGTGCAGCCGTCAACCACCACCCACACCGGCGTCCATTGCCGGCGGGCGGCGCGCACCGTGTCATAGACCTGGGCACCGGGGTCATAGCTGGGAATCATCACCAGATGGGTGATGGAGTTATTCATGTCAGGTAACATCAGATGTGCTGAGCCTACCGGATTCCGCGCCCTGCACTATGCAGGGCGGCAGAACGCAGGGGATATTGCGCAACTCATCAAGAAAATAGCGCTCTAGTTCCTCGGTCATGACCCCGGCCTGTTCCGGCGGCTCGAAACGTCGACCGAGCCGGATGCGATAGGTGATAGGGAGCGTCGGGCGACGCAACAGGGGCCAGCCCTTGCTGAGGTAGGCGGAGTCGGCCTCGATGAACACGGTCTGAATGGGCACCTTTGCCCACTTGGCGATGAGGGCGGTCGTGCCCTTGCAGGGATTGATCGGCCAGCGGGTGGTACGAGTGCCTTCAGGAAAGAGTAACAGGTGACTGCCGCTTTTCAGCTCGGCCATTGCCTGCTTGATCATGCTCAGTTGCGCGTCATTGCGGATGTATCCCGCCAACCGTGCGCTGGCACCGAGAAAGACGTTATCGACGATGTCCGCCTTCATGATGCAGGCGAGGTTGGGCAGACGCGAGATGACCATCGGGGCGTCGAGCAGGCTGGGGTGGTTGGGGGCGATCACCAGCGGTCCTTCGGCGCGCAAGGTATCGAGGGCGCGGATATCGAATCGGCAAGCGCCGATCAAGGCGAGTGCCCCAAGGTAGAAGCGAAAAATACGGGTGACGGCCCAACGCCCAAGCGGGTCGGCCCAGCGCTTAGGCACGACGAAATAGAGTGGCACTGCGAGAAGCGACCAGGTTAGGGAAATCGTACCGAGCAGTCCCAAGCCGAACCACAGCGCACCGTATTCGTAGAGCCGATGGACCCAGCGCTGTAGTAAGCCAGGTAATGAAACCAGGTCAGCGCTCACTCGAACGCCTCGACGCGAGTGGACGATTCCCCCAGTATCCAGGCGACGCCAATCCCGGCGGAAAACGCATAGTCGTTCTCGACCAGCGGGCTATCGGCGAAGGCCGCCCCCTGGAGGCTGTCCCAGCGGGCAAAGGCGCCAACCCAATACTTCGAATAGCGTTTCGACACCGCAATCAAAAACTGGCTACCGGCATAACCGCCCTTGGCGTCGAAGGCCGGGCGGTCGGTGGTGGCATATTGCGGAGCCACCGAATAGAAGTAGTCATGATTGCGTTCGGAGCCAATCATGGGTCCCGCGAGCAATCCTAGATTCCAGCCAGAAAGCCCCGCGACATCGAGGATGTCTAGGTTGAGGCGGGGCGAGAACACCCAGCCAATATCCTCCATCCCACCGGTCACGGTGACGGCTATCCGCACGGGCAGCCGCAGGTCGAGTTGGTAGCGCCGGTCGTTGGTGCGCCAAAGACTGATATCGAGCGCCGGTCCAGCCTCCACCGTTGGTTGCAGGTCCGGCATACCCTGGCGAGCACGATTTTCGTCGCTGTTCACTGGCAACGAGGCACCGATGCTTATGTTGAGTTCAATGCGGTCACTGTCGAAGAAGATACCACGAACGCCGTCTCGGTCCGCCTTGAAGAAATCACCGCGATAGATGAAGTAGGGGAAGGGCAGGCCGTAGGCACGGGATTGGTCCGAACCGGGATAGTCCGGGAAGTAGAGCGTGGTTAGGCCGGCGCCCAATTCCCAGAGGGGCTTTTCGCTGGCGATGCCAAGGACAGGAAGACAGGCCAGCGGCAGAGCGACGAGGGGCGGCCTGACTGCGGTGGTGGGTCATGACCGTGCCTCGAATTGTGATAGGGGAGGGATGGCATGGCCGCCGGATGCCTCGATTTCGACCAACAGGTCGGCGCGGCAGATATCGGCGTGCAAGAAAACGGCCGACACTGGGAGGCCGATAAATTGTGTCATTTCATGGCGCACCCTGACCAGGTCTTCTGGATGTCGAACATAGATGTTGTAGGCAAGGTTGTCGAGGCGGAAGTTGGCCTTTGGGGCCCGGCGGTTGGCCTCCGCGACGACGCTTTCAATGTTGTGGAGGGATTCCCGTGTCTGCGCCGCCACATCGCCAACGTGCAGGGTCTCATGACCAACGATGCTGGCCGTGCCGGAGATGAACAGCATGTCACATCCGCCCAGGTTGACGAGGGAGGCGCGGGAGAAGGTCGGGCTGCGCGGACCGTACCGGCTGGGGTAATGGTAAGCGCTGACCTGCCGCGGGTTTTCGATGCCCATCATGTCCGCCCGGGCAGCTAGGAAGGTGATGTGGAGGCGGCCGGCAGCGGAGCCAAGGGCGCATGCGGCCGGTACATTACCGATGACTAAGCGGCCATGGGCAAGGAAAGCATCCTGGCGGCCAATGTTAAACTGGTGGTAACGCTCCATGTTGTGACTTACCCAATTGATCGCCGGAAAATAATTCCAGAAGCGTAAAACGGCGTTATAGCCGCGGGATTCGAGTAGCTCAAAGATAGACTGGTAGGCGGCCTCCGTCGCGACCTGCAGGGGAGTGCGCGAATCCAGGTGCCTATCCCCAGCAGCTTCTTCCAGGGTCAGACAGCCGAACAGCAAGGTTTCACCCTGACGATAGCGGATATGGCCATGCCGGCCGGAATGCAGAGGTTCCTGGCTATGCCAGACCACGCAGATGGCCTCTTGGCCTGCCGGCAAGCGCATGTCCACGGCCACGAGCGGCAGCCCCACGGCATCATGAGAGATGGCGGGGTGCGAAAAGCAGACGCCGCCGAGTGTACTGTCCTGTTCGTCGTGCGCGCGCTGCCAAACCCGAGATGCGGGTAGGTATTCCAGCCGCAGGATATCTCCCGTAGGTTTCATCGGTAGCTGGTCTCCCCGGAGTCTTCCATGTAGCGGATATTCATCTTACGCCGCCTCCAGGCCATGACCGTCGGCTTCAGGTTGGCCAGAGAGGCGAGGTAATAGATCGCCTTGAATGCCAGTACGGAACGCCAGATGGGTGTCTTGCCGAAGATGTCGCCGGCCAATACCGACAGCAAGGCCTCCTTGGCCCGGAAGACATTGCGTGGCGCCATGAATAAATTACGCATGGTGGGGTTGGTGACGCGGTAGATGAGCCAGGAAAACTCCTTGGGGCCATGCTTCATGATCCGATCAAATTCTTGTAAGGCCTGGGCGGCCTTACCCGGTTCGCGGAGGCAAGTATCCACCGCCTCGGACCCGGCAAAGGCACTGTTCATGGCCAGCATGACGCCGGACGAGAAAACCGGATCGATAAAAGCGTAGGCATCGCCCAGCAGCAGGTAGCAGGTGCCATGGGTGTGGTCGCAGGTATAGGAAAAATTGCCCGTGGCCTCCACCTCCGACACCAGTGCCGCATCCTGGAGTCGCTCCGCGAGGGCTGGGCACTGGGCGATGAGATCCATGAAGAAACCCTGCAACGGCTTGGTACGGGTCTTCATGTAGTAAGGCCAGGTGACGGCACCGACGCTGGTGATGCCATCCGCGAGCGGAATGAACCAGAACCACCCATGCTCAAACCAGAAGATGGTGATATGGCCTTCCCGCTTGCCCGGATTGCGCCGCGCACCCTTGAAGTGGCCGTAGAGCGATGTGCTATTGTGCTTGGGATTCCGGTGCTTGGCCTTAAACCGGTTGCCCAGAAAGGTATCGCGGCCTGATGCATCGATCAGGAAGCGACATTGCCAGGACTCCGTGTGGCCATCCTCATGCTCGGCCCGGACCATGGCGCCCTCGTCATTCGGCAGGAACTTCACGTCCCTCACGCGACAACCTTCAATGACATTAACCCCTTGACGCCCGGCATTACGAATCAGTATTTCGTCGAACTCCGAACGTCGTACCTGGTACGCGTACGGCATGGACTTATCCCAGGCGTCCGCGAATTCGAATGACTGGCTATGGTCGTGCCAGGGGGAAATGAATTCGGCTCCCCATTTCGCCATGCCAATACCCTCGACCTCGGCATGCACACCCAGCCGCTCCAGCAGTGGCAAGTTAGCCGGCAACAGGGATTCGCCGATATGGAAGCGCGGATGCCGGGCTTTTTCCACAAGCGTGACCTGGTAGCCCTTCTCTCCTAGCAGGGCGGCCGCGGTAGAGCCGGCCGGTCCTCCACCAATGATGAGGACGTCGCAACAGGAGTCGGAATGGTTTGATTTCATCAGGCCCTATCCAGGTTAACCCGCCACCGCCTCGGCCGCCCGATCGTCGCGGCATGGGGAACTCCGCCCATAGCGCCTAGAGTCCACCCGGGTTCCTCCCGGCTCACAGGTGGACCCGGCTGTCGATGCGATTCTCGGAGAGATCGCGCAGGACGCGTTTGACGATGGCCCGGCAAGCATCCTCCCGATCGGACGCCTTGCCCTTACGAATAGCGGTGAAGAACCGCGCCAACTCACGCTGCTCGGCGGTGTTCAGCTCTTCGGTGAATCCCGTCACCGGGATGGGTTTCTCCGGGACCTTGTCCAGGGCGGCCTCGTTCGCCGCCTGGCGCCCGTGGGCCCAGTTCATGGCCCGGGCACTGAAGAGCAAGGCACGGTCGAGCAGGATAAAGGGGAACTTGGGGTTGGAGACCGGACCCGCGGTGAAGCGCGCGGTACCCGGTTTGATCTCGATATCCAGCTTGGCCAGGACCTTGCCACCCGCGAGCCCCAGCAATCCGCCCGCGATGGCACCCACAAAGGCCGCCCCACCCAGGGAGGTCCCGGCCAGCGCCATGTCCACCCCGGCGCCCGTCGCAGCCCCGGCGGTCATGCCGGCCAAGGCAAGGGCCCGCCGGGATAGCCCCAAGGCCCGGTTCACCTCGTCAGACAGCAAGTCCTTGGCCAACAGTGAGTCGGGCGACTGGTCCCAGACATGGTGCCGAAAGTTGGCGCGGATCTGGCGGTGGGCATTGGCCTCCAGCTTGCGCAGACTATCTTCCAGATCCACCATCACCTCGGCCTTGGCCTGATCGCGCCCCCCCGACATCTCCAGCCTGGCTTCCTTGAAAGTCTTGCTCACCCGGAATCCCAGGGCCTCCTTCATGAGGGTCAGGATGGTATCCACCGCCTGATCGGTGCGCCGATCCCAATCGCGTTCGAAGGCATCGATGGTCCGCGCCAGCCGCTCCTCCCAGCGCTGATCGATGCTCTTGAGGGCCTTGAGCAACTTGATGCGCTCGCCATAGGTGGCGCGGTGGGCGTTAAATTCGCGCACCGAGTTGAAGCCCTTGCTCAAGGTATCCTGCCACTGGGCCAGGTGGCGGGTCTCCTTGGTCAGATTATTGAGAATCGCCATGCGCGGCCGCGCGGTGAGACGCATCAGTTCGATCTCGATGCGATCCTTTTCCTTGATGCGCTTGGAGCCGTCCACCACCAGGATCATGCCCGCCCCCATGGCCACCGGCTCCAGGAGGGCGCAATCGTGGGAGAAGATGGGATCGTGGCGATGGGTCTTGACAAACTCCCGGGCCAGGTCGCGAATCTCCGGGTGCGCCTGGAACCACTCCAGAATGGCCCCCGGATTCTGGAAACCGGGGGTGTCGATGAACTCGATGACGGTCTCGCCGTCAATGATGACCGGATAAAAGTCTGATTCCGTGGTAGTGCCCGCGCGCTGGTCGATGGCGATGCGGTCATTCTCGGTCAGGGTGGCGACCACCGAGGATTTACCCGCATTGGGGTGGCCCATGATCGCCAGTCTCGGGATCTCGCTCTTAGTAATCGCCATCAAGGCTCTCCATCCGAGTGGGGGGGTGCCAGCATGGCCAGACGCAGGTAGGGATCGCCCAGCGCGTCGATCTTGCGCTGCCAGTCGGTGAAGTCAAAGGCTCGTACCGGCGGCAGAGGATCATCATCCTGGGGATCGCCGACCAGGGCGAGCAGGAGTTGAGCATGGGTACCGGCGGCGGCGCGCAGTTCCCGCAGGAAGCGCAGGTTCTCGGTGATAGGTGGCTGGGAGCCATCCATGAGGATCACGACCCGGGCCGGCGGGGCCTGCCAATCCTGTTCCGCCAGCCACTGGATCACACCCTCGGTCATGAGGGTACCGGAGCCGAAGGAGGCGGCACTGGCGACTCGCCAGCCGGTGTTAGCCGCAAGCAGACGAGCGAGCCGTGGGCGGTCCTGGTCCTCGATCAGGTCGTCCACATCGACGTGGATCAGCAACAGACAGGCATCCGGGGCGATGCCCCCGGCAAAGCCGAGGATGGGGGGTTGGGATGGGGGCTCCGGCACAGCCTCGGGTTGTGATTCTACCAGCCGTAACTCAGGCCGTAGCGCGGGCTGCGGCTGGACCGTTGGCGCGAGTTGGGGCCGCGGCGGTAGCGTTGGCTCGGGCTGAGGCTCGGGCTGGGGCTTTCGCTCGGGCTTAGGTTGACGATGGACACGGGGCACGAGGGGGGCCGGAATAGGCATCGCCGGACCTTGTCCGCTCCCCCCGGTCCCGGTCTCCAGGCGCGGAGTGACCAGACGGGCATAGAGGGCCTGGGTGCGGGCGTGCGTAAAGGGAAGCCGGTTGAGGAGGTGGCGCTGGGCATAAATCGATGCCAGCAGCAGACCCAACCGGGGTAGCAGGCCGTAGGTGAGGACCGCTAGCACCAGGAACCAGCGCCAGGAGCGCAAATGCCCGGCATCGAGCAAAAACAGGGGATCCTTGAGGTTGATGCGACTACCGGCCACCTGGTCCAGGGTCGGGTAGCCCACCCCCTCGCCCAACAGCCAGGACCAGGGCGTGGCCACGGCGCGGGCCAGTTCGTAAACGGCCTGGGGGCCGACATCCAGGGCCGAGCCCCAGCCGAAAGCGAGATCCGTAAACCACTCCAGCGCAATGGTCGTCAGGATAACCCCCAGGTTGAAGGCGACCCCGAACGCCTGGGCCGGAACCAGGACCGGCAGATAGGTGACTCGCCCATAGAGCTGATACTGGGACTTCAGCATCCCGGTGCTGGCGCGGGCACGATCCCGGACCTCCTGGCTCGCATGGGCCAGACGTTGCTGTTGCACCCAGCTCCCGAGGCGCGAAAAGAGGGGGCGGATGAGCCGACCGAGCAGGGTGACGTCCTGGATGGTGGCCCCAACGGGCCGGGACCGGCGCAGCACCCAGGTAAGAACACCGCCGCCGATCAAAAGGAACTGCACACCCACCAAGAGGAAGAGGTACCAGGAGACATTGACCGGCAAGCGCCCGTCGTAGTTGAGGAGGGTGGAAGCCGCGCCGATACCTATCAGGAAACCGACCACGGCCAGGATCAGGGTCCCCAGTCGCTGGGCGTGATCAAAGGCGGTGCCGGGCAGCAGGTCGCGCAGGTCCGGGGGCTCCGCCGCGCGGCGCGCGGTCAGCCAGCGGCGCAGACTCCCGCGCCGGTGGGGGGAGGAGTGAGGTTCCAGGCCCGCGAGCCCCGGGGCGACCTCATCCAGGTAGATGGCACGATCCCGATCCGCGAGTGCCGCCCGGGCGGCGTGGCGCTCGCGCAGGTCTATTTCGTCGCGTTCGAGGTAATACTCGAAGTCGATCAGGTCCGGGACCGTCCAGCGGTCGTCTGTTCCGGGCTTGGGGCCCCCGGCTGGCGAGACGGGATCGAACTCTGGCGGTCGGGGTTCCATGGACTTGGGTTAATACTCCGCTTACTAAGGGTCCAGGCGTCAGGACAATGACCGCCGCCAGTGGCCGTTGTCGAGATCCTTGCGGGGCGACGACCGCGGGATGGGCCTGGCGGCGCTCGCCCGTCCAGTCGGCCAGGGATCAGGGATTGGGAGGCGCAGCCGCCCCCACCGGATCGGGCCAATGATCTTAGCCGCGCCAGAGGCGCCGGGCAAGGCGGTTTGTATCCGGAATGTGGCCAGACCGGGCGCGACCAAACAGGCTAGGCCAGCGCCGAGGCCCTGCATCCCGAAGGACCTCGGGGATCTCGATCTTTGTCGGTAACCGTTCAGACCCTTCTCCCCTTCTCCCCTTCTCCAATCCTGCCGAAGGCAGGTGTTCAAGGCAGGCGTGAGCGTCGGGCTACAAAGAGTCCCGATTCTTCTCCCGAACCCGCTGGTAGAGTTCCTCCATCACCACGACACAGGAGCTATCACGCTCCCAGAAGGCGGGATAATCGCCGGCCTTACGCACCTGGATGGCGGGGACGGCCGCGGGCGTTGCGGGTGCGATCTCGGTGGGCAGGCGCTGCTGGCCGGTCCAGAAGGTGTGATAGTCCGGCGGCGGGGTGCCAAAGCCGGGGCGAGTAAAGAAAGACTCCGCGGGGATAAGAGGCGATGCCGGATCAAGTTCGTTCCGCAGGATCGTCAGGGCCTTGCCCAGGGGCGTGGCGGCGAGCGCCTGGTTCAAGAGCTCCCGGGACAGGCCCCGTAGCTCAAAGAGGAGAAAGGGGTCGCGGTCCAGTTGCGCCGCCAGGCGATAGTAAACGCCGGCGATATGCTTGCAGGGATTGGCGTAATCCGGGCAAGAGCAATCGGTGAGGGCGAAGTCCTGGTGGCCCCGAGGCAACAGGTGCAGCTTCATGCCGGCGAAGGCGTCGTCGATGCCGTCGGGCATCTCGTTCATCAGCAGCCGCGCGACCAAGGCGGCACGGCTGCCCAGGTGGCCAATGGCCTTATCCCAAGCCTTGGCCGGGATCGGGGCCATTTGGATGCGAGTCTGGTAGCGGGGTTCCTTATAGACCCCGTAATAAGGGTTGACGTTGCCGCGCACCGTGGCGGTCACCAAACTGTCGGTAATGGCAAAGGCGAGGATGCGGCGATCGCCGCTGTAACCCCGGCCCCGTAGCAGCCGGCCGTGGTCGGTGAAGCCCTCCAGCGCGGCGATGAAGCGCTGCCCCCACCAGGTCTTGCCGAGTGTCGTCATGGTCAGTCCACCAGCGCGTCGCGGTTGAGACGAATCAGCGCTTTGAACCGTTCGTTGTCGAGTTGCGTCAGCCAGGACTCGTCGTTGCCGACGATGGCCCCGGCGATGGCCTTCTTTTCCTCGATCATGTCGCTGATGCGCTCCTCCAGTGTCCCCAGGGTCACGAACTTGTGGACGAAGACGGTCTTCTCCTGGCCAATGCGGTAGGCCCGGTCGCTGGCCTGATCCTCGACCGCCGGGTTCCACCAGCGGTCGAAATGGAAGACATGGTTGGCCTTGGTCAGGGTAATGCCGACGCCACCCGCCTTGAGGGAGAGCACGAAGATGGCGGGTTCGGCTTGCGGGTCTTGAAAGGCGGTAATCATGGCCTCGCGCCGGCCGCGCGGGGTGCCGCCGTGCAGATAGAAGGTCTGGTAGTGCAGGCCCTGCCTAAGCAGGCGCTCCAGTTCCGCGCCGACTTCGGTGAACTGGGAGAAGATCAGGACGCTGTCGCCCGCCGCCATGGCCTCTTCCAGCATTTCCTGGAGACGTTGCAGCTTGTGGGAGCGCTCCGGGGTGAAGGCGCTGCCATCGTGGAGAAACTGCGCCGGGTGATTGCAGATCTGCTTGAGTTTCATGAGGGTCGAGAGCATGAGCCCCTGGCGGGCGATGCCGTCCTTGCCCTCCAGATCGCGCTCCACCTCGCGCACCACCGTCTCGTAGAGAGCCGCCTGCTCCTTGCCGAGATTACAGTACTGGATGGCCTCCAGCTTGTCCGGCAGGTCCTGAATGATGGCCTTGTCACTCTTGAGCCGGCGCAGGATGAAAGGCTCCACCAGGCGCTTGAGGGCGGCGATCTTGACGGGGTCGCGGTCGCGCTGTACCGGAATTTCGAAGCCCCTGCGAAAGCGCGCCTGGGTGTCCAGATAGCCGGGGTTGAGGAAGTTAAAGATGGACCAGAGGTCGGTCAGGCGGTTCTCCACCGGGGTGCCGGTCAGCGCCAGCCGGTGCCGGGCGCGCAGTTTGAGGATGGCCTTGGTCTGGGCCGCGGCGGGGTTCTTGATGTTCTGCGCCTCATCGAGGACGACTCGGTGCCAGTCGCGGGCGGTAAAGAGGTGCTGGTCGCGGCGCACCAGGGCATAGGAGGTGATGACCAGGGCCTGCCCAGCGGTGATCCCGGTGAAGGCGTCCTGATCCTTGGCCCGCTCGGCGCCGTGATGGATGAGCACGAGCAGGTGGGGGGCGAACTTTTGGACCTCTTTCCGCCAGTTGCCGATGACGGAGGTGGGGGCCACCAGGAGGGTCGGGGCCATCGCCCTCCCCTCCTCCCGCTCCTGCACCAGGCGGGCGATGGCCTGAAGCGTCTTGCCCAGGCCCATATCGTCGGCCAAACAGGCGCCTAGGCCGAGTTGTTCCAGGAAGCGCAGCCAGGCCACGCCGCGCTTCTGGTAGTCGCGCAACTGGGCCTTCAGTTGCGGAAGCTCCGCGATGGATTCCAGCCGGCTGCCGGTCCGCAGCCGCTCCAGCATCCCCGCCAGGGCATCGTCGCGATCGACCTCGAAGGTCTCGTCGCTAAGGGTGCGCTGAAGCAGGTCCTGGACGCTCATCTCCGAAGTCTCCTGGCCGTGCCGGCGCCAGAAGGCGAGCATCTCCTGCATTTTGTCGCGGTCGAGTTCGACCCATTGGCCACGGAATTGCACCAAGGGGGCCTTGGACTCGACCAGCCGCTGCCACTCCTCCTCGCTCACCACCTGATCGCCGATGGCAAGTTGGTAGCGGTACTGGACCAGGTTCTCGAGGCGCAGCGCGCTCGCTCCGACCGAGGAGCCCGAGGGGGCCCTGGTCGGAGAGGAGGAGCGCAGCCGGATCTTGACCCGCCGCCGCCCCTGTGGCGTCCACCAGGCCGGGACTATGACCTTAAACCCGGCGTCCTCCAGCACCCAGGCCCATTCCTTCAGAAAGGCGAAGGCCTCATCGAGGTTCAGGGCCAGGCCCCGGGGTTCGGCGGTATCCATGCCATCCCAGAGTTTGGGGACCATGCGCGCGGCCAGCCCCAGGTTCAACAGCAGGTGCGTCTCGAAATCCTGGCCCAAGGTCTGGTGCCACCAGGCCTTCTGCGACGCGGGGAGCGGCCAGTAGTCGGCGAGATCCAGGCGCTGGGAGGGGTCGTCCTTGGGGACAGCCACGAAGCGCAAGGTCCAGTCGCCCTCGGTCGCTTCCCCGGCGGGGGCGGGCGGCTCCACCAGTTGAAAGCCCGGGATGAAGGCGGCCTCCCGCTCGGCGTCCCGGATGCGTCCCCGCCACTGCCGCCAGGTCCGGTAGCCATCGAGGCCGATGCCGGGCCCTGCCGTCGGCGCCGTCCCGGGTTGCGGAGCGAGGCAGGCGGCCAGGAGGGTGCCGTCCACTTTTTTCCCGAACACCACCGGCCAGGGTGTCTGCCGCACGGTCTGATCGAGCAGCACCTCCGCGCAGTGGCGCAGCAGGCCCTCCCCCTCCGGCCAGCCCTCCAGGGCGGCAGCGCAGGCCGGGTGCATCCGCACGCAGGCCCGGCTAATGAGCTGCTCGTACTGCTCCGAGGCCCACTCCCAGGCCGCGAGGATCGCGACCGGCGGCGCCTTGCGCTTACCCTTAGGCGTAGCCGGCTGGTGAACTACCAGGCTGGGCAGATATTGATCCCGTATCAGGAGGCGCTTGAGCTCCTGAGTGAACCAGTACCAGAACAGAAAGTCGCCCCCCGGCTGTACGGCTTCGGACTGGTGACTGGCGAGGAAATGGATCTCGCTCAGTTGCTTGATGGGGCGCTCCAGCCGCAAGCAGTCCACTCGCCACGAGCGCGGGGCCGCCAGGCTGGCATCGACGTCAGCGGGCCAATACCGCGCCAACGTCGGCGAAGGCAGCGGGGCCTCCGCCGCGCTGGGGAGTTGGAGCGTGCAGGTCATAGAGGCGTCGCCGCCTGCCGATGCCATGGACGCCAACCCCAGCGCTTCCAGCAAGGCCGGCCACTTCGCGCGGGCCAGGTGAAACGGATGCGGGGGCGGGTCTCCGCCAGACCCCGCGCCGCGGGTCTCCAGCGTTTCCGCCCACAGCCGGAAGGAGCCGGTCTGGACAAAATCGGCAGTGGGGTCCGGTAACCAAAAGGCGTGCAGAATCAGCATGAGCAACAAAATTCCCGCTAGGGCGGGGCTTGGGGAACCCCCCCCGGCAACCGGACCTCTCAATCAAGCCAAGCCCGAATGCTAGCATGGGGTCGTGGATTGCCGCTCATGCAGTCCATGCCCGCCGGCTACGACAGGGTTGTGCTCCACGTCACAGGCCCAGCTTAGGGCCAATCCCTCTCCGCCGAACCTGTTTTACACACAAGACGGAACCGAGGACGCGAAAGTTGTCAAGCATTCAGTTCAGAAAATATTAGCGATCGCTAACCAACTGATAAAAAGGGTGATATTATTCTTGGCCAGAAAGTAGCCACTACCGCCCCGGCCCTGTCAGGACCTGCCCTCCCGGAGATTCACCCAGCCTTATCGACAAAGTTATCCACAGATGCTGGGGAAAAGTCACACAACCCCCTGGTTACCGCGGCCGGCGGGTCCGGCGGATTCACTTCAGCCCCTCATAACGCCTCATGCACCCCTTCGCCCTCCACCCGCAACTCCTGGCCGATTGTCACCCGCTCGGCAAACTGGCCCATAGCCACCTGCTGCTCCACCGCAACGCCCAGGTGCCCTGGTTCATCCTGGTCCCCGAGACCGATCTGGGCAATCTGCTGGATCTCCCCATCCCCCAGCGCGATGGGGTGCTGGCCGATTGCAAGCGGGTCTCGGATTACCTGACGGCGGAGCTGGCCTGTCCCAAGATCAACGTCGCCTGGATCGGCAATCTGGTGGCCCAGTTGCACATCCATCTCATCGGCCGGCGTCCCGACGACCCCTGCTGGCCCAAACCGGTATGGGGGAACTTGGCTGAAAGCCGGGAGTATGGGGCGGAGGAAGTTGATACCATTCAGGCCGCGCTGCTGGGATTCTGAAATCAGCACCGCCGGCTCAGGGCGAGTAGGCACTCGCTGAGACCCGCCGGTTCGCCGACCCCCGAAGAGCTGGTAGAGAATTTAGGGGCTGATTTCCGCGACGGCGCCGCACGCCGCGACTTACAACCGAGGACCCTACCCCTGATTGACTGCCAGCCACTTTGCCGACGCCTTCGCCTTTGCCTCCTGATCCCCCTGCTCGCCTGTGGCCCCGCGAGCGCGGCCGACACTGCGGCCCCTCCGGTCACGTCAGCCACCGCCACCCCTCATCCGGCCCCCACCGTTCCCGTCAGCCCGAGACGGCACCAGGGGCAGGTGATCGGAATCATCGGCGGCATCGCCTAGCCCTCCTCGCTGGAGTATAACCGCATCATGAACGAACGGGTCCGCGACGAATTGGGCTCGCCCAACTCGGCAGAGGTCCTCTTGTACTCCATCTCCTTCGGCGACTTCGCTAAAGAGGAGCGCCTGGCCGAACAGGGCGACTGGGCAGCCCTCACCCGGACCATGGTGCAGGCCGGGAAACGCCTGAAGCAGGGCGGTGCCGATTTCATCGTCATCGCCTCCAACACCATGAACTCTACCGCCGAGACCGTGGCGCGTGAGGCCGGCATCCCGGTCCTGCACATCGCCGATGCCGTAGGTCAAGCCATCCAGGCCACGGGGCTCACCAAGGTCGCCTTGCTCGGCACCAAGTTCACCATGGAGATGCCTTTTTACCGCGACCGCCTGGCCAAGAACCATGGCATCGAGGTAGCTGTCCCGCAGGAAGCCGAACGCAACGACATCAATACCATCATCTTCGATGAGCTGGTCAACAACCGGCTCCGCCCCGAATCCAAGGCCCGCTTCCTCGCCATCATCGACCGCATGATCCACGAGGACGGCGTCCAGGGCGTCATCCTCGGTTGCACCGAGATCCCACTGCTCATCAAGTCGACGGATGTCGCGCTGCCGACCTTCGATTCCATGACCATCCATGCCCATGCCGCCGTGGGGGATGCCCTGACGCCCGCCACTGGCGAACCCTGATGAATCCGCCTCCTCGACAACACCGTCGCGAGATACAGTGCCTTATCGCCAGAAACCGGTCCTTGCGCCCATCGCCGATAAGACCCTGACACCCGCCCAAGAGCTAGTTTGAATGCGAGGTGCTGGCCGAAGCCGATATGGGGGAACTTGGCTGAGGGCCGGGACTAAGGGGCGGAGAAAGTGGCTGCGATCCGGGCCGAACTGCTGTTTTGCGTGCTTAGACCATTAATCAGGCCCGGGACCGGGTGCCATCGCACGGTTGCGGGAAATCGCCAACGACCCCAACAGCCTCCTGGTGCGGCAGGGTTTTGGCAGCCTGGACCTCGCTGACGACGCGGAACTGTTAAGCTACGGCAACTCCCAGCCTCCTTGCAGGCACGCATCCTCGCCACCCTGGCAGAGTTGGCAAACCTGCGTGTCAGCGGCGGATACGAACTCTACCAGCTCAGCCGGGAACGCCCGGACTTCCTGGCAACCCTTGCCGACCAGCAAACGCAACCACTCACCGCTGAGATCTAACGGACCTTGTTATCTTGGACCTGCAAGTTGGGACTGTGGCAATATGAACTCTAAACCCTCTCCCGTCATTTGTATGGGCGACAACAGGATGCAGATTGCGCACCCTGTTTCGTGTACTTCGTGAGGATAGACTTCGCTAACCCGGAAATCGCATGCTGACCCCCATTGCCAATACCACCACGGCTGCGATCATCGCCCGCGTTGAGCACCTGAGCGGCTGTCCCGTGACGCTGCTGCGTGACCCGACCCTCCAGACCCTGGCCACAGTCAAGGCCGCTAACCGGTACCAGCCCAGCCACATCATCCGCTACCGGGACGACCCCGTCACGGCGGCCTACCAGATCGCCTTCGAGTGTGGCTTCCTGTTGCGGATGTACACCCTGCCACCCCAGGATCGGGTGCAGTTGATCGGCACGGCGAATGCGCGGGAGAGGGTGGCCAAGGAACTGCGGCGGCTGCGCACCGATCTCCCACCCGCCAGTATCCAGACTGTCACGGACATGCTCTACGATGGGCTGATGTTGCAGTTACGCTCCTGCGGCTCCGGCCTTGAGGTCGACAGCCTGTTGTTCGCCCAATATCCCGCGCTGCGGCCACTGCAAGCCGTCACCATGGAACAGCAGGTCCTCACCAACGTCAGTACCCTCGACCCGGATCTGGATCGTCAGTTTCCCCACTCCCTGGTCCAGGCCAGCCGGGCGATGAACAGCGCCTATGCCTTGTTCGCCGCCGAGTTGCTCAGGCTGCCTCATTTGGCGGTACCCTACCAGTCGGTGGGTTTTGAGGCCGTGGGTCGGGAGCTGTTGTCCGTCCTCTTCCAAGGACCGGATGAGGGGACCCCGGATCGTCAGATTGTTGATGCCTGGGCCAAGACCCTGGGCCTGTGTGACTGGTACCAGTGGGACCCCGTGGAGCGTTCATCACCGGAGCCGGTCTTATGACCCCCCAAGCGATCCATTTCCAGATCGAGGAAAAACGCTTCGATCCATCACTGCTTCCCGCCAAGGCCCGTAAGCCGCGGACCCCCACTTTTCGTCAGGCGGTGATCAGCTATTACCGCCAGGCTTATGCTCCCCTGGGTGGTGCGGTGGAGGTGGACTTCCTTGATGACACCATCAGCGTCACCTGGCGGGCTGCCGAAGCGGAGCAAAACCCCATGGAGGGCATCCTGGGATTGCTCCAGGCGGGCCGCTATGCTGATGCCCGACCGATGCTGGAGTCTCTGCTGACCTTCCAGCCGGATGATCCCCATATCCTCTACAACCTCGGCATGGTTTACAGCGACGAAGGGCGCCTGGACGAAGCCCGGCAACTACTCCAGCGCGCTACCCAGGTCGCACCCCAGCACGCCAACGCCTTTGTGGCCCTAGGGGTCGCGGCCCTGCGGGCCAAGGCCCTGGATGAGGCAGAAAGGGCCCTTCGCCAGGCCGTTCAACTCGAACCCAATAACCGCTTCGCCTTGCGGTCCCTAGGCACCCTGCTGCTGATGAAGGGGGATGCCGCGGCCGCGGTTGACGCCCTACGACAAGCGGTCCACCAGACATCCCAAGACCCCCTGGCCCTGCTCTCCCTCGCCCAAGCCCTGATCGAAGCCAATCCTGCTACCCATAGCCTAGAGGCTGATGACCTGCTTCAGCAAGTCTTGGCCCTTTCCCCCTATGGTGAGATCGCCGAGAAGGCCCAGAACGCCCGCCGCCATATCGCCCAGCAAACCTTCCGGGAAGGTGGGCGTAGCGCGCTGCGCATGGATGCGGTCATGTATTGTCTGGAAGGGCTGAAGAAGTTCCAGGGCCTGAGCCAGGCTAAACTGGCGCCCATCCTGTTGGAGATCGCAACCCTCGGCCAAAAAGGCCTGCCGGTCAATGACCCGGCACAAAAGTACCAACTTCGTTCCCTGGCAGGGGAGTTCACCGCCCTGCAACTCGTGTGTCTGTTGCATGTCGGGATCAAGAAGTTTGATCCCAGTCAGGGTTCAAGCTTCGATATTAACCAGGAGTATGAGGCGGCTTTGGCGGTGTATGGGGACGGAGGCGCATCCCCAACCCCATAAATTGTGGCCAACGGCGGTGGATAACCATCTGAGCGGGAGAACGCCTGAGGGGCGGTTGCTGCGCTACCTTCAGTCAGCAGCCACCGGCTCTATTAAAGCCGCCCCGTCCTCCCGCACGGCATTGACCCGCTGACTCACCGGCCAGGACTGGAGCGCCGCCTCCGATGCCGGCGCCAGCAGGGCCTGGGCCGCCGCCGCCGTGCCCCCAGCCAGGTCCCCAAGACCACGGGGGCAGGATCAGCGGCATCCGGTCATGCACCGGCGCCACCTGGCCCTGGGCGGCGGTGGTCAGGATACAGGTCGTCCGTAACCAGCCGCCCGCCGGGATCGGCCAGGCCGCCCAGAGACCCGCCAACGCCAGCACCTGGCCCTGCGGGTCGCTGAAGTAAAAGGGCTGCTTGGTCCGCCCCTGGGCTTGCCACTCGTAAAAGCCATCGGCGGGGATCAGGCAGCGGCGCTGCTGGAAGGCGGCGCGATAGGCGGGCTTGGCCGTCACCGTCTCCGCCCGGGCGTTGATGAGCGGTGCACCGCGGTGCGGGTCCGGGCTCCAGGGGGGGATCAGCCCCCAGCGCAGCCGGTGGAGCACCCGGGCCCCCATGGGCGACCGCCGCACCACGGCGATATCGGTGGTCGGGGCGATATTGAAGCGCGGGGCAAAGTCAGCAGACTCGGCCAGGTCAAAACCCGGGTCAGTTCCTCGGGGCTACGGGCAAGGGCGAAGCGGCCACACATAGCGCCTAGTTTAGCCCCAGTGACGGCCTCACCCCACCCCCGGCAACTCTGCCCAACAAGTCGTATAACGCGGCGTCATCCGCTGCCGTTTCATCTGCCACGGCTGGACCAGCCCCTCGGCCAGGTAACGCACCGTGCCTCGCCCCCAACGGGTGTTGATCCCATCCAGGGTCGTCATGAGCCGCTCCCGGCGTTCCGGGGGGACCGCGCTGGCGGCGGCGAAGAGATCCCCGTGACGGCGCCCACCGGTGCCAGATCCAGCAGGACCACCCCGGCGCGCTTATATGCGTAGCCCTCACGAAAAATCTGTCCCAGGGCGACCCGCGCGGCCTTGAGCAGCCGGCTGGTATCAGCGGTCGGCCAGGACAGAGGTACCGTCGCCCCGGGGTGATACTGCGGCGCCCCGGGCTTGAAGGGGTTGGTCCCCGCGAAGACTTGGATCATCCCTGCGGTTAAACCCTCCTGCCGGAGCTTAACCGCCGCCCGGGCGGTATGACTGGCTACCGCCTCGCTGAGCATCGGGAAGGTCGTCACGGGTCGCCCAAAGCTGCGCGAGGCGATGATCTGCTGCCGGGGTGGCGGTACCTCCTCCAGCGGTAAGCACGATATCCCGTTCATCTCCATCACCGTCTTGGCCAGGACGACGTTGAACTGGCGCTGGAGCTGGGCGACATCCGCCCGCTGGAGGTCGGCCACCGTCCTGATGTGCTGCTGCTTGAGCTGGGCGCCCCAGCGACTACCAACACCCCAGACGTCGTCCACCGCCAACTCGCTGAAGTACCCGGCCTGTTGCTCAGGGGACAGGTCCAGCAAGTTACAGACCCCCACCGCCTGAAAGTCCGGATGCTTCTTGGCTAGCCGGTTGGCGAGCTTGGCCAGGGTCTTGGTGGACCCCAAGCCCACCCCCACCGGTAGGCCGGTCCATCGCAGTACCCGCGCCCGCAGCGCCCGCCCCCGGGCGGTCAGGCCCCCGGCCTCGCCCGGCGTGAAGCGCAGAAAGCTCTCGTCGATGGAGTAAATCTCCTGCTCCGGGCTGAACTGGCCGGTGACCGCCATCAGCCGCCGGCTCACGTCGGCATAAAGGGTGTAGTTGGACGAGAGGGCGATGCCGCCGTTTTGCTCCAACAGCTCGCGCACCTCGAACAACGGCTGACCCATCCTGATACCCAGGGCTTTGGCCTCCTCGCTGCGCGCCACGCAACAGCCATCGTTGTTGGAGAGGACCACGACGGGGCGGTCGCGCAGGTGGTTGTCAAAGACCCGCTCGCAACTGACGTAAAAGTTGTTGGCGTCGATGAGGGCGTAGGGGCTGATGACCGCTGATCGCGTGCCGCCAGAGGGCATAGGGGGGCTCTGCAATAGATGTTACGGAAATCATAGTATAGGGGATGGCGGGGGCGGGGCAGCGACCAGTCAACCGCGACGCCGTCGCCATGGCCCCCCCATGCGCTTAGCGATCATGCGCTGCCAGCAGAAGCCCTAACCCGGGTCTCCAGGCTCTCCGCGCCATCGTTCCCGGCGGACAGGATATAGATATCAGCTTGTATGTACTGGGATTAGTGCCCCAGAACTAATTTACATCCCTGGCTTGCATTATCATCGATCAGTGTCTAACATTTAGGGCATACACAGACAGCGATTACTGTAAGAAAAGATGTCAACACTCGACAAATCCTGGCGCGGTACGGCCGCGGAACTGGCTCTGACCACGGCCGGGTATTTCCATGAACTGGGCTGGGCCGATCCGAAGCTCAACGAGCGCCTGGTGCGGTTCTACGTGCAGAAACGCGTCATCAGCCCTCCGGAGCGGGAGAGTGGCGAGGCGGGTGGCTTCAGCTACCGCCATTTGCTGGAACTGGTGGTGGCGCGAGAACTGGTCCGTGATCGCTGGCCGTTGGAGAAAATCGCCACCCTGATCCGCGGCGCGGATGAGAAGGCCCTGCTTGATCTGGTCGATGACCAGCAACGCAGCGCCTCCCGGCTGATTCGCACCGTCCTAAGTCAGGCCTATCCCGAAACCAGGCGTCTGGTCCTGGCGGTTAACGACGATCCCCAGGCTGATGTGCAGTTGTACGAATGGCTGGCGGCCCGGGGTGTCGCGGTCTTGCGGGCCTACTCGACCACCCAGGCCCTGACCCTGCTGGATCGGGCGCGCGTCCATGTGGTGATTTCCGATCTGGCTCGCCTGGAAGGCGAAGTGGTGAACAAGCGGGCGGGCCTGGATCTCGCCCGCCAGGTTCGTCAGCGCGGTTCCGACGTACCCCTGGTGGTCTACACCCTCGACAAATCGCCCCAGGTCCGGGAATTGGCCGTGGAGGCGGGCGCTAACTACGTCACCGAGAGTGAAGACGACCTGCGGGACTGGCTGACCCGGATGGGGATCTGATTTTAGTCGGCGGGCTGGCGGCAACCGGGCCGGCCCGGGCGACCACCGAACACCTCAACAACGACAACGGAGACAGCAGATGAAAGGCGATAGCGTTTCGGCGGCTCTGTATCTGGTACGGGAGGAAATCGCCGCCGTGGTGGCGCAGCTCAACCACGAGGGCATGGAGGCCTTCCAGCGCAGCCGCTACGAGGAGGCCAAGCGCCTCGGCGCCCAGGGCCAGCAGTTGCACCAATTCACCCAAAAATTGCTAGCCCTGCAAGAAGAGTGGGTCTCGACCGTGGAGATGAAAACGCGGGAGCGGGTCATAGTGAATCCTGAGTTTCAACTTCCTGCGCACACTAAAGGTCCGAAAAAAAATCTCCGCATCACCCTCCCCGATGGCCGTGTCGTGCAACGCCCGACCGCGGCGGCCGCCTTCGTCGACGTCATCAACCGCCTGGGGCTCGACCAGGTGCGGGCCTTGCAGATGAACATCTCGGGTGTCCCGCTGGTCGGTGCCAACAAGCATCCCAAATACAGCCAGAGTCCGCTCGGCAACTGGTGGATCTGCACCCATAGCAACACCTTGGCGAAAAAGGAACTGCTGGAAAAAATGGGTTCTGCCCTGCATAAAAAGCTTAAGGTCGAAGTGATTTAGGCCCCGCAGCCCCATCCCGGGGGGTTGGCGAGCCGGTCCCCCCCATCTTCAACCGGAGAACAACGATGCAAGCGCTCCAAGACGCGCTAGGCAGGGTATGCTTTGCCGAAACCCAGTCCTTCCAGAATCTCACGGTCATGCCGCTGGTCGCCGACCAGGCGGGCCGGCCCGACTACCTGAGCCTGGACGAGGCCCTCAGCCGCGGCACCGTCCGGGTGACGGAGACTTCCCCGGCGGGTGAGGTCCCGACACTGCTCCTGGACAACCCGGGCGACTGGGCCGTCCTGCTCATCGACGGGGAGGAGTTGGTAGGTGCCAGACAAAACCGGATGGTCAACCTGACCATCCTGGCGCCGGCCAAAACGTCGCTCCGCCTGCCCGTGTCCTGCGTCGAGGCCGGGCGCTGGTCGGCGACCAGTGACCGGTTCGGCACCCGCGGACGCACCGTCTATGCCGCGGGCCGGGCGCGCAAGGCGCACTAGGTCACGGCCGCCCTGCGGACCACGGGGAGCCGGCGGGCGTGCCAGACTGAGGTCTGGGAGGACATCCGCGCCAAAGGGACCCGGATGGGCAGCCAGTCGACGACCGAGGCCATGGCGGACATCTATGAAACGCACGCGGCGGCGCTGGAGGACTACGTCCAGGCCCTGCCACCCCTGCCGCGACAGGTCGGCACCGTCTTTGCCATCGCGGGCGAGGTCCGCGGGGTGGAACTGTTCGATTACCCCGCCACCCTGCACCGGCTCTATCCCAAGCTGGTGCGCAGTTATGCCCTGGATGCCCTGGAAGTGGCGGCGCCGGCCACCGGCGTCGCTGCCCCGGATCCGTGGCCCTTCCTGGCCAACCTGACGGCGGCCGCGGCCACCGCGCACCCGGCCGTGGGTGAAGGACAGGACTTGCGCCTCAGTGGCGCCGAGGTGACCGGCGGGGCCCTGGTGGCCCGGGGCCGCCTGGTGCATTTGTGCGCCTTCCGCATCCCGGATACCTCGCCCGTGCCGGGCGCCGGGGAGGAGAGGCCGGGGATGGCGCGCGGCGCAGGTGGCACCGGGCGCGGCCTCACCGAACATCCTGATCCCCGTCGTAACCGTGACACGCTGGCGGCGGTGATGGCCCGCGAGGCCATCGCCCTCGACCGCACCCCCCTGTTCAATCAACCGGTGGCGCCCAAGGCCCCCACCTTCGACTTCGCGCGAGTGGAGGGCATGCTACTGGGCCTCGCCATCGGCAATGCCCTCGGCAACACCACGGAAGGGCTCAGGCCCGAGCAACGCCGCGCCCGCCATGGGGAGATCCGGGACTACCTCCCGCATCCGCGGTGGCGGGAACCGCGCGGCTTCCCGTCCAGTGACACCCAACTCAGCTTCTGGACCCTGGAGCAGTTGCTGGCCGACCAGGGATTCAACCCGGCGACGGTGGCCCGGCGCCTGAGCAGCGGCCATCTCTTCGACGCGGGCCGGACCCTGCGGCACTTCATCCAGCAGTGCCAGGCCGGCCAGCCCTGGTGGAACTGTGGTAAGGCCTCGGCCAGCAATGGCGCCCTAATGCGTATCGCGCCGCTCCTGATCCCCCACCTGCGCGACGGCGGTACCGGCCTGTGGGTCGATGCCGCCCTGGGGGGGTGGCTGACGCATCAGGATCGCGCCTCCACCGCGGCCTGCGTCGCCTTTATCGGCATCTTGTG
Organism: Chromatiaceae bacterium; assembly: GCA_016714645.1. Classification (NCBI taxonomy): domain Bacteria; kingdom Pseudomonadati; phylum Pseudomonadota; class Gammaproteobacteria; order Chromatiales; family Chromatiaceae; species Chromatiaceae bacterium. The sequence continues at coordinate 790,408 of JADKCI010000002.1, read as the reverse complement.
GGAACTGCTCGACCGGGACGGCCCACCGGACCCCGCCTGGTGGCTCGCCCGCTATGTCTCCCTGGCGCGCGGTCTGGAAGGGGATACCCAGTATGTGCCGCGCGGCGGGGCCTACACCCACTATCGCGGGCCCCTGTGGCGTTACACCCAGGAACGGCTGCTCGCCGCCGCCGGCCGGAACCTGCCCGTCCGGGAGGCCTGCCAGGAATGGCAATCCGGGGCCTACCTGCTGGAGACCCTGCCCAGCGTGCTCTACATCCTGATGCGCCATGGTCATGACCCCGAGGAGGCCCTGGTGCGGGCCGTCAACGATACCCAGGATAACGACACCATCGCCGCCATCGTGGGCGCCGCGGTCGGCGCCCTCCACGGGCGGCGGGGGCTGCCGGCACGCTGGATCACGCGTCTCTCGGGCCGCATCGCGGAACGGGATGAGGGGCGGGTGGGCGAGTTGCTCGCGGCCGCCCGGTCGGTGTTCTGGCATTGATGCAGCGGAGCGCGCCCACGCCGAACCCCCTGACCTTTGATGACCGCGCCCGGGGGGCCCTCCTCGGGCTGGCCTGCGGTGACCGCTTCGGGGCCCCCCTGGAGTTCGTGGCCGACGCAAGCGTCCGCTACCGGGAGGTCCCTTTAGGCCACTGGACGGATGATACCCACATGTCGCTTTATCTGGGCGAGGCGGTCCTGGCTTATGGACCGGCCACGCGCTTCTGGCCTTTCGACCCGGAGCGTTTCGGGACCTGCGTCGGCGAGGCCTTTGTGCGCTGGCTGCATGACCCGCTGACCCCCACCACCGCGCCAGGACTGACCTGTTTGGCTGGGGTGCGCCACTTCGCGTCCCACCGGGACTGGCACACCAGCGGTATCGTCGCCTCGGACGGCTGCGGGGCGGTGATGCGCATCGTGCCCCTGGCCCTGGCCTGGCAGGGGCGCTCCTCGGCGCCGCCTGGGGTCCCGCGGCGATCCCGTCGGCGTGGCGCGAGACCTTGCCGCGGCGGGCAAAGATCGAGGATCTGGTAGATCGTTTGATCGCACTGGGCAATACTGACGGAGCGAGGCTCAATCATGACTAACCACGCCACCCCTTTGGTCGTGTTCGGTGACCTGCATGGTCACCTGGACCTGTTTGAGCGCCTGCTCGCCCACGTCGATGCGCTCTATCCCCAGGCCCGCCTGGTGACGCTGGGGGATTACGTGGACAACGGCCCCCAAATCCCGGCGCTGCTGGACCGGCTGATCGCCCTCCAGACCGCACGCCCGCAGACCTTCTTTCCTATCCTCGGCAACCACGACCTCGCCTTGTTACGGTCCTTGGGCTGGCCGGGCGACACCCCGGATCCGGCCTGGTATGAGCACTGGAGCCGCCGTTACTGGAATCCCGGCGGGGAGACGCCCGCCGCCTATGGCGCCCGGGACCTGCGCCGGTTCGAGCGGTCCTTTCCGCTGGCCCATTTCCGTTTCCTGGCCGGTTTGCCCTGGTACTATGACGACGGCGCCTATTTCTGCGTCCACGCCGGGTTGCACCCCGGCCCCCTTGCCCCACAGCGGACGCTTCTGGCGGCAAAGGCCTTGCCGCCAGACCGGCTGCAACTGCCCGATGCCATCCGTAACAAGCACCTGGCCATGCAGCATGACCCCACTTGGGAGCGGGTGGTGGTCAGCGCCCACACCCATCTGCCCGGGGTCAACCTGTATGCCGCCCCGCGCCGGGTATGTCTCTCGGCCACCGCCGATTATGGCGAGGGCCTGCTGGCGGTCGTCCTGCCCGAGCGCCGGTGCTGGAAGACCGACGGCTGGACGACGTGCGAGGTCAAGGGGGCCAGCTAAGATCATGCCACGGTTTATCCTCTACGCCTGCCCGCAGGGGCCTCTGGCGGAGCAAGTCCAGGACTATCTGGACCAGAGCCGCCGCCAAATCGGGCGCAATGCCGCCCATGCCTACCCACCCCATTGCACCCTGACGTGTTTTTTCGAGGACGACCCCCGCGTCGTCCCCGGGGACCTCCAGCGGCTGGAGCAAATCTTGCGGGAATCCTTGCCCGCCTGTCCGCACCCACCCCTCCAGGTGCGGGGGCTGAGCTTGCAGCCGGGTTGGCTGGGGCTCAACCTGGATTCACCCTGGCTTAAACAGTTGGTCGTGGCATTTGCGACCACGGCTAAGGGTGGCCGGCGGCAAACCCCCATCAAACCCAAGTCCTGGCTCCACCTGACCCTGGCCAATGGTTTCCCGTGGGCACACCAGGCCCCGCTAACGGCACTGGCCCGCGGATTGGTTAACCCCGGGGCGCCGGTCAGTTGGGAACTGCGTTATTACCAGCGCGATCCGGAGGGTGGCTGGCACTGCCATCAGGCCTGGCCCTTGCCCGGGTCACCCGCCAGGGGGCTAGCACCATGACGGCGCAAATTGCCGAGCGGCTGCGCTATCAGGGCGAGGAGCAGGCCTTATGCACCCAGCCCCTGAGCGACTATTTCGCGATGGGTGGCAACAATCCCGGCTTTGACGTGGGTTGTAGCGCGCTGTGGCGGGGTTATGTCGGGCCCTGGGAGATCAAGGCGGACCGCCTCTACCCAAACCGGGTGGTGCACCAGCGCCAGACTGTGGTCGCCTTATCGTTCCATGGGCGAGGGTCTCAGCGTGCATACTGCCAATCAGGCGAGAACCCCTGGTTGGTTGCCAGCGTGATCAACGGTCCGATCGTTTGCTGATAGGCGCGGGTCAGCTGCTCGGGGTCCAGCAGTGCCTCCGGCGACGCGAGATGCAGATCAGCCAGGTAGTCCTCCGTGAGCTTTCTGAACTGGCCCTCGGACAGGGACCGACGTGCGATCAGCAGACCCTGGTGCTGGAGGTCCACAAACGCACTGAAATAGTCCGCGCTGGGTAGCCGGTTGGACTTCGCCGAGTTGACCACGGCCGGTGCCGGGATCAGATTCCATAGCTGATCATGGGCGACGAATGACCAGGGCAGGTAGTGGTCGAGCGCGAATTTCTCCGCCATCAGAACCTCCCCGCAGTAAATGCAGCGCAGTTCCGGGCGCTCGGGATGGGCAAGGATGGCGCGCCAATACTTGGTCTGGCGGGCCAGGGTATCGCGCTTCGCGGGCGGGAACAGCTTGCTGGCAATGGCAGGGGTGGCTGGGTTGCGTCGCTGCATGTACTGGAGCCAGTGCCAAGCGGCCCAGCTCCGGATGATGGGGTAGTGGGTCTCCAGGTAGGTTGCCCAGTCGGGATGCAGGACGATGCCCGCGCAGCGGCGGTAGTCGTCGCTGTCAAACCGATAGATTGGGCGGGCGGTGAGAAAGTGGGCGTTGGTGATCGCCGGCATAGCATTCTCGAACACCATCCATGCGCCCTTGTCGACCCCGCGCAGTTGCGGTTCCAGGAAGGGGATCAACAGCCGGTACGGCACGAAGTCCATCAGCCGCGCCGCATCCTTCAGGTCGCTGGCCGCCAATGCCGCCCGCAGGGTCTGGAGGTCGTGCGCCGCCAGGTTATGACTGTCCGGGGGGGTGAGGTCCAGGGCGTCGAGCTTTTTCGCAATGGTATCCTGGGCACCGAACGAGAGCTTAAAGTAGGTGTGTGCGAACCAAGCGAGCGTCAGCATCTCGACGGTGATCTCGGCGTAGCTGTAAAGCCGGGCGGGGTCAAAGCGGTGTCGCTGCAATAGATCGAGCAGGGCTAGGAAAAAGACGAACTTGTAGGAGTTCGTGGTGTGCCGGAATAGCCCGGCCAGGGCGGCGATGTTCAGGCCCTCGCCGCCTGGGAGGCCTAGTGTTGGGATGATAGGCTCGGTGGTTGACACGCGGAACTGCCAGAAGTTGGATCAGCCGACACCAGCGTCGGTGACGTAAGCCCCGATTCTGGAAGCGATGCGTCCCCAACTGTTCTGTGGCAATCGGTTCTGCCCAGGCTTGATGTTGGCCAAAAAGATCAGACGGTGAAATTCAATACTGGCAGTTGCTTCGTCGTAGGTCATAGGACTCGGGATTTCGGTGCGCCGCCATGCCTCGCCTTTGTGGTCGCTAGCCAACGGGTTCGGAAGTATAAACTGTCCTGCCCAGCTGACCTTTACACATACTTGAGTCCATTCCTTTCTCACGAAGTATCCTCCGGCGGCGGCCGCAAATACCCCGGCGGATACTCATCGCGCCAGCTCGCCCGCTCCTCCGGGCGATAGATCAGATACCTCTCGATCGCCACGTCCAGCTTCTGCAAGCCATGCCACAGCACCTCCGTCCCCGGGTGGCCATCGGCCTTACGGCCCTGGAAGCCGCCCTTGATGGCGATCCAGCGGGTCGCCTCTTGCAGGGTGGGTGGCTGCTCGGGCAGAACGGTGGTTTGATGAAACCAGCTAAACAGCGCCTGCCATTCCGGATCCTGGAAGAACAGGGTGCAGGGGGCGTCAGGATCCATGCGGCCCAGCATCGTCAGATAGTAAATGCGCCAGGCCACCACCAGATCGATGGCCAGGCAATTCTCCAGGCGGGCCACGCAGCCCAACTGGCGCTCCTCGATCTGGCAACCGGTCTTGAGGGTGCGATGAAACACCTCGATGCCCCAGCGCGCGCCATACCAGCGCACCCGCTCCTGGGCCTCGGCCAGGGTGGTGGTGGCGACGTTGGTCAGCAACAGCCAGTCCACCCCGTCGACCCCCGGGGGCGGGCCGCTTCGCGCAGCAACACCGCCCACAGCGCCAGCGGGCTTTCTTTAAGATTCCCGGGCGGTTTGAGCGTCACCGGCCCACAGCGCAGCGCCAGCTCCGCGGTGCGCGCCGCTTGCGCGCCGCGGCGCGGCAGTACCAGGGCGAGGCGCCCCGCCACCTCCAGACCGCCCAGGTGGTCCCACAACGGGGTCAGCCCCTCAGCGCTCATCACCTGGCGCTGCCGGCCGCGGTTGGCCCGCACCAGCAGGCGCGGGCTGGCGGGATCACGCGCCAGGGCGAAGAGTTCGAACAGGTCGGCCTCGCGGTCACCGATACTCACCAGGGTGGTGTGCGGCACCTGGGGGCGATCGCCTGCAGGGTGCGGTAGGCTGCCAGCCACTTGCCGCTTTCCCGCACCTCGGGTTCCCGGCGGGTCTGATGTTGGTCGGGGTCACGCGCCCAGCACGCGGCGCTCACCACCCCAAGGGCACGCCCTCGGGGGTGAAGGCGTGGCTGTTATGCAGCACCAGGCCGACGGGGCCGCCGTCGGTCTTGTTCCCGATCGGCCCCAGCCCCGCCGTATCGGGATGGCCGGTGTAGTTGAGCGAGGTCGTGTCTTGGGGCACCAGCACCGGGGGCTGGGCGCCCATCCGGGCGATCCCCGCCTCCCGGTGGGCGCCGAGTATGACGTGCATGTTGATCCGCGGGTTGCCAAAGAAACGATAGGCCGCGACCGTCCGGGCGCGGTCGGCGCAGCGGCGGGTGAGACTCCGGGACTGGACGTCGCCCCAGAAGTCCGCGGCCAGATGATACAGGCGGTGTTTGAGACGGGCATCCCAGACTTTGAGGCCACCAAATTCTTCCTCGGTCCAGTCGGCCGGCGTACTGGGGCGCTCGGCGGGCAGCCGTGCGGGCCCCTGGCGCAGCCGCTGGCGGGCATCATCCGCCGGGGCGCACCCACAGGGGCCTTCGGTACGCCGTCCCGGCGGCCGGCGCTGTGGCCGATGCATTCCCAGCCGGCGGCGGCGTAGCAGGTGCCGGCATAGTCGGGATGGACGAAGGTCTCCAGCAGCAGGGGCCGCACGCCATAGCGGGCTTCCCAGTCCGCCGGCAAACGGCGGGCCAGCTGGCCCAAGAGATGGGAGGCCAGGTGGGGTACGCGGACCCCAGGCAGGATCAGGAAGCGGGCATTGGCGACGACCCGGGCGAGGTTACCGCGGCGGGTGGCCTCGTTCCAGCCGATCCAGTGGTCGCGATCCTGGAGGGCAAAGCTGGCCGCTTGGCAGGCGGCGGCGCCCAGGTCGCCGTGGGCGGAGCGGAAGAGGTAGCGCAGTTGGGCGCCGCACAGGGGTTTATCGCCCAGGGGTGCTGGACCATGAGTTGGTGGTAGGTGTCGCGTTCCGCGGCGGTGTCCACCACCACGAGGTCGATGGGACCCAGGGCGGCCAGGTCGCCCGTTACTTCAGCCACCGGCAGCGGCGCTGGCGCCACCGTGGCGGGTGCCGGGCGGGGCCGGCGGGAAAGGGTGTCGCCACGGGCAGCGTCACGGCGCCGCGCCGGTGGAGCTCGGCCAGCGCGCGGCGGGCGCTGCCCAGGCAGCGTTGGCCCTGGGCATTGGTCCAGCTCAGCCAGTCACACCCGTTCCGCCAGGGCGCGGCGGCTGAGGGCGGGCTCCTGACCGACGGTGGCCATGATGCGCTCGCGTAGGGGGGTGTCAAACCATTGGCCACAGACTCTCATGGCCGGGGAGCGTAGCGGCCGGGCGGCGCGGAGTCAAGTGTGTGTAGGGATCAGCCTGCCCAGGTATCTGTCGCACATAGCCTTGTCACTTGGTTCCTATTTGTGGGCGCCCCACTCTAAGACAGACGGTCTCTAGCGCCCCCGTTTTTGGCCGCTCGGGCCAAGAGTGGCCGGGGCCAGGTATTCTAGTGGCTTCGGGTCCCGCGCGGGGTCCGCCAGGTCATAATCTGCAAGCAGCAAGGACTTAAATGCATCTTCGACCCTATGATAGTGCGTCTATCGCCTATTACGAAGACCACGCTCAAGATTTCTTCGGCGAGACCGCCAGCATCGATCTGTCACCCCTGTACGCCAGATTCCTCCCCTTTGTGCCGGCCGGCGGCCACATTCTCGACGTTGGCTGTGGGTCAGGCCGTGACGTCCGCGCCTTCCGTACGTACGGCTACAGGGTCACTGGCTGCGATCCTTCACCAACCTTGGCCCGAATCGCAACCGCCCATTGCGGACTCCCGGTTCAGGTCCTGCGCGTTCAGGACATAGATTGGCACCGGCATTTCGATGGGATTTGGGCATGCGCGAGTCTGCTGCATGTGCCAGCAACCGCATTGCCCGAGGTACTGCGCCGCCTGGCCGCTGCCCTTAAGCCCGGCGGCGTGCTCTACGCCTCCTTTAAGTACGGCCAGGGCGAGCGCAAGCACGGCGGCCGGAACTTCACCGACTTGGACGAAGGGGGCCTCGCCGCGCTTTTGCGGGCGGTACCCTGTTTCAGAGAACTGGAGACCTGGACCACGGCGGACCGACGGCCGGGGCGGGAGAATGAGCTATGGCTGAATACGATCCTTGTGGCAGAAATCTAGATGCGTCAAGCGGATTCAGATCTTGGTGGTCGTCGGGCCTGACGCCTCAATCGTAGAAAGCTTTGACCCTTGACCATTTTGGGAAATCTCCCTGCTCAGTACGGAACGATATGGGTCGATCGAGGGACTATCACGACCCCTTGTCGCACAGATCAAGCGACGTCGGCACTCGACACCAATGGGCTGCAATGAATGGCCTCCAATGACACGCCTCCCTTCTCCATCTCGGCGTCGATCCTGACCTTGGTGGCGGAGATCTCCGAGCGCGTTGGCAAGGTGACGGCCACTGCTGAGGGTGCTGGGAGCCGGCGGCTACGTCGGATCAACCGCATCCGGACCATCTACGGGACTCTCGCCATCGAGGGCAACCGGCTCACTGAGGAACAGACCACGGCCATCTTGGATGGTAAGCGCGTGTTGGCACCTCCCCGGGAGATTCAGGAGGTACGCAATACCCTGCTGGCCTATGACGGCCTGCCCCAGTGGACGCCGAGCATGGGCCTTCATTTACTGGATGCCCACCGCGTCTTAATGACCGGATTGGTGGACCACCCAGGCGCCTACCGCAGCGTGGGTGTCGGGGTGATGGCTGGGGAGGCAGTGGTACACATGGCACCGCCCGCCAACCGGGTGTCCCTGCTCATGGACGATCTGCTCGGCTGGCTTGGGCGCAGCACCGACCATCCGCTGATCGCCAGCAGCGTCTTCCACTATGAGTTGGAGTTCATCCACCCCTTCGCGGATGGCAACGGACGCATGGGGCGCCTGTGGCAAACACTGCTCCTCAGCCGCTGGCGACCGCTGTTTGCGGATTTTCCCATCGCGTATCTCGTCTACGCCAACCAGGGTGCGTACTACCAGGCAATCCAGGACAGCACCAATCAAGCATCGGCCACGCCCTTCATCACGTTCATGCTGTATATGATGCGAGCGGCCCTCGAAGAACTGGAATCCGCTGCCCTGACCGAACAAGTTACCGAACAAGTTACCGAACAAGTTCGCCGGCTGCTGGGGGCACTCGGCCCAGACATCTGCCCGACGAAGAATCTGATGAACCGCCTCGGCCTGGCCCATCGCCCGACCTTTCTCTACGACTATCTACGCCCGGCCCTCGATAACCGATGGGTCGAGATGACAGATCCCGATCACCCGCGCAGTCCCCGCCAACGCTATCGCTTGACGGCGGCCGGACAGCGAGTCTTGACCTCATCACCAGAGGCTCAAGGCGCCCCATGAAGCTATTCAATGGGCAGCAGGGCCAACGTTCTGAAGGGGGAAGGGGACAGCGCGTTGGGCGCCTCGGATGATGCACAAGAGGTCAGGGCATTGTCCGGAGCCTGGGCCTTGAGGGCACGCCCGAGCTGTTCGCAGCACCGCAAGTCTACAGAATCGACTGGCCCTAACGGTGTCGCCGCGCACGTCGAGACCGCTCGTCGCCGCTCGGCGGACTGGCTGGGCCCGCGACTGGTGTTTCGTGACCGCATCGCCGGGCTCGACAGGGCTGCCTGTGCAGCCATGGAGGGTGAACTGGCCCACGCGCCCGCTTATTTGGGTGAATCAGATCGTGTAGCGGCCAGTCAGCTTCTCGATGCCGTGCGGCGGAGGCTGGCTAAGCTTGAGGAGGTAGAGCGTGCGGCTCGAATTGCGAGTTGGCAACGGCCCTATCTGGAAATGGGCGAAATTTCGGGGCTTGACCGCCGGACCTGCGAGGCATTGTTACGCACCCTGGATCAGCCGCCCTGTCCCTTGCAACCTGTGGAGCGGGCCTGGCAGCAGAACACTTCGAGCCGGCTGACCACGCATCTTGACCAGCTCGGCATCGATGATCTTGTAGCTAGAATCGAGAGCCTGTCGCAATCCATGCGTCGGACCCTGTTCGAGCGACTGTCGCGGCTCATAGCTGGCTAACACGGATCAACCTTGACCCACGCACCCGCAAAACGCGTTGGCGAGAATACCTATGTCCATATCGAGGCCCTGCGGTGGCTTGATGCAGCGATCTTGGAGCGCATCCGCTTGGCGGAGACGCTAGCTGGCATTGAGCCCGGGACTCACTACAACTTGGTCCGTATGCCTGGGGATGGCGTCATGATCGCCCTCCTGAGCTATCCCCATTTTTTCGACGACCCCTTCCCCTCCCTGGCGGCGAGCTGGTTGGTGGACCCGGAGGCCGGGACCGTGGCCCTGCGGACCTATGCGGATTCCCTTAACCCCCCGATCCTGCACCGCAAGGAGCTCTTGCTCCCGGCCGACCACCCGCGCCGGGCGGAGTTCGCGGCCCTGACCGAGGCTTGTGAGGCCATCGGTCTGTTTGACGAACCCACCCGGATCGGCTACCGCCGCCAATGGCTGGATCTGGTGCGGGAGAGGGGCTACCGCATCGCCGGTCACGCCCTAGTACCCCTGGGCAACACGGAGGGCGATGGGGATGCAGGCGACGAACCCCAGGATGCGGTCCTATTCGGCCACTGGCAGGCGGCCCGTCAGCTCACCGCCCTGGTGCGCTATGGCTTTTCGGCCCCGGTCCAATCCCTGGCCCGCTATGGTTTTCTGGACGGACGCCACCGTATCTTCGACTACGGCTGTGGGCGCGGCGATGACCTGCGCGGCTTGGTGGAGAACGGGCTAGAAGCCGCGGGTTGGGACCCCTTCTATGCCCCGGATCGGCCCCTAGCACCAGCGGATATCGTTAACCTGGGCTTCGTCATCAACGTCATTGAGGACCCGGAGGAGCGCCTCACCGCCCTGACCCGGGCCTGGTCCCTAGCGGGACGTCTGTTGGTGGTCTCGGTGATGTTGGCCAACCAGAACGACCCGCGCGGGGAGCGCTTCCGGGACGGGGTTCTGACCCGACGGGGCACCTTTCAGAAATACTTCACCCAGGCGGAGATCCACGCCTATCTGGTCGCCGCCTTGGACGAGGAGCCGATCCCGGTGGCACCGGGGGTGCTCTATGTCTTCCGCGACAAGGACGTGGAGCAGCGATTCCTGTTGGACCGTTACCGTTCCCGGCGCACCCCCTTGCGCTTTGCCGACCGACTGCGGCGCGAGCGTCCTTCCCGTTCGCCACGGGAGGCGCGGGCCCGCGGGGCCAACGCTGCCAAGAAGGGCCAGGCGCGCTACGATTCCTGCCGCGAACCGCTGGACCGGCTCTGGTCCCGGTGGCTGGACCTGGGCCGCCCGCCGGAGCCGGTCGAGATCCCGCCCGAGGATCTGGCCGCCATGACCGAGGCCTGCGGTACCCTGACCCGGGCCTTGCGCCTAATGGCGGAGCGCGGCGAGCCCCAGGACCTGGAGCAGGCCCGGGCCGCGCGGATCGCGGACCTGTCGGTCTATCTCGCCCTGATGCAGTTCGAGCGCCGCAAGCCACACCGGCACCTGGAGCCCGGGCTCCAGCGCGACATCACGGCCCTGTTCGGAGGCTATGGCGCGGCCCAGGGGGCGGGTCTGGCCCTGCTATTCCAGGTGGTGGATACCCAGGCCATCGCCGACGCCTGCCAGGCCGCGGCGGAGCACGGGCTGGGCTGGCTGATCCCGGGTGAGTCCCTGCAACTCCACGCCTGCCTGGTCGAACAGCTTCCGCCCCTGCTGCGGGTCTATGTCGGCTGCGCGGCAGTGCTTTATGGCGATTATCGCAACGCCGATCTGGTCAAGATCCATATCGGCTCCGGCAAGGTCAGCCTGATGCGGTATGAGGGGTTCGACCCCTTGGCCCTGCCGCGGATGATCGAGCGGGTCAAGGTCAAGCTCCGGGAGCAGGACATCGACTGGTTTTCCTACGGGGAGGACTCAGGCTATGCGCCGCCGTACCTGTTCCACAAATCCCGCTATCTCAACGAGGAGTTCCCGAGCTACCCGGAGCAAGTCGCCTTCGATGAAGCCCTGGACGCCTTGAACCTGTGCAACCTTTCTGGCTACGGGCCGGACCCCCGTGCCTTTGATGCGGTCATGACCGGGCGACGCTGGGATGTCCAGGGGTACGAGCTGATCCGCTCCCGGATTCAGCCAGACCTGGACGCCCCCTGCGGTCGCTTCCTCACTTATCGTCGGCTCATCGAGTGCGGCGAGACTCAAGACAGGGCTGGTCTGCCCAACCTGCCCCGCAACCCGGATAGTTACTCCGCCTTACTGGACCTGGCGACCGAGATCCTCGACCCGGTGATCGATTGGTTTGGCATGGTGCGGTTGACCTATGGGTTCTGCTCCGCTGAACTGGCAAAGGCCATCCCTGGGCGCATTGATCCCCGCCTGGACCAGCATGCCGCCCATGAGGTCAATCGCCTGGGCAGGCCCATCTGCCCGCGCCTGGGTGCGGCGGTGGACTTCATCGTGGACGATGAGGACATGCGCGAGGTGGCCCGCTGGGTGGCGGCCAATACCGCCTTCGACCGGCTCTATTTCTACGGTACCGACCTGCCCATCCATGTCAGCTACGGGCCCGACCACAGCCGTCAGATCGTAGAGATGCGCCCGACCGCTGCCGGGCGGCTGGTGCCGCGGGTAGTAGCCAATCTCGGCTAGCGCTGCTCTACGGAACAAACAAATACCAGGTGCGCGCCAGTTATTATGAAAACCAGGGCATTAGATATGGCCAGGCTGGGAGTAGCGGTCACTTCATCCTAGCGGCCGAGTCATTTACCCCTATTCTGCACACAGTAGGCCCCGTTCCGATAGTAACCGGGCGGACAGACGCTGGACTCCCGCGGGATGGCCGGTTTCGGATTGTCAGCCACCGGCACGCAATAAGCGCCGTTCCTGGCATACCCCGGTGGGCAAACGCTGGACATGCGCGGAATGGGCGGGGGGTCACTGGCGTAACCATTCGCCATGGTGATGAAGCCCGCCGCACCTAACACCCATAATGCTTTCATTGTCCGGCTCCACTCTGTATCCGCCACCACTGCTGTCGGGATCAGATACCCCCCCGTTTCTGAGCCCGCGCCGATTTTCAGGCGCCCTGACCCTTTGGCATCATGCCGCCGGGATCACCATCAGTTTCGGGCGGCTCTTGTTGCTATTGCCCCGGGACCCATCCCCTCGTACCCACCAACCCTGTCGGTGCCCTCCTGCCCGGTCAGTGCAGCGTACCCCCGTCGGCTACCGCCCCCAACAGCCCCCCGAACCGCCCTTCCAGTTGGTCCCCGAACATAAACTCGACCTGCCCAAAGGTCCGTTTCTTCTTGGAGATGCCCTTCGGCTTGAGGTTGGCCTGGGCGAGCCAGATGCCGTAGGCGGTCTCCAGGACGAAGGCCGCGGCGTCGATGCGGTAAGGGCTGGCCCCGATCGAGCCGTATTTCTGGATGATTTCCCCGTGGCGGTGTAGCTTGTCCTTCGGCAGTGCCCACGCCTCCATGATGGTGAAGACGAAGTGCGCCTGCGTCTGCTCGGCGGCCAGCCGGATCGCCGCGGCCGAGCTGTCCTTGGCGCGGTCGTCCCGCGTGTCGATCAGGACCGGCAGGATCCGCCCGGTCTCGAAATTGCCGACGAACGCGAAGGCCTGCAGCGACTCCCCGGACTCCAGGATCGCGCGCGCCTTGTCCACCAGGGGTGTCACGACCTCCAGGTACTTGGGGGGCATGGCGGTCATGCGCCGCCCCGCCTGCCGACGGCCAGGGCGTACTCCTGGTCCTGGCCCGTCCCGGTGTCGGCCTGGGGGTCCAGCCGCCGGATGCCGGCGGGCATCAGGCAGAGCAGGTGCCGCCCGAAGAAGTCGCCCTCCAGGCTGTTGAGCCGATCGCGCGGGTCCGGGTCGTTGATTTCCAGGCCCTGGCGACCGAGCAGCGCATCCTCCAGCGTGACCTGGCCGGCCTCGGTGGCGCTCATCCTGGCCAACCGGTCCAAGGCGTCCCGCAGGTAATAGACGGCGTCCCTGCGGCCCGCGCCGCCCACCACGGATGCAGGGTGGAGGGGTGGCCATGGCGGAGGGACTTCTCCCGCGCGGCGGCGACATTGATGGCGTCCAGCGGGAGCGCGACTTCGATGAGTTTCTTGGGGGTCTTGACGGGGGTCATGGGTTATTCCTAATTCCTATCGCCAGGTGGCCGGGCGGTGGAGGATAAAACCGTCGGCTCGCTGCACCTGGACCGGGAGTTGGCTGTGACGAAAGGCGGTTTCGTTGATGATGAAGTGGCCCGAGGCGGCCTGGATCAACTGGTGGGAGCGCCGCTTCGGGGGCAAGGCGATGACGATCCTCTTGCGCGGAAAGCGGGCACATACCTGGCTTACAGGCGTGGTGAGATCGCTATCGCCCGAGACCAGCGGTGCGGTGTCGAAGCGATCTTCGAAAGCATCAGCCAGCAGTTGCACGGCGATATTCACGTCGTTACGCCCCGCTGAAAAAGGGGCCAAAGCCGCCTTGACAGAGGTAGGCACCCCGGATAAATTAATTTTCGCTAACCCCGCTGGAGATCGTATCTCCGGCCCAACGCCTCCCCCGTGGAGGCGTTTCTTTTGGTACCTCGCCCAATCGCTCATGGCGTCCCCTCTGCCGATACGGCCCTTGCCAGTAGTTGGCCCAAATCCAGATTGATACACGGCCGCAGGTATCGCCGTTGCCGGTGGGGAGGCACCCCCCCCCCGCCCGGCTGGTCACGGGCGCCGCGTGCGGGTACACAAAGCTGGCGTGCAGCGCCATAAGCAACATCCATGGAAAACCTGGTTACTTAAGGGGGGTTAGCTGCCTACCCGCCACCCTTCCCCCTAATCATCATCCCCAATCGTCCCCAGCCCCGACCCATCCAACAGCGTCGCCCCGCTCGGGCCGCTCAGATTGGCGTAAAAGGTCTCATTCCCCTCCTTAACCCGGTCCCCCCGCACCGCGACGCTCACCGTCCGCGCCAACTGGCCCGCCGGGAAGGTCAGCACGCCGCTGGTGGCGACGTAATCACTGCCGGCCTGGGCGGTGCCATTGGCAGTGGCGTACTTAACCGTCACGGCGGCGCTACTGGCGCGCGCTAGGCTGACCTTAAACAGGGCATTCTGGGTGCCGCTATGGCCCTCGGTGAGGGTGACATCCGCAATGGTCAGGACCGGGCCATCGTCATTGAGAATCGTCCCTTGGCCCTGGGCATCGGCCAGGTTGGCACCCGAGGCCTGCTTGAGGTTGACGAAAAAGACCTCGTTGCCCTCCCGCACCGGGTCGCCCGTGACGCCGATCGCCAGCGTCTTGCTGGTCTGGCCCGGCGCGAAGGTCACCCAGGCGCGGGCGGTGGTGAAATCCGTCTCGGCCTGGGCCGTCCCCGGGGCGGTGGCGTATTTCACCGTCACCGGTTGCGCGCTCGCCGGGCTGAGGGTCAGGGTGTAGGGCGTGGTGCCGCTCTGGCCCTCGGCGCGGGCCACGTCGTTGATGCGCAGATTCTGGGCCACGGCGGCGGTGGGCACGATGAGATCGGCGAACACCGGCAGGTGATCCGAGGCCAGCGCGCACAGGGTCGCGGCGAGCGGCACCCCGACCAGGGGCAAGCAGCCCGGAAGTCCCTCGTCGGCGCAGTCATAGACCTGGGTATCCGGGCCGCGCCGGGTCAGGGTGGGGCTGGTCACCAGGTAGTCGATGCGCCGCCCCGACACCGGGCGGGTGGCGTCGTTGCCATCCAGTTGCAGCGCCGGGAGGACGCTGCCGCCACCGGCCAGGTAGGCGAAGGGGTTATTGGCGAGCCCGGCCCCGGCCAGCAGCGCCCGGATATCCGCCCCCACCACCAGGCCGGAGGGGAGACCGCTGGGGACGCTGGTAAAGCGGTCCGGGTACAGGGGGAGATCGCCGCTATCGGCATTCATATCGCCGAGCAGTATCAGGGGCACCCCTCTTCGACTGCCTGAGCGCCATGGATCGTTTCGCAGGGAGCAGCAGGGGGCCCTATCCCCCTTCATCCTGTAGATGGCGACCCCCCCGGGCCAAAGCGGCCTGAACGTGAACGACCCGAACCTCAGTAGCGACTGCGGCTGACCCCTGGGCGACTGCAGTGAGCTGCAGATCGTCGGCATGATGCACATCGGACTCACGCAACTGGACCCGTCAATGGATGCCGGCCTGGATGCACTTACCCGCAAGCAGTCTCCGGTCTATGAGCCCCTGCTGGGCGGACGCATCTCCTAACCCTGGAGTTGTTTTGTTGATGGCCATTTTGGCCATCCACGCCAAATCCTCGCGCGCGGAAAACAAAGTGGGTTATCGAATCGATAACCCACAAAAAGCCTCGCCTCGCCACCACCCGCGCAAAAAGAAACCCGCCAAGGCGGGTTTCTTTTTGGCCAGGCTTCGACCTGGTTGCCTTCGCCGTCCATCCCTCAGCACAATTTCAGCACACTGAAGGACAAAAACGAGGCCTTTCCAGCGAGGCTACACGCCTCAGACGCTCCTAACTGCTTGATTTTGGTGCCCAGGGACGGAATTGAACCGCCGACACGAGGATTTTCAGTCCTCTGCTCTACCAACTGAGCTACCTGGGCTTGCGCGAACGGGCATATTAGACCGGACCCCCGGGATTTCGTCAAGCCTGGGGTGGTCGGTAATCCGGGGGCGGGGCGACGCCGGCGCCAAAGAAGAAGCTGTCCATCTGTTCTTCAAGGAATTTTCGGGACTTGGGGTCCATGGGGCTCAGGCGGTTTTCGTTGATGAGCATGGTCTGGTGGCGGAGCCAGTCTTGCCAGGCTTGCCGGGAGACCTGCTCGAAGACCCGCTTGCCAAGTTCGCCGGGATAGGGGGGACGGTCCAGACCTTCGGCCTCGCGGCCGAGCTTGACGCAATTTACCATTCGAGTCATGAAGAAGGAGCCTCGGTGATTAACAGGTTGAATGATTGAATGTTCTTAGCCGACTCGCGGGTAGCTGCTCCTACGGGGTCCCGGCCAATGCCAGCCCCTCGCCGCTGATTTCCCGCAGCAGGCGGTCCACTGGGGAGGGCAGGCCGATGGCAAGGGCAACACCCGGGGTATGCCAGATCAGGCCATCCGTCTCTGCCACCCGAGCGGGCCAGGTTGCCAATTGCAGCCGCAGCGGCTGTATCTCGAGTTTGAAGTGCGAGAAGGTATGACGGCGGGCCGGGAGTTTTTCAACCAGTTCCGCCTCGACGCCCAGATGGGCACGGCACCAATCCAGGGGGTTCTCGGTGATCTGGCACTCGGGCAGGCTCCAGAGCCCGCCCCAGATACCGGTCGGGGGGCGCCGTTCCAGCAGCACCTCGCCCTGGGGGTTGTGCAGGATCAGGAACCAGGCCGCGCGGCTGGGCAGGACCTGGCGGGGCTTGGGATGGGGATAGGCCGTGGCCTGACCCGCGGCATGGGCCCGGCAATCCGCCACCAGCGGGCAGCGCACGCAGGCGGGGTTGGCGCGGGTACAGACCGTGGCCCCCAAATCCATCATGGCCTGGTTGTAATCGCCGGGGCGCTCGACGGGGGTGAGTGCCTCCGCCAGGCCCCAGAGCTGGGCGAGCACGGGGCCCTGCCCCGGCCAGCCAGGAATGGCCTGGTACCGGGCCAGGACCCGTTTGACGTTGCCATCCAGGATGGCATGACGCTGGCCACGGGCCAGGGACAGGATGGCGCCGGCGGTGGAGCGGCCAATCCCGGGGAGGGCCTGGACCGCGTCCAGGGCCGGGGGGAAGTCGCCACCATGGCGATCCTGGAGCAGGCGCGCGGCGCCATGGAGGTTGCGGGCCCGGGCATAGTAGCCAAGGCCGGACCAATAGCCGAGCACCTCGTCCACCTCGGCCGTCGCCAGATCCGCCAGCCGGGGGAAGCGGGTCATGAAGCGCTCGAAATAGGGGGTGACCGTCGCGACCTGGGTCTGCTGGAGCATAATCTCGGAGACCCAGACCCGGTAGGGGCTGGGGTCGCGCTGCCAGGGCAGATTCTTGCGGCCATGGCGGTCGAACCAGGCGAGGACGCGCTGGGCGAAGTCGCGGGGAGCGCTCAGGGCATCGCCTGGTGCGCCGGGGCCCTCACCCATCCCGGTCGCCACAACCGGCCCCGGGGATGGTGAGGCCATCTCCGACCCTCACGCAGGGGACAGCCCCTAGGCACGGGCCGCTTCTCAGCGTCCCAGCAAGGACTTCAAGCCCTTTTCCAGGCCCCGGATACCGGTGCGTTCCTCCAGTTGCTGGAGGCGGTTACCCTCGCCGCGATCCAGTTCCTGTTCCAGGCGCCTCCTCGCCATTTCCTTGACCACGGGAGCGGGGTCGAGACGCCACTCGGGAAACTGGAGACTGCCACTGACGTGAATGGGGATGGGGATGCCTTCGAGCTCCTTGATGGGACGATCCGCGGGCGCACTGACCACCCGGGCCTCGATGTCAAAATCCACTTCGTCCTGGGGCAGGTCAATACGACCCTTGCCCTTGGCCTGGAAGTAGCCGGAGTTGGCCTGGAGATCCTGGGTGGCGATGATCCCCCGCTCGATCCGGGCCGTAGCCTGTAAGTCGCTGAACTCGGTTTGTTCCGGCCCGTCCGCCTTGGGCGGGCCGGCCTGGCCCCGAATCCCCGCCTCGGCGCGCTGGACAGCCCGCTCCAGATCGAAGCCCTGCAGGTAGCCCTTGGCGACCTTCAGGCTGGCCTGGCCGGACAGAGCCTGGACCATTGCTTCCTGGGACCCGCCCCGGGTGCTCAGATCGACCACCAGGTTGCCGGTGCCGGTCAGGCGTCCCGCGCCCTTCAGGTCGCGCAGCAGGTCACCGATACTGACCGCCTCCGCCTGCTGGTTCAGGGTCAACAGGGGCGGGGCCTGGGTGACGTCAATGTTCACCTGGCCTTGCAGCTTGCCGGCATAGAAACGCCCGACCTGCTCCTCCAGGCGGAACTGGCCGTCTTGGCTGATGAAACGGCCATTGAAGTCGCCAAAAGTCAGACCCCGGAAGCGCAACTGGTTGATGCGGAGTCGGCCGTGGGCATTCAGGACCCGCAGCACGGCGACCGGGTCCAGCTTTAGAGCCAGCCCCGGCACGGGAGCGGGGGCGGCGAGGGCCTCGGCGACCAGCAGCCTCAGCAACCAGGGCGCGCGGGCGGGACCGGGGGCCGCCGGGGCGCCCGAGCTGGCGACCAGGGCGGTCGCGGCTGGCGCCGGCGGCAGATAGGCATCGAGATCGAGCTGATCCATCCGCAAGTCGAACTCCTGACCCGCGGCCAGTCCCGGCAGCCAGGACCAGGTCCCGCTGACCCGGCTCTTATCCAGGGTCATATCCAGGCCTTTCAGGTCGAACCGGTCCGCCGCCCATTGCCAGTCGGAGCGCAGGGCGAGCAGGGTCAGGGCGGTGGGGTCGGTCATAACCGGCGGCTTCAGGCCCTGATCCGCCAGCCAGGCGCGGGGATCGAAGGCGTCCAGAACCAGGCGACCCTGGTACCGGGGACCCACATGGAGCTGGGTAGCGGCGGCATCACCGGTCAGCCTGAGCTTGCCGCTCTCCAGGACCACGCCGCGCAGGGCCAGGGTCTGGGCTTCGTTATCGAGATCCAGATCCGCCTGGCCATTGATTTGCAGTGGCTTGGCCTGGAAGACCCCGCCGCTCAGGTCCAGCCGCAACTTGAGCCCAGGGAAAGCATAGGTCCGAGCATGCAGATCGCCTCCTATCGTCCCCGCCAGGTTGCCGTTCAGCCTGGCGCCATCCGCCAGGGCCAAGCCCTCCAGCCGCAGGGTGAAGGGGGTCGCCGCCAGGGTACGGCCATCCGTGGGCAGTTTGAGGCTGGCCTCCAGGATCAGATGGGCATCGCTATCCATCCCCTGCCCCGCCAGGTTGCCCGCAAGGGTCAGCGCCAGCGGCGCCGCCAGATCGAGTTGGGGAATCGCCAGACTGAGATCCTTCAAGATAAGCAGGGACCCACTTTCCTGATCGTCCCAGTTCAGTTGCACGCCGGCGAGGGCGATGCCTTCACCGGTGCCGTCCGGGAGCGGCGGCGCGGCCGGCGCGGCCGCCAGGCTCGGGCCGCGGGGCGTCACGGCCAGGGGGGGTTGAGCGGCAGGCTTGCCGCTGGCCAGATCCCCCCAGTTGGCGCGGCCATCCGGGGCGCGGATCAAGTTAAGGGTCACCCCGGTACCCAGCACCTCGCCCAGTTCGACGCGTCCCCGCAGCAGGGGCAAGAATTTCAGCCGGGCCTGCACCTCCTGGATGCGCGCGAAGGGCTCGTCCCCAAAACCCGCGGGCTGGGACAGGCTCGCCTCCCGTACCTCCACCCCGATCCAGGGGAACAGGGACAGCCCCAGATCACCCCTCAAGGTCAGTTGCCGGCCGGTGGCCTTCCCGACCCAGGCACTGATTTCGCCCTTGTAATCATTGGGATCGACGAAAAAGTGAACCCCCGCAATCAGGGCCACCGGGATCAGCAGCAAGGTCAGCAGGATTTTCAGGAGTCGTTTCATGGCAAGGGCCGAGTAGGTGGCTGGCGCCTGTTAGGGAGTTTTTGGGTTTCACAACCCTACGGGAATGTGACCCGAGGGTCTGACCGGCAAGGCGCCGATGCGAGTGAAAGCAGGCTGGTAGAGAGCAGGAGGGCGAAGGGAATTGGAGCGGGTGATGGGAAACCCCTCCAAAATTATTGCCCCCATAAAATCAGCCAGTTAGAGTTGATGAAATTGGGTTTGTATCATACTAATGTATCACACCTATGGCAATTCTCGTGTATGGTTAGCCACCCCCCCAACCTACCCTTGCCGACCTACCCTGCCAACATCCCCCCGACTACCCGCAAGCCATTTCCCTATCATCAATAACCCTTTATATTGGTAATGAATATAATTACCATAGTATAAAGGCAGTAATGCTTGTCCTCGCGCTACCCTTTAATAGTGAACCGGCAGAACATCCTCCTGAACCCAGCATTCTTTCAACGCGTGACGCCCTTCAGCCAACCATGCAAGGTCACTATGGGCTTTGTAAGGCTTGTGATAGTGGGTCCTCAGTAACCGCACAGCAGTAACAATCCCTCAAGGACCAACTGATGCCCAAACAAGTATCCGAGGTCATGAAACAATCATAATAAATTCCAATAATAATTATTAAAAATAAGAGAAATGTCGTATTTATATATGTATTATTTTTGAGGTTTTGTTTTTACGGGAAATGTGGTTTAGTAAGGGTGCAAGTGCGGGTTTTTATATTGTGTTTCTGGAATGCTCGGTTGCAAATACAATATATTTACAGCAATTATTAGAGAGCAACCCATGAAAATAAAAATGACAGTATTTCACAAAACCATCGTGGCAAGCATATATCTATCTTGCTTTATGTTAAATGCAAATGGCTCAAGTAGTTTGGCGCTTGTAATTGGAAACAATAATTACGAAGAAGTCCCAAAGTTACAAAAAGCCGTTAATGACGCTAATTCAATTTCAAACAAGTTGGCAGAATTAGGTTTTGAAGTTGTTACCACGCAGAATGTTAGTTACAAGGGCATGAGCCGATCATTAACAGAATTGGAAAGAAAAATCAGCGTCGGGGATAAAATAATTTTTTATTTTGCTGGCCATGGCTTTGCCGTAGATGGAACAAATTATTTACTTCCAGTTGACGTTCCAAAAGTGGGGCCTTCAGAAGAAAGTATTGTAAAGGATTCTTCATTTGCGGTTAGCAGCATTTCTGATCGACTACGCCAAAAAGGTGCAAAAACAGTAATCATGATATTAGATGCTTGCCGAGACAATCCCTTTGCTTTAGATGGAAAGCGGTCAATTGGACAAAGCAGGGGTCTGACTCGAATCGATCCAGCAGAAGGAATGTTTGTTTTGTTTTCTGCTGGTCAAGGCCAAGCTGCCTTAGACAGATTAAGCGACTATGATAAAGACCCAAATTCTATATTTACAAGGACACTGTTGAATGAACTTAATAACACCAGTTTATCAATGATTCAGATTGCCAAAAATACTCAAGTTAAGGTTAAAAATCTGGCTGCAAAAGCAGATCATGTTCAAATTCCCGCGTATTATGATCAGGTAATTGGCGATTTGTATTTGGCATCACCAAATAATAACATCTCATCATTAGGAAAAATCGAAGTTCTGGAAAAAGGGATAGATAAAAACCATTTGCCGGAATTAGATAATGGGCAATCGAATGACAATGACTCAAATCCTATAGCGTCATTTTCAAATTTTAGTGGTAGGAATGGTGATGGATTTGATGTGATGGTATCGTTACCAGAGCCAGCCACTCAATTTGGCTATCGAATAGGAGAAAATGGAAATTTTATTGATGCTGGCCTAACCAAAGAATATGATCAGGAAACCAGAAAGCGCAAACCTAAAACGGAATTTTCATTGCCAGCAAGTCAAGAGGAAACCATTATTTATGTAACATGGAAGGATAAAAGAGGTGAGCAATCTGAAGTTTACCAAATACCTTTTGATCCCGATAAAGAACTTGTTAATATGCAAAAAAACATTCTTGAAATAACTGACTCCAGTTGGGTTGGTTTGAAGGAAACCATGGGGGGAGGAAAAAAAATGTTTATTGGCCATTTAATTACAAATAGGTGCGCCATTAAAAGCGTTCATTATGGATTGAATGATGGGCCTTTAGGTTCAACTTATGATCTTGGTCCTTGCAATAAAGATGATATATTCAGCATTCCCCGAGAACTTAATGACAGGATAAGCATGGATGTTCCTGATACTACAACCTCAATTGCTGTTAAGTTAACGTATATGGATGGCACCGAATCTGCTATTCGAAGATATATAGTGAATGGCTTTGCCGGTGGAATATCTTCAGAACCAAATTCATCCAATATTGGTAACACAAATTTACCGCTTCAGGAAATCGAAAAAGAAGAAAATCCGAAAGAAGCATTAAACTGCAATATAGGCATTAAGGAATACGAGAAAGTTTGAGGACTGTATAAAGCGCAATGCCCTTACTACTGGGGACAATAATGTTCATGCACTTGACACAATGAATATTATAATTTCTAAAATGGGAAACGAAGAAAAGTGCATGTGGTTTGATGAGATATTAAGCAAGCAGGAGATCGAAAAAAAGGCAAGACGACAAATATCAAATAAATATTTATCACTTGTAGACGCCGAAATAAAACAAAAAAAATATAATTCAGCTCAGGAATACTTGAAATCAGCTCGATACATAGACCCCAGTAATAACTCTGCTCAGGAGATGGCTAAACTAATTAAAGATAAGATGGATGAGCCTGAAAAGAATTCGTCTAATAAACAAAATAAATCCGCACCTCAACCATCACCATCACCCGCACCCCCAGGACAGAAAATTCCTTGGCAAGCAAAAAAAACTACGGGATACGTAATACCCGGTGACATATATATAAATGATAAAGGACAGCAATGCAGAAATATAGAACAAATAGCAGAGAAAGACGGCAAAACCATACAGGGCAGAACTACCGCTTGTAAGACTGCAAATGGATGGGCGGAGGTTAGATAATCTTAAAAGATCACGATAGCGTAGGCGGATTTGTAATCTCAATTACTGGGAATGAACAACTTGCTAACATTATGACTTATGCAACAAATGAGAAGGCCATATTTTTAGTTTTGTTGATGTCTTTAATATACGTCATCATCGTTGGTTTAATTTCTACATTTGTAGCAATCAATGAAAACATGGAACTGGCCAATAAGAGAATGGATAATATTTGTCAACATATTGTAAAAACAAATACAGGAGTGAATTCCAATCACGAAGCCATAAAAAGAGAATTAGAATTATCACGAAATGAGTTGTCAATTATTCATGCATCCTTGTCGAAATATTTTGAGGACTTAACATCGGAGGAAAGCATTAAATGATAAAAACTGAGAATTAGACATCAGAACCGGAACCGGAACCGGAACCGGAACCGGAACCAATGCCAAGCAGCCTGTATTTACCGAGTGCATGATCCTTTTATGATTAACAAATCCATTGTAATTGCTATTATTGTTATATTCACACTTACAGGATGTGCGGCAGGTGAACTGGGTTGGAATCTAAATAAGTATGAGGGCAAATGGTTTGTAGTTGACGAAACACACAACACCCCTCCTTCTGGTAATCACTTATTGCAACTTGAAGTGAATGCATCCAGACATATTAAAAAATTTGTTGAGGAGCATGGAAGGCCAGATTACATAATGGCAGATAGTGGACCTGTAGATGACAATAATATCAAGCCAATCGATAAACACTCTGCTCGCACAAACTTCATATATTCCGATGCCAAAAGATTAGTAAAAATTCAACCTTGGACCGGCGAACTAAATGAAATCAAATTGTCAGATAACAATATTAGCAATATACTAAATTCAGGCGGTTCTTCGAAAAACACCACTGTTACCCAAGAAAGTTACAGAGAAAAACAAAGGAGATGCAGTTATGTTTCAACAATGTCAACTGGTGAATCTATTTGCAGAGAAGATGCGATTAAAAATCTAAAATCACAAAGACCGACAACGGATCGAATGTATGAAAATGGTAAATGCTCAGCAACGGTTACAGCGCCCTGCCCAAATGCTATCGAAACAAAATATATACGCCATGCGATTCGTTCAGATTCTCCTAATATTGCCGTTTTAACACCAAACGACCCTACCGGTAGTTGGGCATGTAGATATTCAAATAACAATAGGGGGCTGGAACTTAAAAAACATGATGCATATTGTAGGGAAATTGCCGCAATGTCAATGGTCATTGATATCGCAGAGATGATGGATATGAGTAAAAAATAACAAAATCACATTACCTCGCAATTGATTTTATAAAACACAACCCTTTCAAGAGAAAAACCATGAAATATTTTCTAATTATTCTTTGTTTTATTGCAACTGATTTATTGGCAGCGGATCAGTATATTGTAGACATGATATCAGTCTACAATGCTAATGAAGCAAGATTTCACCAGCAGTATAGGGGACAAGGAATCCAAGGCACGGGGCGGGTAGAAAATATTAAAGCGGATTTTTTGGGAACTGGATCTATCTTTATAGTCCGCCTCAATGTTAATGGGTCAATAATACAATGCACAACAGAAGACAAAAATGCTGCCGCCAGTTTGAATAAAGAGGAAAATGTTAAATTTAAGGGCGAGATTTACGATGTCGCTTTTGGTATTCCAACAATAAATAACTGTGTTTTTTCAAAAGCCACTCTTACAAATTCTGAAAATAGAAATGATTCTTATAACGAACAAATCAGATACAGCAAACTCACCGATACAATATCAGCTTTAACCGAGGCGTTAGGTGGACACAAATTTGATAATTATCCCGCAGAGATTTACAAAGGGAAATATGTCGCACCAGAAAATATGAAAAGTGACTCTAAGGGCACTTTCAGAATTAACGGCTTTGGAACAAAATTGTATTGGGAGATCGGACCAAATTTTGGTGGAAAATATCTTATCACCAGTGAAGGATGTGGCACTGGATGCAGGTTTTTTAAAATGGATGATATAACTAATGGAAAACCTATTTCTGCCCTTGATATGTTTAACGCCGGTGAAGACTCTAATACAAAAGACGGATATCAGTATGTAATAGATATGGAACATAAACCATCGAGCAACTTACTTATTGTTCAATATAAATTATTAAATGCCCCTAAAAATATAAGTGATTGTCGTGAACGGAGTTTTCTATTCCGGGATAATAAATTTGTTCCGGTTGATAAAACTTATTACAAGTGCTCTAAACCCTAAAACTAACATTATGTTTTAACTTTCTCAAAAAACTTTATGAAGATGCGGAAGTAAAGGCAAAGAATAGCGAAATCGGCTTGTGGGTGGATAAAAACCCAATTCCTCCTTGGGATTGGCGTAAGATGCACTAATAAAACAATCACTTTATGTTTCATTTTCCAATTTTTGCTTCTCGGCTATTTCATGTTCGATAGCAGTCAGTCGCTTCATACCATAAGGGTAAAAACTTTGAATAAACGGTTCATCATAAATTCTTTTGTTTCTCGAAGTTAGAATAAAACCTAAAAGATAGCGCGAATCCACATCAAAACCTCTAATTTGTTTCTTATCTTTCGGTTCTCCTAACTTTAACACCGAAATTTCCCTAAAATGACTTTCGTGAATTTCTTCAAATACTTTACTTGTTATCGTTTCTGGTAATGAATCAACGAAATTCTTAAATTTTAGAAATGCCAACCCCCAAACTTTATTTTCCTGAAATTGAAACAGAAACTCATGATCTATTTTGAGGGGTGGGTTTTTGAGAATTTGCAAAGCTGTTTCGGTCAATCCCATTTTCCAGTCTTCAGAGTAATAAAGCAGGCCAGCCTTAAACAAGTAATATTCTGCTATACCCAGGGTCTCTTTCAGTTTGCATTTTTGTTGATAAAGACTCAACTCCGTATTATCTTTTACAAATAAATGAGAATGAGACGCTATCTTGTCAACTAATTTAGTGATTGTAACTATTTGCTTATCTGTGGCATAAATTATTTGTAGAACTGGAAGGAATAAATCTTCATAAAATGGAATGGACATAATGATTTCGAGGTATTAGTGACTTATGTCCTTGTCAGTTAGTGTTCCTGGGAAAGTCTTGGTTGACTTCTGGGGCGATGAATTTTAGGGGGAATCAGGGAAAAATGAAAGAGGAATTGGGAATAATTTTGGTGGGTGGGGGTGCTTTTAAGTGTGTTATGGGATCAGCAGTAACAATCCCTCAAGGACCAACTGATGCCCAAACAAGTATCCGAGGTCATGAAACAATCATAATAAATTCCAATAATAATTATTAAAAATAAGAGAAATGTCGTATTTATATATGTATTATTTTTGAGGTTTTGTTTTTACGGGAAATGTGCTAATAAAGCATACGTAACTACCGAACTTCAATATCCAAGGGGAGAATAAGATGCACAAAAAAATTACATGCACACTGATGGCTTCGTTTCTGCTATTTGTTGCATCTTTAGCAAATGCCGCAAATATGAACTATGTTGGTGACTGGATTGCGACTACTACCTATCCTGTAGGTAATGTTGTTATTTATAAAAAAGCAATATACTATTCTCAAAAAAACAGCCTTACAGCTCCCAATAAAAGTAAAAAACCTGATCAACAACCCTTATGGTGGAAGCAATTAGGGACCCTTGGCAATACGATTCATAATGGAACTACTCCCCCAATATCATCAATCGGTAGTATTGGGGATTTTTATATTGATACTGCGCAGAACAAAATGTATGGCCCAAAAAATTCTACTGGTTGGCCTGGCGCAAATATATCATTGGTAGGTCCGCAAGGCATTCAGGGTGAAACAGGTCCTATCGGGGCAACGGGTGAACAGGGTCCAATGGGTCCTCAAGGGCTTCCTGATCCCACTTGGGAAAATAGATTATCTTCCTTAGAGTCCACTATTGACACCTTGAATTCAAGAATAGCTTCCTTGGAAAATTCTAATTCTTCACTTACTAATCAATTAGATGAATTGAGAACTCAAGTTCAGGAGCATGATTTAGACATTATTGCTGGTCTTGGCGAGGTTCTTGATTATGATGCGGACAATAATACCGTATTATTTACTGGTGTTAATGTGCAAATAGTAAATGGAATGGGAGATACCTTCCTTCGTAATGGAACTGGAAACTTGATAGTTGGTTACAATGAACCACATGACACCAGAACTTATTGCTCTGACGGGCAATACATAAATGAAAACGATTGCGTATACCCAAATGTTTGGGGAAAAAATCAAAGATCAGGTTCCCATAATATCGTTACAGGAGTAGGAAATGAATACACTCAGTATGGTTCTATACTCGGTGGAAGCAGGAATGTTAGCAATGGGGGGTTCAATATTCTGGGTGGCGTTGGCAACATAGCCAGTGGTGAAAATGCTGGTGTTCTGGGTGGGGTTGGTAATGAAACCTTTGGAGATTCTGCGATCATTGTCGGTGGAAGTGGTAATAAGGCCATTGGAAATGAGTCTTCAGTTCTGGGGGGATCAGATAATAATGCTAGCGGAATATTTTCGTCCATAAGTGGTGGAACAATTAACACCGCAAGCGGCCATGCAAGCACTGTGAGTGGGGGGCAATGGAATATCGCAAGTGGTGGAGCAAGCATTGTAAGTGGAGGAGGGGGAAATATTGCAAGCGGTGGTGTAGGTAGTGTGTGTGGTGGCGTAGAGAATAATGCTACTGGCGAGCATAGCAGTATCAGTGGTGGAGAAGTGAACATCGCAAGCGGAAGATTTTCGTCCATAAGTGGTGGCAGATATAATAATGCGTCCGGGTATGCAAGTAGTGTTAGCGGTGGAGAGGGTATTAATATGTCTACGGATGGTGGTTGGGCGGCTGGTAATCTACGAGAAGAGTAATCAGCTACTGTATGCTATAACTTGAGGCATATTGACAAAAGAGCCAGCATTGTGAGTGCTGGCTTTTCTTTGAGACGCCAATTTTACCCCTCCCCAACTTTCCTAAATCCGCTACACAACCGCTATCTTCCCAACCTCACCCCAGTTTTCAGTATTTCGAAAAATAATCAGTATTTCTTCTTGATGTTATCAAATCCAATCTGATAACATACCAACCCTGATTCAAAAACAACTTTTAACTCCATTCAAAGAACATATTTGCATGGTGTGGATATTTTTGCGTCAGCTATGCGTCAGCTTTTGCATCAGAATTATCAAAAATAAACCGGAGAAAATCATGATTCTGCAACAAATTCAAGAATATTTTGAGAAGAAAAACTGGAGCTACTCGTTAAATAAGGATGAGATGGATAATAGTTACTTGGCGGCCATGGATTTCAAGATTGGTAATACCGTTTTTAATATTTTTTGTGAAATATATCCTGATAGTCACTGTATCAAACTGTTTCTGTATTCGCCCATCTCACCACCCAAGGAAAAAATTTATGAAGTTCTTTATCTACTGAATTACATCAATAGTAGTAGAGTCAATTGTATTTTTGTAATCTTGAATGATAATCAGATTCGTCTTCAGGACTTTGTCAAATTTACTTCGAAAGGAGTTAATGACAAAGCTCTGGACTACTTGTTCTATTCATCCTTTGATCTACTGGAAGTATTCTATCCCTACATTCTAAATATTATTGTTGGGGATACTACTGCCTCTGATCAAATTGCCATGATAAGCGGGGAATATTCTCATAGACTTAACTAATCAAATTACTCGGGTAATAATTATGTGGATTTTTTTAACTCATTCATTTCTCTCAATCGTATCAGCACCGGATCAACCAGATTTATTATTAGTTCGTGGGCGTATTGCTGCGGATATTGAATACGTATTTCCAGAAGCAGATATTATAACGAATTTGGGATCTGATTATAAATATAGCGCCTACTTACCACGAAAATTAGTAGCCGAAGCCATAGCGATTGAAGTCAATAATATCGATTATACTAACTTCAAGAAATCAGTGAATCCTTATAATCGTCAATTGGCTTACTTTGATATATATGCCAGAATGTTGGACTATCAAATATCCGGAGATTACTAAAACCTTTTCATATCTTGATGTTGATCAGTTAATTGCTATGTTGGAATACAAAAGACCAGCATTCTCGAAAAGTGAAAAGGAGTTTATTTCAAGATTCATTGATTCGGTTCCGGGTATTCAGGAAGATCGTTTTGGTAATCGATGGCTGATGCTGGGGGATAGTCCTACCACGCTCTACACAGCCCATACTGATACTGTGCATAGCAGTAGTGCTAAGCAGCAGGTCAAGTTCTGTAAACGCCAGCAATCGCTTTCCGTGGCTTCTGGAAAGGGGGTTCTGGGAGCTGATGACGGTGTGGGTATCTACATCCTCCTACATCTGATGAAAGAGGCTATTCCTGGACTTTACCTATTTCCCAGAGCAGAGGAAATTGGGGGTTATCCTTCCTATGAGTTTGCCAGAAATAATCAGAGTCTTCTGAAAAATATTACCAAGGTTATATCTTTTGATAGGCATGGGACAAGGGATGTTATTACTCATCAATCCTCTGAAAGATGTTGCTCGGATATATTTGCCAGAGCATTAAGTAAAGAACTACACATGAATTATCAACCCTGTAATTCTGGCATTTTTACTGATTCCTATAATTTCATCGGTATCATTCCAGAATGCACCAATGTATCGGTAGGCTATTTTAATGAGCATACCAATAGAGAATATCAGAATCTAAAACATCTTGATCAACTTTTGGGCAAGCTGCTGTTAGTGGATTTTGAGAATTTACCGGTAGAACGATAAATAGCAAAAAAGAGTAGGCGCAAAATCCATATGCGCCTTTACTCAATACTTACTGACGATAATCACGGAAAGCATATTTTTTCATAGAAGTTAGTGCTCCTTTGGTCCAATTTTCATGGGATTTACCAATCGTATTTTCTATTTCTTTCAAATGCATTTCAATCTGATAAAATGGTAATCGCAATGCGCGTATAGCCAATGCCGCTCTGAAAAATGGTTTATGACGATTTTCCGATAAATTAGTAACACTTGCTTTGATTTGTATTAGTTTACTATCAATCTCATCCTGAGTATAACCACTATGTTGATTAGTAATTATATTAGCAATTCCATCCCCGTAACTAACATCTGCTGACTGACTTGTCATTAGGTAAACAGATGGACGAATACCATATCTCGCTAATTCTCTGGCATTAACACCATAACTCTCAAAATACGCGTAACCTGGATGAGCGCGATTTATACAGGGCATCCAAAAAGGTTGGGTAGGAATACCACTTTGCTCATCTAACTTATGATCCTTAGTTACGGTCTCTATTCTTTTCTTTATTTCTCTATAAACAGCCTTAAATTCATCTACTGTCAATGCTGGTTCTTTGAAAAACAAAAATACTCTGAATTTGTTCGGATTAGCCGTGCATCTGGAAAATGAATTACATATAGTAAACGATAACTTATCATACCTATTAGCGTTTTTCCAAAATTGATTTTCGAAATCCGTAATACTATAGTCACCACCATCAAAATCCAAAATCAACATTGATGCCTGAATAAAATTTTTATAGTTTCTAAACCCGTTGCTTTTTTCAAAATCAAATGCAGAAGGAGTGATTAAATACCCATCCTTTTTATTGAATGCAGGCACTTTTGATTCGATTTTTAGTAGTTCATTAGTCTCTACTGGTGTCATATTCTGTGTAGCAAATATATTAGCTTCATAATCCTCAGGTTTTTCATTGAAGGTTAGGGTGTATTTTAGCTCTGGAGATACTTGATTACTTCCGGGGCCAATCAACGCTTGGGAAGAAATTGGGTGGACACCTGCACTGAAAATATGACTTTTGTTCTTAAGTGTTAAGAAAGATGGTAACGTTTTGGATGCATTTTTTGTTTTGGTAAATAAGTGATTTTTTCTGGAATTATGTTGACTTCTCAAATTTTTTTCTCTGGCTGTTAATGGAATAAGTTTTATGTTGTTATCATCACTCCCTAATTTCTTAATAGTATTGGCTGGCCCAAAAATACTAATTAGATAATCTACTTCTTGTCTGGTAGGAACAAACACATGAACATCATCAGTAGCTTCATAGTTTCTTAAGGAAGTTCTCATTATATCCTGATATATCGTTTCATATTGCGTGGCTCTGGTAACAAACTGACGATCAAACCCTAAAGTATCTAACATTTGACTATGCTTAGGTGTTCTATTTAATGCAGCAAGGAATACTACATGATTCAAATGACGATATTCATTGATTCCATGACATATTACTTGACCACGAATAAAATTACCTTGTTTATCTAATAGTCCGGAATAATCATTATTTTCAAAAAGTAATGATTTGTTTTCAGAAAATGCTTTTTCTTTTAGTATCGCCTGTTCAATTGACTCTATAACTTTATAATTTGCTTCTGGTAATATATCTGACACTACTTTATCTCTAAGGTTTTTTGAGAATTTTCCACTGTCAAAATAATAGTAATAATGAATGTTACGAGCGAAGCGAGTGTTTTCGGAGCAGTAATGCGACGAAAACTTCAAACCACTTTTAATCCCTTCATGTTCAACATAATTCACATTATAAAATCTTCTAAAATACTCAAACATAATAGAGTGTTCAAAATTAGCCCCCAGAATAATTGCATTTTCAAACTTAGTAGGCTTTAACATCGCTAAGATATATACTCTGGCAATTTGATCTTCAGTTTGACCAGGCCCCTTAACTCCATCTATTGTTTTACTCCATGAATTCGTATCAACATAAACATCATAATCATCGGATATAATTTTTCGAAACAAATCCTTAAAATGACCATCAATATCATCCTTTGAATCAACGCGTTTCTTAATTTGAGATTTGTTTTTGGCTGTTAATATACCAATACCAGATTTTACAGTCTCTCTTATTTCTAATAAATTTTCCAAGTAATTATTATTATACGTTAAGTCAAAAGTATAGAAGTAGTCAGCCGCTGGAGCTTCATCGATAATTACTCTCCAGTAATTTTTATTATGAAAATAAGGGAGATCCATGTATGATTTAAGTGTTATTAATAATACCTGTCCATCACCTACGGCACTATTCAAATATTCCATTACTTCTTTTACGACATTCCCAGGGTGAGTGTCGGTAGTTATTTTAGTAATATTATATATATTGCGATCCCTAAGCATTTGTTCGGTTTGTTCAAGAAGTTTGATAGTGGGCGCTACATATAAGTGATTTGAATAACAATGATGCGCGTATATATAATCACAAGCGGAAGTGGTTTTATTAGCTCCGCAAGGTGCTGACACTAATTTTATCGAACTAATTTTTTTGCTTGTATAAATAGTATTAGGCATGAAGTGTTTCTCCTACATAAACAGTAATTTGTAATTTTTTGTTCCATCTGAATATTTTTTTTAAGAAGCACCTCTACTACCAGGTGCTTTTTTGTTTTAAGGTAAATGAGTTATGAAATTAATTATTAGGTATTAGGTATTTCGTTTTTGATACTACCGGGCCAACAAAAATAATCTTCCAGTGCTTCTTCGAGAACTGATATTAGGGTCCGTTTCTCAATCTCAGCACAAACCCTTATCCATTGAATGTGTTGAGGTTTCATTCTAAAGGTCATTTTCTTTTTTACGTCTTTCATCAGCTTCTCCTGTTAATTGAATACTTATATCTATTTATCATTTCTGTATTGTCACTTATACCCAATCTGGATAATCAGCATGTAATTGATTTTCGTAATCTCTCCACATTTCTTGATACCAATATTCCTGATACATTTTTTCAATCTCATCAGGGCTTACTTCATCAGGGTCTATATCATCACCAAAACTATAACTGTCATCTAATTCGTCTTCGTTCATTTTAATATCCTCTTTAGGTTGAATAAAATTTAGGCAAAAAAATACCACCAATCGTAAGATCAGTGGTATTAATAAAAGGGATTAATAGTAAGATTAGATAAACTTAAATTAAATCTCGAACCGCATCAAAATCAAAGTAATAATATAGAGTATAGAAATTAGAGTATAATGCGGAATATTTTATTGTTTTGCCACTGATAATAATAATGAGATATTCACCGGAATAATTTAGGATGTGAATATCTGGGTTTTTTTAGTTTCTTGCTGTTGTCCCTCCTCTCTTTCTAACTATTAATATTATATACATCATCTCAATTATTGTCAAATAAATTTTCAAAAGATGCGCCTAACCAAGACTATTTATAGGCCAAAACAATATCAAATAATATTTTCAAGAGGGTCAAGAATTTATCGAGGAGTCTTGCACCGTTCCAGCAGGCTATAGGACCGTCTCTGAGGCTTCCGGTTAACCAGTAAGGGGATAGCAGGTTCTCTCCTTCCAGGTTCCTCCCAGGTTCCTCCCCAGGTCCCATACAGGCTTACCACACGACCAGGAGAGTCCCCCTATAGAGCCCCTTATCATCCCCTGGCCTGTTACAAAAGGTTCTCCTTCTGATAGAGAAAACCTGTAGCAAATTGCCTATCTCAAAATAGTTACAAAATGCATCATATTTGTTGAAATTATTCTGATAGATATATAAAATTGTAAGTGGACATTTTGAGGGAGGACCACTTATTTTGAATACCGTGCTGGCCTATATTCGGGTTTCTACAGATGATCAAACTACAGAAAATCAACGTCTACAAATTCAAAATCGTTTTCAAGTTGTAAAGTGGTTCGTAGAGGAAGGAGTTTCTGGGTCTATACCAGCAGCATCCAGACCGGCTATGAGTGCGCTTCTATCCTATGCCAGAGAAAATGATGTGGTTGTTGTCTCGGCAATAGATCGGCTGGGACGTTCTACCATCGACGTTTTGCATACTGTTCAGAAACTACAGGATAAGGGGGTCTCGGTAATATCTATCAGAGAAGGTTTCGATTTATCAAATCCTGCTGGTAAGTTGATGCTCACGATGTTAGCGGCGGTAGCGGAACTTGAAAGGAGCGTAATTAAAGAACGTCAACTTGCCGGTATCCTCAGAGCACGAGCAGAGGGAAAACACTTGGGGCGCACGAAAACTATCAATGGACAGGAAGTCTTAACCTGGAGAAAGGAACATAAAGCCAGCATTCGAGTAACGGCTAATCACTTTGGTATATCGACTGCCAGCGTTAGTCGTGCCTGTCAGGCGGTAGCGTAGAAACCATTTAAGTTCAAGGATAGCATTTAATTTGCGAGACAAATTTAGCAATTTCTGCTATTTCTTCGCAAATAAATGATATTTCCATGGTCTAATATCCGAGAAATCTATTATATTTTCAAATTTCAAGCCATCAATCCACTTCTTTTTCTCGGTTAATGATGCTGACTTTACATATCTTGTAGCCCCTTCATTACCGGTTGGAGTTTGCCCCATCATATGAGAAATTTCATTTTCGTTGCATCCAACTATTCGAACAAGATAATTTATTACAGTATGCCTTAGTGAATGGAAAGAAGTTTTGGCGGTTGTAATGTTGCAATTTCGAGTATTGATATATGTTCTATTAAACCAACGACCTAATTGATCCCCATATTTATTTTCTTCATCATAAGGCAATTCCGGAAACAGCCTGTCATACTGATCACTCTTCATGGATTCTACAAACTCAAGAAATTTTAATTCCTTAATTAAAATAGGATGGATTGGCACTTGACGAGCATGATATGGTCTTTTTAGCGATTTTCTTGTGACACTTGAATTTAATTCGTTAATATCAAAGACCCAAATACCAGAATTTTTTTCTTGGTATACGTCAGAAGCATATAGCTGACATATTTCATTTTGCCTCGCTCCTGTAAACAAACCAATCAATGGCACCCAAAAATGACTCCTTAGTTTGTGTTTTCCTTGAGTATATTGTTTACTGCAAAATAACTTCTTTAGATCTTCTTCTTTATAAGGTTCTCTATCCTCGCTTGGTAATTGGGTAATTTTGATCACATTTTTTAGTGGTTCATTAAGCCCTCCTTGTGAGTATCCATTCAAACTCATCCACGTTAGAAAGGACGACAGTAGATTTAGATACTTGACTTTTGTTCGATTCGAAATCTGTTTATCAGCAGGTATTCCTAAATCCAATATATCCAAAGCACTTAATGCTTTATACTCAGGCATCTTTCGTCTATTTACAGGTAATTTTAATACTAAATTTTTATATTTCACAATATGGCTTTTATCAATTTCAGATGTTTCTAAATCTCCGAGTAACTCTAAAAAGGTGGGAAATATATCTTGACGATAGGTCCGTTCTGAATCACTGTTATTTTTCCAGTTAACCTGTTTATGATTAACAAATACTTCAAATGCTGTTGTTAATTTTATGGAGTTAATTTTGGGTTTATTGTGGTCAAGCAAGTGTCTCCGCATTTGATCTAATAGTTCAAAATACTCCTCAGGCAGGATATCTCTTTTTTTGCTATAACCAGCCGTGCCATATAGCTCTATTTTTCTTGCGGTTATATATCTAATGGTTTTCTCCAATAGTTGCGGCTCATTCCCTGTCCTATCCAACGTGGCTTCGAAGAAGTGTTGCTCCATTTCCTCATATGTTTTATATTTTTTACAAGCAGTGTAATATCTTTCATACAATTCAAGTGCTTCCGCATAATTTTCAGGATTATCAAAATATCTTTTAGCAAGGGCATCAAACATTACCGTATATTTCCTCGCAATTCCTAAGGCATCTTTTTTTACAGGCGTGCCAAGTGACCACCGGATGAGCACTGGCAAAGATGGATCTGCCTGGAGAAGAAGTTCAGGAGTCCGGCGTTGATAGCAGTAAATACCACAACGATTCCGGTAAATATATGAAGGAACCATGGCCTTGTGTAACACACCGTTGTATCACACTGGCTGGTTTTCGGGGATTTCTTTGAAACTAACTGATTGAAATATCAGTGTAATTTCATTAAATTTGGAGCGGGTGATGGGAATCGAACCCACGCTAGAAGCTTGGGAAGCTTCTGTTCTACCATTGAACTACACCCGCTGCGGAGTGGCCAGTATAAGAAGCCCCACCTTTGGATTGCAAGCCCGGCGTATCCGGCAACCTCTCCCCCTGGCCTGGCCAGAAGGGTTCCCCCTGCTTTTGCATTCCTCGCGCCAAATGGTTACAAAGGCTGAATAGCCATTGCCACCGCCAACCATTAGGACACCGACCTCTTTCGGGAACAAGGCGTCGATCAGAATCTCATATTCTATGCCAACACCGCGCGGGAGGCGGCCGAGCGGCTCCTGGGCAGGCAACCCGACCTGACCGCGATCACCATGGGAGAGATGAAATGAAGCGCTTCAAGAACATCCTTTACATCGCCGAGCCCAAGCTGGATGAAGCCGCCTCCATGGCCCGCGCCGTCTCCCTGGCGGAAAACAACCAGGCCCGGCTGACCTTGCTGCACATCATCGAGCCCCCCAGGGCGGGGATCCTGGAGGGGAGCCGCACCCTGGATGCCCTGTACGCCAAGGTCCTCCAGCGCATGTCCGAGGACATGGAGGCCCTGGCCGCCCCCTACCGGAAGCGCCTCGCCATCAGTGTCCAGGTCCGCCTCGGCACCCCCTTCCTGGAAATCATTCGTGATGTGCTGGCCCAGGGGCGGGACCTGGTCATCAAGCTGGCGAGCCCCGACACGGGCATCCTGGACCGCTTCCTGAGCGGCACCGACATGCAACTGTTGCGCAAGTCTCCCTGTCCCGTCTGGATCATGTCCCCGCGTGACAAGGACAATTATCGGCGCATCCTGGCGGCGGTGGATTTCGACCCCTGGCGTCCCGATCCGGACAGCGATGCCATCAACCGGAAAATTCTGGGGCTGGCCAGTTCCCTGGCCCTGTCCGACTTCGCCGACCTGCACCTGGTCCACAGTTGGGAGCCCCTGTCGCCGGACATGATGCGCCTCTGGAGCGACGAGAGCGATGCCAGCCAGATCGCCAGCTATGTCGGCACCGAGCAACTCCGCCATCAAGAGGGCTTGGAGCGCCTGACCCACCAGTTGAAGGGCTGGATCGGCGCCGAGGCCTTCGACTACCTGGCGCCCCGTCTCCACCTGCCGCGCGGCAGCGCCGCCGGGGCCATCCCGGCCCTGTCGGAGCGGCTCAAGTTCGATCTGGTGATCATGGGCACGGTGGGCCGCACGGGCATCCCCGGCTTCATCATTGGCAACACCGCCGAGGCCATCCTCGGCCAGCTCACCTGCGCCCTCCTGGCGGTCAAACCCGATGGCTTCGTGACCTCCGTGACCTTGCCGGAGTAGGAAGGCCGCCGAGTTACTAGTCCCCATCGCCACCCTGACGGACAAGCCCATGGATCTCACCAATCAGATCATCCTCATTACCTCCCTGGCCTTCCTCATCAGCATCCTCGCCAGCCTGGTGGGCCAGCGGCTGGGCATGCCGGTGCTGCTCGTCTTCCTCATTATCGGCATGCTGCTGGGGGAGGAAGGACCAGGGGACATCCACTTCGACAACGTCCAGGTTACGCACCTCATCGGCAGTCTGGCCCTGGCCGTCATCCTCTTCGACGGCGGCATGGCCACCTCGGTGCGCAGCTTCCGCGTCGGTCTCCAGCCCGCCTTGGCGCTGGCGACCATTGGCGTCCTCCTGACCTCCGCCATCACGGGGCTTGGCGCCGCCTGGTTTCTGGGCCTGGGCACCCTGGAGGCGCTGCTCCTGGCGGCCATCGTCGGCTCCACCGACGCCGCCGCCGTCTTTTCCCTGCTGCGCTCCCGCGGCCTGGAACTCAAGGAGCGGGTCAAGGCCACGCTGGAAATCGAATCCGGCAGCAACGACCCCATGGCGATCTTCCTGACCCTGATCCTGATCGAGCTGATCCTGGACCCTCGGGATAATCTGGGCGCGACGGTGGCCATGGCCTTCGTCCAGCAGATGGGACTCGGTGTCCTCCTGGGCCTGGCTGGCGGCTACGCCATCGCCTGGCTCGTCAACCACCTCGACTTGCCGCCGGGCCTCCATCCCCTCGCCGTGCTGAGCATGGGGCTCACCCTTTTTGGTCTGGTGTCGGTCTTCGAGGGCAGCGGCTTCCTCGCCATCTATCTGGCTGGGCTGGTGGTCGGCAACCAACCCCTCAAGGGGCGGCGCTACATCGGTCGTTTTCACGACGGCATGGCCCGGCTGGCGCAGATCGGCATGTTCCTGGTCCTCGGGCTCCTGGTGACCCCCTCGGAACTCCTGCCCGTGGCCCTGGACGCCCTCCTTTTCTCCGCCCTGCTGAGCTTTGTGGCCCGGCCTCTAGCGGTATGGCTCTGCCTGGTGCCCTTCCACTTTCCCTGGCGGGAACAGGTCTTCATCGGCTGGGTGGGTCTGCGTGGGTCCGTCCCCATCGTCCTGGCCCTCTTTCCCCTGCTCGCCGGCATTGAGCAGGCCCACGTCTATTTCAACATCGTCTTTTTCGTCGTCCTCGTCTCCCTCCTCGCCCAGGGTTGGACCATCCCCCTGCTGGCGCGCTGGCTGAAGCTGGAACTCCCGCCCCGGGCCCAGGTGGTGGAACGACTGGAGATCGATCTGCCCGGCGAGCGGGAACTGGAACTGGTGGGGTATGAACTGGCGGCCAACACCCCCCTGGTGGCCGAACCGCGCCCCTTCCCCCGCCTGCCCCCCTCCACCCGCCCGGTTGCCCACCTGCGCCAGGGTGAATTGCTCGACCAGGTCGTATGGGAGGATCTGCGCGCCGGCGATCAACTCCTGCTCGTCATCGACCCGGTGGACCTGGAGGCTCTGGATCGCCTCCTGGCCCCCATCACGACCCCCAGCCGGCTATCGGATCTGGTCTTCTTCGGTGAATTCGTCCTCAACGGCGACGCCAGGTTGGGCGACGTCGCCGCTGCCTATGGTGTCGTCCTGGTGGACCGGGACCGGGATCTGACCCTGGATGCCTACCTGCGCCAGCGGCTGGAGACCCAGGTCGTGGTGGGTGACCGGCTCAATCTCCAGAATGTGGAACTGGTGGTCCGCCGCATGGAGCACAACCGCATCATCAAGGTTGGCTTGAAACTGAAAACGCCGAAGGGTTGAACCGGGTGGGCGGGAATGGTTGGTGAAAAGCGCCAGCCATCCCGCCGTGACAGGATGGCGCCCTAGTGTAGAATCCGATAACCCAGCCTCGGGAGCAGCCTCCTTGGAACCCAAATCCTTCGTCTATTCCGCCGTGATCCTGCTCACCGCCACCGCCCTCGCCGTGGCTATCTTCCGGCGCTTTGGGCTCGGGTCGGTGCTGGGCCTGCTGGTGGCTGGTATCCTCATCGGACCCCATACCCCGGGACCCACCATCACCCAGCATGTGGATGATCTGCGCCATTTCACCGAACTGGGGGTGGTGCTGCTGCTCTTCGTCATCGGCCTGGAGATGCATCCCCGCCGCCTCTGGTCCCTGCGACGCTCCATGTTCGGGCTGGGCTCCCTGCAGATTCTGGTATCCGGTGCCTTCATCGCCGTCTTCATGCACTTTTCCCAGCCCGATTGGGGCATCGACCTTCTCGCCGGCCTGACCCTGGCCCTCTCCTCCACCGCCTTCGTCATCCAGATCCTGCAGGAAAAGGGCGAGATCGCCAGCCCCCATGGGCAAACCACCTTTGCCATCCTCCTGATGCAGGATCTGGCGGTCGTCCCCCTGCTCGCCCTGGTGCCCATCCTGGGGGACGTGGGCACCCTGTCGGGGGATGTACCCCTTATCCAGCAGGTGTTGACCGTCATGGTGGCCGTGGTCCTGGTCGTGGCTTCCGGCTATTACCTGATTCCCCGCATCCTTGATCTCCTGGCGCGCCATAACAATCGGGAGGCCTTCTTTCTGGTCGCCATGGCCGCGGTCTTCAGCGCCGCCTGGGCCATGGAAGTGGCGGGCATGTCCATGGCCCTGGGGGCCTTCCTTATGGGGGTCGCCCTCTCCGGCTCACGCTACAACCTGCAGATTCAGGCCGCCATCGAGCCCCACAAGGGCCTGCTCATGAGCCTCTTCTTTGTCGCCGTGGGCATGTCGGTGGATGTCGGCGCCCTGGCGGCGACGCCCTGGCTCTTCCTGAGTCTCGTCATCGCCATCGTCGCCATCAAGATCGCCGTCCTCTTCGGTCTCTGCCTGGCCTTCGGCGAGACCCGCCAGACGGCGACTCGGGTCGCCTTCATCCTGTCCCAGGGCGGGGAGTTCGGCTTCGTGCTCTTTGGCGCCGCCAAGGCCATGGGCATCATCGACGACACCACCTTTGTGCTGGCCGTCGGCATCATCTCCTTCAGCATGCTGATCACGCCCCTACTGGTCCGCCTGGGCGATGCCCTGGCTTCGCGCATGACCGTGCCGGTAGCGCCCAGGGATGGAGTCTTCCCCTTCTCCCACCAGGGTGACGAACACCACTTCCGGGCCCTGGTGGCCGGCTATGGCCGCGTAGGCCACACCGTCGGCACCATCCTGGGCAGCAGCGGCATCCCCTACATCGCCTTCGACACGGAACAGGCGCGAGTGGCCGAGTTCAGCCGCCAGGGCCACCCGGTTTATTACGGGGATGTCACCGACCTGGACCTCTTGGTCGCCGTCCACATCGAGAAGGTGGATCTGGTGGTGCTGACCCTGGACGACCGCAATGCCGCCCTACGCGCCGCCACTCTGATCCGAGATCTCGCCCCCAAAACCACCATCGTGGCGCGGGCCCGGGACCTCGATACCAGTGACGCCCTCCTGCGGGCGGGGGCTAACAAGGCCTTCCCCGAGGCCCTGGAGGCCAGCCTGCGCCTGGCCGCGGAGGCCCTGGAGAGCCTGGGGGTCGCCGGCGAGGATACCGACATGCTGGTACGCGGCGTGCGGCGCACCGATTACGCCCTGGTACGCGAGGAGGGCGACGCCAAGAGCTAGGGGGCCGGACGCGCCTCGCCACCTCGTGAAATCGTTTATCCTTGCGCCTCCACCGCCAAGCCATGACCCCTAGCCAGGAACCGTCGCCATCTCATGTCCAGGCCCGCCCGGGAAGGGTTCCCCTTCTGATCGAGTCACCGCCGGATCATTCACCCCAGCGGCGCCCCATCCGCAGCTATGTGCTGCGCCAGGGCCGGCTGACCGAGGCCCAGGAGCGCGCCTTTGCCGAGCTCTGGCCGCGTTACGGTGTCGAGTGGGGGCCGGGTCAGGCCCTCGACCTGCCCGCCCTGTTCGGTAACGACCAAGCCGTCTATCTGGAGATTGGCTTCGGCAATGGCGAGACCCTGGCGGAGATCGCCGCGCGCCACCCCGAGCGCAATTACCTCGGCATCGAGGTCCATGGCCCCGGCGTTGGCCACCTGCTGCTGGAGATCGAACGGCGCGGCCTGGGCAATCTGCGCCTGCTGCGCCAGGACGCCGTGGACCTGCTGGACCGGGGCCTGGCACCCGCCAGCCTGGCGGGGATCTATCTGCTCTTTCCCGACCCCTGGCCCAAAAAGCGCCACCACAAGCGGCGCATCCTCAATCCGGAATTCGTAACCCGGCTGGCCCGGGTCATCCGCCCCGGCGGTCTCTTCCACGCCGCCACCGACTGGGAGCCCTATGCCCTGAGGATGATGGAGGTGCTGACGATGAGCGACGCTATCTTTATGAACACCGCCGGTCCCGGCGCCTTCGCCCCCCGTCCCGAGGATCGCCCCTTGACCAAGTTCGAGCAGCGTGGCCAGCGGTTGGGGCATGGGGTCTGGGACTTGATTTTCCTGCGCCGCTGACATGGCCGCTCTACGACTCCAGGGGCTCAAGACCCTCAACCTGGCACCGCTGGATCTCACCCTGGCCGCGGGGGACCTGGTGTTGCTCTCTGGCCCCTCCGGTTCCGGCAAGAGCCTGCTGCTGCGCGCCCTGGCGGACCTGGACCCTCACGAGGGCGAGGCCTGGCTGGACGGCACGGCCTGCTCCTCCCTGCCCGCGCCCGAATGGCGGCGCCGCGTGGCCCTGCTGCCGGCGGAGTCCTTCTGGTGGTTTGATCAGGTGGGGGATCACTTCGATCAGGCACCCGCCAGCGGGCCTGGGAAGCGAAGAGGTGTTGGCTGCTCAACCCCGGCCGATGAAGCTGGCCAGTCCATCCCCGCCCTCCTAGCCCGTCTCGGCTTCGCGCCCGAGGTGCTGGAATGGACCGTCTCCCGCCTGTCCACCGGCGAACGCCAGCGCCTGTCACTGGCGCGCCTGCTGGTCCTCCAGCCCCGGGTGCTGCTGCTCGACGAGGCCACCGCTAACCTGGACCCGCCCAATCGCGACCGGGTCGAGGACCTGATCCAGGACTATCGCCGCGAACAGAGCGCCGCCGTGCTCTGGGTGAGCCATGACCCGGACCAGCGCCGCCGCCTGGCCCGGCCAGCCCCAGGCCTGCCCGGCGCCCGCCGCCTGGTCATCCAGGGCGACCGTTTGGTGGATGAGCAAGAGGAGCCAGACGCCTGATGGAACTTATTGTCCTCAGCCCCTTCGACCTCGGACTGGCCGCCAGCCTGGTGTTGCTGCTGGCCCTGCTCTCCTGGCGCCTGCACCTGGGGGTGGAAAAGCGGGTACTGGTGGCCGCCCTGCGCAGCGCCATCCAGCTTAGCCTCATCGGCCTGGTGCTGAATTTCCTCTTCGCCCAGACCAGCTTCGTCCTAACCGGCCTCTGGACCCTGGTGATGCTCGGCGTCGCCGGTTGGGAGGTCGTGGCACGGCAGAAGCACCGCTACCGGGGTGCCTGGGGCTTTGGCATCGGCACCCTCTCCATGTTCATCTCCTCCTTCAGCGTCATCATCCTGGCCCTGATCCTCATCATTGGGGTCGAACCCTGGTACCAGCCCCAGTATCTGATCCCGCTGCTCGGCATGTTGCTGGGCAACACCATGAGCGGCATTGCCATTACCCTCGACAACCTCAGCCGCCAGGCCTGGGAGGGACGCGGCGGCATCGAGGCCCGCCTGCTGCTGGGCCAGAGCTGGGAATGCGCCATCCGCGACATCCGCCGCGACTCCATCCGCGCCGGCCTCATCCCCATCATCAACTCCATGGCCGCCGCCGGCCTGGTCAGCCTGCCGGGCATGATGACCGGCCAGATCCTTGCCGGCAGCCCACCCATGGAGGCCGCCAAGTACCAGATGATGATCCTCTTCCTCATCTCCGCCGGCACCGGCCTCGGCAGTGCCGCCGCCGTCTGGGTCGGCTCCCGGCGCCTCTTCGACCAGCGGCAGCGGTTACGGCTCGACCGGCTGACCGGGCCGGAACGATAGGCGCCATTGGAAATAGCCACAAAGACATCGATATCACCGAGCAACGGGCGGTCGAGGAACAACCACTCGCCAGCGAGGCGCTCCCGCTGCTGGCCGACCACGGTGGGCAGCCTGGGCCCAGCCCGCCTCTTCACCGACTAGGCAAATCCGAGAAAGAGAGCCAACCCCCGGTTGATCGTGAGCATGGTGTTGTTATCGAGTCGACCAAAAGGCAAGCCCAGTTTTTCCCGGCGTACCGTCATGACCTTGTCGATCATGACCTGCGAGATCTTACGGAGACCATTCTCGGGGGTTGGATCAAGGGTCAGGCGAATCAAGGGGGCATCGACCAAGGACGTCGTGATTAGCGCGACCGTCAGGCTGGCGGTGGCGCTGAACTGGTCGGCCTGAATAACCAGGGCTGGCCGCGGCTTGCCGTAATCCCCGGGCATGGCCACCGTCACCAGATCGCCACGCCTCATGCCATCCCCTCTTCGGCATCACTCAAGACCTGGTCAAGAAAGTCCATCAGATCCTGATCCGCCAGGTCCGCCTGCGCGACGGCGAGCGACTGCCGCAGACACTCCTGGTCGAATCCAGGGCGCCGGGTATCAGGCACCCAAAGTTGCACGGGTCGCAAGCCAGATGCACGCAGCACCTCGCGACGCTTCTGGACCCGCTCCTTCACGGACAAGGGCATAGACATGGGGCTTCTCCTAGGGTTCGTTACATGTATCTTATGGCAAGCGCACATCCTGTCAACTTGAGGAAGCAGGTCCAATCCCCGGGAAGCCATCCCCCCTTTACCCCTTACCCTCGCAAATCTCCAGGGTGACCAGCATCCGCATCAGTTCCGAGAGGGTCTTGGCGGCCATTTTTTCCATCACCCGGGCCC
Source organism: Chromatiaceae bacterium (assembly GCA_016714645.1). NCBI lineage: Bacteria > Pseudomonadati > Pseudomonadota > Gammaproteobacteria > Chromatiales > Chromatiaceae > Chromatiaceae bacterium. Next base: position 746,722 of record JADKCI010000002.1, on the reverse strand, counting down.
GATGCACCTCCACGGTGGATTGGGTGATATTCATCTCGCTGGCGATCACCTTGTTGCGCTGACCATCCACCACCCGCCGCATCACCTCGGCCTCCCGGGGGGTCAGGCGGGCAATATGCTCCTTGATTTCGGCGAGACGGCTGGCCTCGCCGCGACGCAGGGCGTCCTGCTGCATGGCCCGGTGAACGCTGTCGAGGAGGGCCTGGGCGTTGAAGGGTTTCTCCAGGAAATCAAGGGCCCCGGCCTGGAGGGCGCGCACCGCCATGGGGACATCGCCATGGGCCGAGATCATGACGATGGGGGGGTGGTTGGGGACCTGTTGCAGGCGGGTCTGCAACTCCAGACCGCTCATCCCCCGCATCCGCACATCCAGGATCAGGCAGCCCTGCTGGTCGGGGCTGAAATGATCGAGATAGTCCTGGGCCGAGCCGTAGCTTTCCACCCCCAGGCCCACCGATTCCATCAGGAGTTGGATCGATTCCCGCACCTGCTCGTCGTCATCAACGATATAGATGGTTGGTTGCCGCGCTGACATGGGTCCCCCGGGGTGCTATGGGTCCTGGCCGTTGGCGCCGGGGGGATCAGGGTCCGGCGCCCCGGTCATGGCCAGGGAGGGGATTGTAGCCGGTCAGGTGCCTGGCGCGGCAAGGCTAAAGCGAAACAGGGTCCCGGTGGGGCCCGTCGCTTCCAGGGCGATCCTGCCCTCGTGGGCATCGAGGATGCCCTTGCTGATGGACAGCCCGAGGCCCATGCCCCGGCTTTTGGTGGTGACGAACTGCTTGAAGATTTCCGTGCGCATGGCCTCGTCCACCCCCGTGCCGGTATCGCGCACCTCAACATCGACCTGGCCGGGGGCGCCCGCCGCGGTAGCGATGGTGAGGCACCGTTCGGGGAGGCCGGGGTCGGCCATGGCATCGATGCCGTTGGTGGCGAGATTGATGATGACCTGCTGGATCTGGATATCCTGCGCCCAGACGTGGGGCAGGCCGGAGGCGAGTTGGGTATGGATCTGGACCCCGACCCGCTGGGCCTCGGGCCGGATCAGCGCCACGACCTTCTGGACCAGTTCGTTGATGTCCACCGCGGTCTTGACCGGGGCATCCTTTTTAACGAACTGGCGCACCTGGCGGATGATGTCGCCGCCGCGCTGGGCCTGCAGAGCGATGTGGGCGAGGGCATCGCTCAGACGCCCGGCCCGGTCGGCGTCCAGACCGGCGTCGAGAAGGCGGATGCAGGCCTGGGCATTAGAGGCGATGGCCGTGAGGGGTTGGTTGATTTCGTGGGCAATACCGGCGGCCATCTCGCCCAGGGTATTGAGACGGTCCCGGTGGGCCAGTTCGAGCTGGTGCCGGCGGCTGGCCTCCTCGCTGTGCTGGCGCTCGCTGATATCCCGAAACACCACCACGCCGCCGACAATGCCGCCGTTGTCATCCCGCAGGGGGGAGCAGGCATACTCCACCGGAAAGGGGCTGCCATCCTTGCGCCAGAAGCGGTCCTCGGGGATATGACGGGCCTTGCCGTCCTGACAGCTTCGATAGACGGGGCACTCCTGGGCGGGAAAGTGGCTGCCATCGATGCGGGTATGGTGGAGCAATTCGTGCTGGTTACGCCCGACCACCTCCTCGGCGCGCCAGCCGGTCATCTCGGCCATGGCGCGGTTGACGAAGGTAGAATTGCCCTCACGATCAACCCCGTAGATGCCGTCGGCGACGGAGTTGAGGATCAGGAGGTGTTGCGCCTCCAGGCTCATCTTGGCCCTGAGGAGTTGGCGATTGAGGCCCCAGATCCGGTAGAGCAGGAAGGCGAACAGCAAAAGCAGGACCAGCCCCGTCACCACCCAGACCAGATAGCGTTGGACCACGTCACGGAGGGTGAAGTCCTGGGCATAGGGGGGCAGGTTGAGGCGCTGGAACAGCTCGTGGACCGGCTGGTAGTCGAGAGGCACGGTCCAGCCGGCAAAGCTTCCCGCCAGGGCCGCGGGGTGGTCGGGGGGCATCTTGAGCAGGGCTACCGCCACCTTCTGGGCCAGCTCGTTGGCGGTGTGGCTGACCTTGCTGAAGGGCCATTCGGGATAGAGGCCGGTACTGTGCACCAGGGGAAAGCGGTTGGTGGGCTGGGGATTGAGCACCTTGAACTGGTCCAGATCGATCAGCCCCTCCGCCGCCATCCGTTCCAGGATATTGGTGCGTACCGTGCCGGCGTCCGCCTGGCCCAGCAGCACCGCCATCACCACGCTGTCGTGGTCACCGGCGAAATCCAGCCTGGCGAAGTCGTGGTAGGGATCGACCCCTTGGCGCAACAACTCGTCCCAGGCCATCTCGAAGCCACCGAGAGAGGTCTCGTCCACCGCCAGAAAGGCCTGGCCGGCCAGGTCGGTCAGGTCGTTGATGTCCCCCCGTTCCTGGCGGGTGAAGATGACACTGCCAAACTGGTTCAGGCTCAGGGCGCCGACCCGGTTGTTGAGGGTGGCCAGGCGCGAGATACCGTGGCGCACCTCCAGGCCGACATAGATGCCGGGATTGACCAGGATGAAGTCCACGAACTCCATCTCCACGAACTCGGTGATGCGGCTGAAGGGCAACGGGACGATCTCGAAACGATAGCCCTCCATGGCAGTCGTCAGGTAGTCAGCGGTGGGTTGCCAGTGCGCCAGGGTCAGGTCGGTACCACGATGGCTGAGGACGCCGATGCGGATCTCCTGAATGGCGGCGGCGGGGGCCGCGGTAAACCAGAGGCCCAGGGCGAGGGCCCAGGCGGCGAGGTGGCGACACCGAGCTAGCGCTAACATGGCCCGCGAGCGGCCGGGTGGCGGCAGGATGTCCTAATCCCAAAGCTTGGGCGGACCAGTCTCGCCAGACTCCCGCCGCGCCTCGATCCGTTCCAGGATGAAGCGCTGGAATTCCGGCTGGCGGCGGTAGGCCCCGGTGCCGACATAGGCCAGACTGGTGGCGATGTGATAGGGGCGAATGTAGGCATCGGTGCGGAACACCTCCTGGCCTCCGGCGTCCAGGAACAGCAGGGTTGGGGTGTAGTTGATGCCCAACTCCCGGCTCCAGTCCCGCGCCGTCATTTCCCGGCCGTCGGGGGTGACGAGGGTCTCCGCGGACCCGATATCGACCAAGGCAACGTCAAATTCCTTCAGCAATTCCTGGGCCTCGTCCCGCGCCAGGCCCTCGCGATGCAACTCGTCGCAGGCCTGGCAACTGACCTGTTCGAAGAGCACCAGCAGCGGCTTGGCGCCGGGGCGCTGGTTGAGCTTGAGGGGGTGGGGCAGATAGCTGGGGTCCTGGTGCAAAGCGGTGCTGACCGGGGGCACCGTCCGGGCTTCCAGGAAATCCTTGAAGGAACCGGTCGGCGTTGGGCGTTGGGCGTTGTAATCGAGCAGGGCGTTGAAGCGCTCCGGCGGATAGTAGCCGTTGAGGCGGAAAGTCACCGCCCCCTGTTCGTCCAGAAAAAGCATGGTGGGCGTGAATTGGACCTTCTGGTCACGGGCAAAGTCCTTTTCGCTGCCGACCTTGCCCGCCAGGTCGGTCACCTCCAGGTCACCCCAGATGTTGATGGCGATGACGTTGAACTGGGCCTTTGTCTTCTCCTCGATGTCGCGCTGGGTGAAGTTCACCTCCAGCATCCGCTTGCAGTAGGGGCACTCCTCCTGATGAAAGTAAAGCACCACCCGCTTGCCCTCCGCGGCGGCGTTCGCCACCTCCTCCCCCAGATAGAGAAAGGAGTCCTTGAACCAACTGGGCATGGCGGCCATGAGGGGCGCGCTGACCAGGCACAGAAGCAGGAAGTAGGGGACGGCAAGGGCGCGGCGGGCCTGCATGGGCTAATCCTCGGCGGAGATTCAGGGGGCAGGAGGGGTGGTGACCGGCCTCAGGCCAGCCCTGGGTTGCCTTCCACCCCAACCAGCTTGGTGGCGTTGACCTTGGTCAGAGCGATCGTCTTCTGGTCGCGCAGGTAGTCGGCGACCAGCTCCCAAACCGGCCGGCCGGGGCTCGCGGTGCCGACGGTGGCCCAACCCGCGACCTTGTAGCTCTTGTCCGCCTCCACCAGGCGGCCATCGTCCAGGCGCATCTCGCCGATGCGCTGGCCCAGGCCGTTGTTGGGGGTGCAGACGTAATCAAGGCCGCCCACCCGCACCATGTCCCCCCCCTGCTGGAGATAGGGGTCGGGGTTGAAGAGGTTGTCGGCCACGTCCTCCAGGATGGTTCTGAGCTCGCTGCCCTTCATCTCCCGCACATAGGTGGCGGGGTAGGTGATGGCGGTCTGGTCGAGGACGTTCTCGAGGGTGATGGCGGAGCCCGGCGTGACGGTGGTCCCCCAGCGGAACCCCGGCGAGAGGGCGATCTCGGCATCCCCGCCCTGGCGTAGGGCGTTGCAGATCACCTGGTCAAAGGTGCCATTGAAATTGCCCCGCCGGTAGAGAGTCGTCTCGGTGACGGCCAGGGGTTCGTTGAGTTGGGCCAGGTAGGGCCGCCGCACTTCATCAATGTAGGCCTGCATGGCCGGGTCGGCGGGGAGCAGGTTGGCGAAGACCGGCAGCAGCCGGTAGCGATAGCCCCGCACCTTGCCGTCGCCCACGTCCAGGTCCATCACCCCGAGGAACTTGCCGTTGGAGCCGGCGTTGGTGACCAGGGTCTTGCCGCCGCTGTTCTCCACCAGGCTGGGCGCGGGGATGCCGTCGTGGGTATGGCCGCCGAAGATGACGTCGATACCGCGCACCGAGGCGGCCATCTTCAGGTCAACGTCCATGCCATTATGGGATAGCACCACCACGACGTCGGGCCTCTCCTTGGCCCGCACCTGGTCCACCATCTCCTGCATGTGCTGGTCCTGGATGCCGAAGCGCCAGTCAGGGATGAAGCGCTGGGGATTGGCGATGGGGGTATAGGGGAAGGCCTGGCCGATCACGGCGACCCGGGTGCCGTTGACCTCCTTCAGGGTATAGGGCTTGAAGGCCAGGCCCGTGGCCTCGTCGAAGCCGGGGAAGTCGGCGAACTTGTAGTCGAACAGGGCCGTATCCGAGATCGAGACATTCTGGGCCACGAACTCGCCCTTGAAGGCCTTGATGTTCTCGATCACCTCGGTGTCCTGGTAGGTGAACTCCCAATGGCCGGTCATGACGTCCACGCCGAGCAGGTTGCAGGCGCCCACCATGTCCTTGCCCCGCGTCCAGAGGGCGGTGCCCGACCCCTGCCAGGTGTCGCCACCGTCCAGCAGCAGGCTGTTGCCCTCCCCCGCCTCGGCGCGGAGCTGTTTGACCAGGGTGGCCAGGTGGGCGAAGCCGCCGACCTTGCCGTAGCGCTGGGCGGCGGCGTCAAAATCGAGGAAGGTAAAGGCGTGGGCCTCCCGGCCACCGGGGGCAATCCCAAAGTGCTTGAGCAAGTTGATGCCCACCAGGTGCGGGGGCTGCCCCAAGGCCGCGCCGACGCCAAGATTGACGCTCGGCTCGCGAAAATAGATGGGGTTGAGCTGGGCGTGGGTGTCGGTGATGTGCAGCAGGCGCACATTACCAAAGCGACCGCCCTGATAGAGGGCCTCGCCCTCGCCCGCTTGAGTCGCGGCCCGGGCCGCGCCCGGTAACAACCCGGCCATGCCGCCCAAGGCCAGCAGGCGGGTGAATTCACGCCGTGATAGTGACATGGTCCGGATCCTCTGATTGGGTTGACTGACGGGGGTAGTGAGTTGGCCCAGTCCGAGCCAATTTCGGACTCGGACTGGGCCGGGGGGTACTACTTATTGACCGGGGATTCCGGGTCGAGCACGTAGGCGATGAGGTCGGCCATCTGTTCCTGATTCAGGAAGTGATTGGCGCCAAAACGGGGCATATTGGTGCAGGGGAAGTAGGCATGAGCGTTATAAAGCACATCGTAAACATACTTCTGGGTCTCCGGTGTGTTGCCCCGGATCTTGCCAAAGCCGGTCAGGCTGGGGCCAATGGTGCCGTGCGCGGCCACCTTCAGGTCCATCTGATGACAGGCATAGCAATTACCGCCTAACTTCTTGGCGTTGTCGTCAGCCTTTGGCCCCAAGCGAAAGCCAGCCCCTTCCATGGCCAGGGCCTGTCCCCGCTTCCAGTCCCCCAGCGTGACCCCACCCTCGGGATAGACGCGGGAGGCGGCGGCCAACTCCTGGACCTTTTTCGCCGTTGCGGCATCGATGGTCTTGTCACGCAGCGCCGAGCAGGTCTTTTGCAGCTCGTCCTGGGTCATGCGTTCCCGTCCGGTTGTGCCTTCCTGGGTGGGCTGATCCAGTTTAAAGCCCTTGACGTCAAAGATCAGATACTCGGTCAGTTCCGTCGGGGTCATTTTGGTGTAATCGACCGGGGTTCCCGCGGCGACAGCGGTCGCCGCAAGGCCGACGGCCGCGGCGCCCAGGGCCCCGGCCGCAAGGGCCTTACCGGCACCGGAGGTACTGGCGGGGCTAGCAGGGCTGGCGCCGACAGCGGCGGGCTTATCGGCGGCGGCTTTCTCGGTAGCGGCCTTGTCCGTGGCAGCCTTATCGGCGGCAGCGTTACGGGTCGGCTTTTTCTTTTTGACGGGCTTTTTCGCGACGGGCTTAGTCGCGGGGACTGTTTCGGAAGCGCTCTTCCCGGCGGCGGTGTTACCGGTAGCCGCGGTTCCCGTGGCGGCCTGTGGCGTGGTATCGGCACTCAAGCCGATAGCGGGCATCAGGGTCGTCGCGGCCAGCAGGGCCGCGATGAGGGTCTTATCTATCATGTCTCGATCTCCTTGGGCGACGGCTAGCGCTTGATGTCGGGCAGAATGGCCGGCTGGCCCCGTGCCTTATCGGTCCAGTAGGAAATGATCGCGATGGCGGCATCGGACCCATAGACGATTTCCGCCTGGCGCATCTGCCAGACACACTCGGAGACGCGATGCTGGCTGCCGCGCACGGCATCATGCCCAACCCGGAAGGCGGGCCAGGAGATGGCCTTGGTCCACTCCTCGGGGACGCTCGCATTAGGGAGCACCGAGGCGCGGATGCGCTTGCCCGTGGCGCCGTGACAGGTGGCGCAACTGAAGTCGCTGATGCCCGCTCGGCGATAGAAGAACTCCTCGCCCGCCGCCCGCATCGCCTGCTCCAGGGGATGATCCATGGGCGGATTCCAGGGCATGCCGTTGGACTGCATGGCGACGTAGGTCTGAATCTTCACCAGATCCGTGTTGCCATGCTTATCCTTGAGTTCCTTATCCTCGTCGGTGAAGCCCTGGAGGTTCTTCATGCAGTACATGAGGCGGCTTTCCAGGTCCATCACCTTGCCGGTGTCGGCAAAGTAGCGTGGCATCTCAACATAGGCCCCGTCGAGAACGCCGGGGCCCTTGCCGAAGTCACACTTTTCCAGGGAGACCTTGTTGGGACCCCGGGGCTCCTTGTAGAGGATCTCCCCCTGTTCGGCGATCCAGTAGGCGGGATCGTCCTGCATCATCATCAGGTTCTGCTCGCTCTGGGTCAGATAGGCCGAATCGGAACTATCGATCAGGGCGTGGAGCACTTCCTGCGGGGTCTTATCGGAGGCGGCCACCACCGGGCCGGCCACCGCGAACATTATCGGTAACGCACATAAGGCGCTTTTATACATAGCATCCTCCTCTGGGGGCGGGTTAGCGAGCGAGGGTCGAGACCCGGCCGGACTACTTGACCTGGACCGTGCCGGAACCCTTCTCGCCCTTGTTATCGACCCAGCGCACCTCAATGCTGTCGCCCGCGGCCACATTCTTCAGGGCTACCGAGAAGAATGGATTGGTGGAAATGGCGCCGCCCCAATCGGCTTCGAGCATCAGGTTGCCGTTGTGCAGCAGTTCGACGGTCTCGATGTAATGGGCCGGAATGACGGCACCCTGGGGGTCCTTGCGGCGCCCGGTTTCCATGGGGTGGGTCATGAGGGCCTTGACCTCGCACTTGCCATCTTTGAGGGCGGCGCGGAGTTTGACTTCTGACATGGGATTCTTCTCCAAAAACAGGGATCTTCAGGTTACCGGCTTAACCGCCACAGCCGCCGACGGTGACCTTGACGTTGGTACGGGCGCTATACAGCTTGCCGCCCGCCTGCACCACGGCAATCACGTCGCCGCTTTCACCCATCTTGACGCGGGTGGAAATATCGGGCACGCAGCCGGGCTTGAGGTTGAAGCGAGCCACGAAGGGCGTGGGATTCTTCTCGGAGAAGATGCTGATCGACTCCACATTCTCAAGTTGCTCGGCATTGATGGAGATGGGCACCACGGCGCCGTTCTCGGCGATGCCGGGGGCCTTGAGCACCACCTTGTCGCTAGCCTCCAGTGCACTGGAGCCAAACACCTTGGTCAAGGCGTCATCCAGGGTGGCGGCGTGAAAGGCATCGGCGGGCCAGGCGGCCATGGCCAGGCGGGGCAGACCCAGTCCGGCGGCGGCCAGCACCGCCCCCCCGGCCAGGGTGCCCTTAATGAAAATCCGGCGTTGTTGCTGTTGCAGTGTCACGGTCTTGACCTCCTCGGTTGATAAAGTCATGGCTGAGTTAGATCGTTTGACTATTATTAACTAATTCGGGCGCCGCCAGAATTGGGAATTTCCCGAATGCGCTATTGGGGTATTCCAGAATATTCGCATAGTTAACGTATTAGTATATACGCAAAGACTGAATCATCCGCTGGGTTACCCTGGCGCGGTGTTCAGGATTTCTTTAGGATAATTAGGCTAGCCCCTCTCATTCAGCGCAGGTGCTTTGTGACCCATCTCGATCTAGCCAGGCAACCGCTGGGTTTTTTCCCGACGCCCATCCACGAACTCACTCATCTGGGCAGGTTGCTGGGGGGGCCCAGGATCTTTATCAAGCGTGACGATCTGACGGGCCTGGCCTTCGGGGGCAACAAGACCCGCAAACTCGAATTTCTGGTCGGCCAGGCGTTGGCAGAGGGCGCGGATACCCTCATTACCGCCGGCGCCATCCAATCCAACCATTGCCGGCAGACCGCCGCCGCCGCGGCCAGCCTCGGGCTGGAATGCCATCTGGTCCTGGGTGGCGCCGAGCCGGCGGCGGCCAACGGCAATCTCTTGCTGGATCAACTCCTGGGGGCCCGAATTCACTGGGCGGGCGATCATCGTAAAGGCGAGGATATACCGATCCTTGCGGAGCAATTGCGCCGCGCCGGGCGACGACCCTACCAGGTTCCCTACGGAGGTTCGACCGCATTGGGCGCCACGGGGTTTGTGGAGGCGATCTACGAACTCGACCGCCAGACGACCGCCTTGGGGATGGATTTCGATCACCTGCTATTTGCGTCGAGTTCTGGCGGGACCCAGGCGGGGTTGATGGTGGGCAAGAGGCTGCTGAACAAGGACTACCAAATTACCGGGATTGCCATTGACAAGGTCGGTGACGGGCAACAATCCCTGGGTAAGCTGATTCTGGAATTAGCCAACGCCACGGCGCAATTCCTGAGGGCATCGATCAGTCTCTCCCCCGCTGAATTGCAGCTTGACGAAAGTTACGCGGTCAGCGGTTATGGCGAGGTCAGTGCGGGTGATCGGGAAGCGATCCATCTGCTGGCCCGCCACGAGGGGATCCTGCTGGACCCGGTCTATACCGGGCGCGCCATGGGCGGACTGATCGACATGATTCGCAAGGGCTGTTTCGGACGGGATGAGAAGCTCTTGTTCTGGCATACGGGTGGCGCCCCGGCGCTATTCGCCTATGGGTCCTCGCTTGGGGAAACAGCGTCTCCGTCGCATTGAATCCCTCCCCTTGAGTGAGACGGGGATGCACTACCCCCCTGATCCCTACACACACTTGACTCCGCGCCGCCCGGCCGCTACGCTCCCCGGCCATGAGAGTCTGTGGCCAATGGTTTGACACCCCCCTACGCGAGCGCATCATGGCCACCGTCGGTCAGGAGCCCGCCCTCAGCCGCCGCGCCCTGGCGGAACGGGTGTGTGACTGGCTGAACTGGACCAATGCCCAGGGCCAACGCTGCCTGGGCAGCGCCCGCCGCGCGCTGGCCGAGCTCCACCGGCGCGGCGCCGTGACGCTGCCCGTGGCGACACCCTTTCCCGCCGGCCCCGCCCGGCACCCGCCACGGTGGCGCCAGCGCCGCTGCCGGTGGCTGAAGTAACGGGCGACCTGGCCGCCCTGGGTCCCATCGACCTCGTGGTGGTGGACACCGCCGCGGAACGCGACACCTACCACCAACTCATGGTCCAGCACCCCCTGGGCGATAAACCCCTGTGCGGCGCCCAACTGCGCTACCTCTTCCGCTCCGCCCACGGCGACCTGGGCGCCGCCGCCTGCCAAGCGGCCAGCTTTGCCCTCCAGGATCGCGACCACTGGATCGGCTGGAACGAGGCCACCCGCCGCGGTAACCTCGCCCGGGTCGTCGCCAATGCCCGCTTCCTGATCTTGCCTGGGGTCCGCGTACCCCACCTGGCCTCCCATCTCTTGGGCCAGCTGGCCCGCCGTTTGCCGGCGGACTGGGAAGCCCGCTATGGCGTGCGGCCCCTGCTGCTGGAGACCTTCGTCCATCCCGACTATGCCGGCACCTGCTACGCCGCCGCCGGCTGGGAATGCATCGGCCACAGCGCCGGCCGCCGGGACGGCGTACCGAAGGCCCTGTGGGTGCGCCCCCTGGCGGATGATGCCCGCCAGCGGCTGCGCCAGGGGCCCGCACGGCTGCCCGCCGAGCGCCCCAGTACGCCGGCCGACTGGACCGAGGAAGAATTTGGTGGCCTCAAAGTCTGGGATGCCCGTCTCAAACACCGCCTGTATCATCTGGCCGCGGACTTCTGGGGCGACGTCCAGTCCCGGAGTCTCACCCGCCGCTGCGCCGACCGCGCCCGGACGGTCGCGGCCTATCGTTTCTTTGGCAACCCGCGGATCAACATGCACGTCATACTCGGCGCCCACCGGGAGGCGGTGATCGCCCGGATGGGCGCCCAGCCCCTGGTGCTGGTGCCCCAGGACACGACCTCGCTCAACTACACCGGCCATCCCGATACGGCGGGGCTGGGGCCGATCGGGAACAAGACCGACGGCGGCCCCGTCGGCCTGGTGCTGCATAACAGCCACGCCTTCACCCCCGAGGGCGTGCCCTTGGGGGTGGTGAGCGCCGCGTGCTGGGCGCGTGACCCCGACCAACATCAGACCCGCCGGGAACCCGAGGTGCGGGAAAGCGGCAAGTGGCTGGCAGCCTACCGCACCCTGCAGGCGATCGCCCCCCAGGTGCCGCACACCACCCTGGTGAGTATCGGTGACCGCGAGGCCGACCTGTTCGAACTCTTCGCCCTGGCGCGTGATCCCGCCAGCCCGCGCCTGCTGGTGCGGGCCAACCGCGGCCGGCAGCGCCAGGTGATGAGCGCTGAGGGGCTGACCCCGTTGTGGGACCACCTGGGCGGTCTGGAGGTGGCGGGGCGCCTCGCCCTGGTACTGCCGCGCCGCGGCGCGCAAGCCCCGGTGACGCTCAAACCGCCCGGGAATCTTAAAGAAAGCCCGCTGGCGCTGTGGGCGGTGTTGCTGCGCGAAGCGGCCCCGCCCCCGGGGGTCGACGGGGTGGACTGGCTGTTGCTGACCAACGTCGCCACCACCACCCTGGCCGAGGCCCAGGAGCGGGTGCGCTGGTATGGCGCGCGCTGGGGCATCGAGGTGTTTCATCGCACCCTCAAGACCGGTTGCCAGATCGAGGAGCGCCAGTTGGGCTGCGTGGCCCGCCTGGAGAATTGCCTGGCCATCGATCTGGTGGTGGCCTGGCGCATCTACTATTTGACGATGCTGGGGCGCATGGATCCTGACGCCCCTGCACCCTGTTCTTCCAGGATCCGGAATGGCAGGCGCTGTTTAGCTGGTTTCATCAAACCACCGTTCTGCCCGAGCAGCCACCCACCCTGCAAGAGGCGACCCGCTGGATCGCCATCAAGGGCGGCTTCCAGGGCCGTAAGGCCGATGGCCACCCGGGGACGGAGGTGCTGTGGCATGGCTTGCAGAAGCTGGACGTGGCGATCGAGAGGTATCTGATCTATCGCCCGGAGGAGCGGGCGAGCTGGCGCGATGAGTATCCGCCGGGGTATTTGCGGCCGCCGCCGGAGGATACTTCGTGAGAAAGGAATGGACTCAAGTATGTGTAAAGGTCAGACTACCCCCCTCGCCCAACTTAGAGCTTCCCGACGACAAGCGCCCGTAGACTTGGCTGCCAAGCCACTTGGAAACCAGTTCCTGCATCTCCGGCTTACCCATGTAATCGGTGAACAACTCTTCGTTCAGCTCCATCCGCTCGATGAACAGCGACTCCAGCACCTGCCGGAACACCAGTTGGAACTTGTCCAGGGAGTTGACCTCCGCTGCCTTTCGCAGCGACTCGTTCTGGCTGGCCGCCTCCGCAATCTGATCGAAGAACAGCTGGTCCGCCTCGTTCAGTTCCTCGCCGAAACGCTCGTTAATGATGTCGATCAGGCGTGACAGCAATACCCGCTCCTCGCGCACCATCCCTGAGCCCACCTCGCGCGGCCCGTCCAACGGCTTGGCAATACCTTCGTTCAGGCTGATGGAGCCTTCGCTGATCTTCTGCAACCGGTAGTAGTCGAGCTCGACCTCCTCATCAAACTGATAGCCCGGGCCGCTTTTCCGCCTCGGCAGCTTCAGTGCCAGATGACGCAGGTAGGTGAAGAGCTTTTCCAGATCGCTATCCTGGTAGGGGATGACCTGGCTCAGGAAGCCATAGAGGTTGCGGAAGGCCTGTAGCTTGCCACGCCACAGTTCAGCCTCTTCCTCTTGGGCTTCTTGGAGGTGAGTAAAACGTGCGACCGCCTGATCGAGTAGGGCGTTCATCACCTTGTGGTCACCGGGGCTCTGTCGCCGCTTCGGGGCGAAGAACACCCGCGCAAAATCGGTCACCTCCCCATCGAGATAAATGCCCGAGGCATCCAGCTCAGCCTTGACCTGATAGAGCCTATCCGGATCGACCTGCTCCCCCATGACCGAGCCTTCATAATATTGACGGAAGGCCTCCTGAATCTCGGCCGGGTCATTCACGAAATCGAGGACGAAGGTGTCGTCCTTCAGCGGGTGGGTACGGTTCAGGCGCGACAGGGTCTGCACCGCCTGAATCCCCGCCAGGCGCTTGTCCAGATACAGGGTATGCAGCAGGGGTTGGTCGAAGCCGGTCTGGTACTTCTCGGCCACCAGCAGAACGCGGAATTCCGGCTTGGCGAAGGTGTCGGGCAGTTCCTTTTCCTTGACTCCGCCGTTCATCTCCACTTCCCTATAGGTCTTCTCCGGGACCCTGTCGTCTTCGACCGTGCCGGAGAAGGCCACCAGGGCCTTGATCGGGTAACCCTTCTCCTGAATGGCGCGGTCAAACTCTTGCTTGTAGGGCACCGCTTCCAGCCGCGAGCCGGTGACCACCATCGCCTTGGCATGGCCGCCGATCTTGTGGCGGGTGAAGTGCTGGAAATGCTCGACCATCACCTCGGTCTTCTGGCCGATGTTGTGCGGATGCAGGCGCATGAAGCGGGCCAGTGCCTTGGCCGCCTTCCTGCGCTCGACGTTGGGGTCGTCCTCGGCCTTCTTGAGCAGCTTGTAGTAGGTCTTGTAAGTGATGTAGTTCTTCAGCACATCCTCGATGAAGCCTTCCTCGATGGCCTGGCGCATGGTGTAGCGGTGGAAAGGTTCGCCATTGCGGCCGAAGATGGCCAGCGTCTTGTGCTTGGGCGTGGCGGTGAAGGCGAAGAAGCTGATGTTGGGCTGCCGGCCACGCTTGGCCATGGAGCGGAACAGAGGTTCGAGTTCTAGCTCGCCCTCCTCTTCGGCCATCTCCTGGGCCTTACGGCGCAACTCGGCGCCGCCCAGGACGCCCTTGAGTTCCGTCGCCGTCTCGCCCGATTGGGAGCTATGGGCCTCATCGATGATCACCGCATACCTGCGCGTCGGCAGATGGCTCTTGCCACCCGCTCCGCGCTCCTCGCTCAGCTTCGCCAACTGACTGGAAACGAATGGAAACTTCTGCAGCGTGGTGATAATGATCGGCACGCCCGCTTCCAGGGCCTCGGCCAGTTGGCGCGAATCCTCGTCGATCTTCTGTACCACGCCCTGGCGGTGATCAAACTGGTAGATGGTGTTCTGCAACTGGCGGTCCAGCACCACCCGGTCAGTGATGACCACCACGCTATCAAACAGGCGCTCACTCCGCGCGTTGTGCAGGCTGGAGAGCCGATGCGCCAGCCAGGCGATGGTATTGCTCTTGCCGCTGCCGGCCGAGTGCTCGACCAGATAGTTGTGGCCCACCCCTTCGGTGGCAGCGGCCAACACCATTTGGCGTACCGCCTGCAATTGGTGATAGCGCGGAAAGATCAGGCCCTCCTTGCGCACCTTCTTGCCGTCGTCGGTGACCTTCTCCTCCACGGAGACATGGAGAAACCGGGCAAGCAGGTCGAGCAGGCTGTCGCGTTGCAGCACCTCTTCCCACAGGTAGGCCGTCTTGTAGTTCCGTCCTTCAGGGTCCGGCGGATTGCCGGCGGCGCCGTCCAGGCCCCGGTTGAAGGGGAGGAAGGTGGTCGCCGACCCGGCCAGGCGCGTGGTCATGTGCGCCTCTTCGGTATCGACCGCGAAGTGCACCAGGGTGCGCTGGGTGAAGGCGAAGATCGGCTCGCGTGGATCCCGGTCGTGCCGGTACTGGCGGATGGCATCGGCGACGGTCTGCCCGCTGAGCGGGTTCTTGAGTTCGAGGGATAACACCGGGATGCCGTTGACCGACAGCGCCACGTCCAGCGACTGTTCCGAGCGCGGGCTGAAATGCAATTGACGGGTAAGCCCCAGGCGATTGGCCTGGTAGCGCGCCTCCAGATCCGGGTTCAGGCCGTGGGCCGGGCGGAAGAAGGCAATGCGCAGCGTCCTTCCGAAGCACTTAAACCCGTGGCGCAGGGTGTCCAGGGTGCCGTGGGTGTCCAGCCACTTGCATAGGGCCTCCAGCACCCGCTCCCCGGTCTGCCCACCGTGCAGGGCCTCCAGCTTCCCCCAGACCTTGGCCTGGGTCGCCTGGATAAACGCCAGCGCCTCGTCCGGGAAGATCGCCCGTTCGCGGTCGAAACCCTTGCCGTCGAGCCGGTTGTAGCCGGCGGCCAGCAGGACCGCCTCGATGGCGGTCTCAAACGCGGCCTCGCTGGTTGTCTTCATCGCAGCATCCTTTACTTGTCGGCGTGGGGGGCATTCTCGTTCGTGCGCGGTGCGTCTTCGCCCGTCACAACCGGCTTGCCGTTCTGCCAGGTGACAGCGTACTGCCCCAGACGCCGCTT
Source organism: Chromatiaceae bacterium (assembly GCA_016714645.1). Classification (NCBI taxonomy): domain Bacteria; kingdom Pseudomonadati; phylum Pseudomonadota; class Gammaproteobacteria; order Chromatiales; family Chromatiaceae; species Chromatiaceae bacterium. Next base: position 731,467 of record JADKCI010000002.1, on the reverse strand, counting down.
CTTCTCCAGGGCCTTGGCGACGGATTGACGTAGTGTCTCAAGCAATTGCCGCCCCTCCTGGGAAGGCGTATTTGTGCGGGTGGTGTTCATCGTTGGGCCTCGTCAATCAACCGCTGATAATAATCCCCATGCACGACACTCCGGTCTTCTCCACATTGCTCGAAGACCAGCACCGGGCTTTCCCCATCGTTCATAAAACAGGTGCAGCGATCGACCCGATGAACAAATCCAGCCGCAGATAGGTGCGCCCCGCCAGGGTGGTTTCGAACGCGAAGTTCTCTCGGGCCGAGACCCGGAATTCCAGTTCCCGCAAGAAAATACGGCTGGCGGCCAGCAACTCCCGCTCCGGGGCGAGCGGCGCGAGCCCGGCGGCGATCAGGTCGGCGTTGATGAAGTGGGAGCAGCCCGCCCTGGGCAGGTATTCCAGTGCGAAGGTCGTCTTCCCCGCGCCATTGGGCCCGGCGATGATCCAGCAGGTGGGGGTCATGCGGACGCTTCCTTCAGTGGGATTCGGCCGATGACGGCAGCGGTGACCACCGCGGCGGAGCGGTTATGGAGAGCACCCGAAGACCGCATCGTCTTGCCGAAGCCCTTGAAGCCGTGGCGCAGGGTGTCCAGGTTGCCGCGGGTATCCGGCCACTTGCACAGGGCCTCCAGCTTGTCCCAGACCTTGGCCTGGGTCGCCTGGATCATGGCCAGGGCCTCGTCCGGGAAAACCGCCCGTTCGCGGTCGAAGCCCTTGCCTGCGAGCTGGGTGCAGCCGGCGCCCTACAGGACCGTCTCGATGGCGGTCTCAAAAGCGGCCTCGCTGGTTGTCTTCATGGCGGCATCCTTTACTTGTCGGCGCCCTTAGTTAAGGAAACGCCGTTTTGTTTAACCAGGCCGTGGTCCCGGTAGGCCAAGCGCGCTCGGCCAGGCCGTCGCGCAGCAACGCTCCCCTGGCCATCGGCCTAGAGGCAGGCGAGTTACATCCGCCGACTAAGCACACAGCGCGCGCTCCAATACGGACATAGGGGCGAGGTTGCCCTCAGAGCTGCTACCCAGGGCACTGCTGCGCCTTCCAGGCCCAAAGCTGCCCTCTGAGGTCCCGTTCATGCGGCCCGCCCCAGAACAAACCTGGCGCGCTCCCTCCGCAACATCTCATAGGGCGTCATGAAACCCACATTCAGGCCGATGCAGACGTTGGGGATCTTGATGCGTCTGGTCGAGCTCGCGGGGACCTCGTGGGTAACCACGGTTTGGCCGTGGGCCAACGCATGGGCGATGAGGTAATAGTCGGCCACCTGCAAGAAGCTGTTAATGGCAGCGGGGTCGTAGTGCTGCCCGGTGATCCAGGCGCTGACCGCGCCGAACTGCGCGGCGACCTGCGCATCGTTTTTCAGGAACATTCCATGACCGTGATCGCGAACCCAATCGGTGAGATCATCGCTGCCCGCGGCGATTTCGTCGCCCACTTTGTCGATGCTGGCCACATTGCCGGCGGCATGGCCTTCGAGCAGCCACTCCCAGAAGGCGGGGCAGAAATCCAGACCGTACTGCAGGTTCTTGGCCTGAATGAACACGTTCGTATCGAGCAGGTAGCTCATGGCATGACACCCAGCTCACGCGCTGCTTGATAGAAGGTGGCCGACTTACGGACGCCCAGCAGGCGGAAGGCATCCTGAAACAGGGTCTGGCCCTCCAGCGTGCTGCCCACCAGCGCACGCGCAAAGCGCTTGCCGGTCCGCGCGCCCAGGGTGCGGTAAAAGTCACCGCCGCCCCTGGAACGATCAAGCGCCCGCAGCCGTTCGACTTCCTGGCGGTAGTGATACCAAAGCCTGGCCTCGTTGATGACTCCCGCGTCGAAAAGGCGCCGCAGCGCCACCAGGCTGCTGACCTTGAACAGACGGGCCAAGCGCTGGATCTCCTGCTCGACAGGTGCATCCGGCTGCACGAGCTCGCGCATTGCCGCCAGCGGCATCAGCAATTCCGCCGCCACCGAGTTGCACCAGCGCTCGATGGCGTGCTCGGGCACGCGCCCTGCCTCCGCATCCGAGACCCCGCTTTGCCCCAAGGCCAAATGCGCCAGTTCGTGCGCCAGGCTGAACATCTGCGCCGCCTTGCTGTCGGCGGCGTTCAGGAACAGCACCGGCGCCAGGTCATCGGCCAGGGCGAAGCCGCGAAACTCGCCGACATCCAGCTTGCGATGGCTGTTGGCGCCGACAATGGAACTGGCCATCACCAGGACGCCCGCATCCTCGGAGTGCGCGATCAGTTGCCGCAGGGCCTCGGTCCAGGTCGGCAAGGCCTGGCGCTCGGCGACCGACAGGCCGAGAGCGCCGCGCAAGTCTGCGGCCACCGCCTCGGGCGCATCCCCGATGCGAGCCCGGCCGACGAAGACCACGGGCGCAAGCCCATGAATCTGCGCATACTCGCGGAACCAGTCCTGCCGCCGTTGGCATAGATACAGGGTATCGAGCAGGTCATTGCTCGGCTCGCGCAGGGGGCATCGCGCAGGGTGCGGAAGTCCGGCACCGGCAGATCCAAGCGCGGTGGCTCGGGCAGGAAGAAGAAGCCGAACGGCGTATGAGTGACCCTGGCAAGGTCCTCCAGTTGCTTTAGCGTGGGCCGCGCCTCTCCGCTTAGCCACTGAGGCCACTTGCGAAAGCGCTTGGCGATGGCCGCGTCGCCCAGCCGTGCCCGTTCGACAGCCCAGCGCAGCACCGGAATGGACGCGGGCACGGTGGTACTCATCCGCGCATCTCCTCCAGCGGGATCTGGCCGGTGACGGCGGCGGTGATCAGGGCGGCGCGGCGTTCTTTGGCCAGCGCAATAGAGCGTGCCAGTGCGCAACCTAACTCCGCTATCTCTCGTGCCTCATTTATCGCGGCGATGGCGATCCGTTTTTGCTCGGCAACCGGCGGGACAGGAATGCGCAAATTCTTGAACGCGTCCCAATAGAGCCTTAGGCGGTCATCTACCATTCCGTAAGAATATCGGCGAACTTCGTTGCTGAACAGAGGAAGCCTCATCAGAAGTTCAACATACTCCGGATACAAGGCACCGCCGAAGCGGGCTACCGTGTAGTCTGGGCTGGTTAGCCCATCCTCGGGCGCAATGCCTCCCGCGCCCTGCCAAAACCTCATCTTGTTGAAAACAAGATCTCCTTGTCTTGCAACCTTGTATGTTGAGAAGTCCGCCGCAACAGATTCAATTCGCTCGTCGGAGAATACCCGCAGCGTTACACCCGTATTGAGAGACACATTCAAGAGGGGCAAATCGGGATGGTTGCGCTCGTCAATCTCTGCAAACAGCGTTGCGCACCTTCTGATTTCCCAATGCGCCGGGATCTCGCCCAGCCATTCCTGGCCGGAGGGTTTGAGCAGGGCGTTGGGGTCGAGGCCGCGGGTGACGACGCGGCTGATGAGGGCGGCGCGCTTTTCTTCCAGCAGCGCCAGCATGCGTTCCTTCTCGGCAATCAGACCGTCGATGCGGGCGGTTTCGCGGTCGAGGTAGTTGGCGATGAGGCGCTGAGCCCTCAGTTCGGGCAAGCTAACCTTGATATCGCCCAAGTCCGAAGCATTGACTGCCGGATAGCTGACGCCGGTTGATCGGCTTTCGACCTCCCAAAGGAAAGGGCTTGCACGAAGGGCATATTTGCAAAATCTATGATCGAGTACGCCCAAGGGTCTGACGACTGCAAATCCCGTCGAGACAATCAGATTCTCTGGCGGATTCTCGACTGGCGCGATGGCTTGCAGGTAGGTTCGTACGGTCGAGATGATTACGTCACCATCGCGCACAATGCGGCGGGCACGGCTGGGCGCATCCCCGAAGCGATAGTTGACGATGTCGTGGACTCGCCCCTGAGAATCAACATTGCCAATATCGATGTAAGCCAACTCAAAATCAGAATCCGTTGATTCTGAGAGCGCCTCGTCGTTGATCGTCGCCGCGTACTTCAAGCGGCGCGAAGGGAATAGAGTTGCGGGCGTCACTCCGTTACCTCCCGCAACAACTCCAGAATCCGCTGCTCCACGTCGGCCAGCTCCGCATCGATCTCTTTCAGTGGACGCGGGGGCTGGTACTGGAAGAACACTCGGTTGAAGTTGATCTCGTAGCCGACCTTGCCGATGCCGCCGTCCTGCTCGTCCAGGGTCTCGCGGTCGATCCAGACGTCTGCCACATGGGGGCGCACCTCGCGCAGAAAGTAACTGACCAGGTCCTCCTTGAGGGGAATGTACTCCGCGTCCTTCAGGGCGGGGTCGGGTTCGTACTCGACGTAGCGGCCCTCACCCCCGGCCCTCTCCCGGTGGGCGAGGGGAGTCGGTAGAGGCCGAGCAGGGCGCGCAGGTCGTCCGGGGTGAGGCCAGGGGGCAGGGCCTGGCCGGGAAACAACGCAGCGCGGTCCAGGGGCTCCATCTTGTGGTGCCTGGCGATCACGGGCGCGGCTTGCAGGTCCACGGTGGCGAAGCAGTCGCGGAAGATCTTCTTCTGCACCGTGCCTTTGGCGCCCTTGGCCCAGCCTTCCACGTCGGCGGGCAGGGTCTTGAAGACCTGCTGCACGGCTTCCCAGGCGTGGTTCCAGTCCAGGTAGGGTTCGGCCCCCAAGGCATCCTCGACCGCTTGCAGGGCGTCGAACAGTTCGGGGAGGGTGTTAAGGAAGCGCTCCCGGGCATCAATGGTGATCTCGAAGCGCAGGCGCAGCGGGCGGTGGACGGCGATGCGGCGGTAGCCGAAGTCGGCGTTGTCGAAGACCCGGCTGGTCTTGCTGTCCTCCAGCGCGCCATGCTCGCGGGTGACGGCATCGAGGGCGGCCTGATCCAGGTAGCGGCGCTTGTCGCCGAGGCTGCGCTTCATGGGTGTCCAGCGCTCGCGGGCATCGATGAGCTGGATCTTGCCCTTACGGTGGTCGGCCTTGCGGTTGGTGACCACCCAGATGAAGGTGCCGATGCCGGTGTTGTAGAACATCTGCTCGGGCAGGGCGACGATGGCCTCGAGCCGGTCGCGCTCGATGATCCAGCGGCGGATCTCGCTCTCGCCGCTGCCGGCCCCACCGGTGAAGAGGGGCGAGCCGTTGAAGACGATGGCGGTGCGCGAGCCGGGCTTGTCGCGGTCGCCGGCTTTGTAGTCCTGGAACTTGCTCATCATGTAGAGCAGGAACAGCAGGGCGCCGTCGTTGATGCGCGGCAACTTGCCGTTGTAGCCACGGAAGTTGGGCCAGCGGTCGATGATCTTCCTTTCGGCCTTCCAATCCACGCCGAAGGGCGGGTTGGCCAGCAGATAGTCGAAACGCTGGTCGGGGAAGGGGTCGTCGGTGAGGGTGTTGCCCAGCACGACTTGGCCGTCCTTGTGGCCCTTGATCAGCAGGTCGGAGGCGGCCACGGCGTAAGAGCGCGGGTTGTAGTCCTGGCCGAAGACCTTGACGGTGGCTTGATCGTTGTGGGCGCGGATCCAGTTTTGCGCCTCGGCCAACATGCCGCCGGTGCCGCAGGCCGGGTCACAGATGGTGACGATGATGCCTGCCTGGGTGAGCACCTGGGTATCGGGCTCCAGCAGCAGGTTGACCATGAGCTGGATGACTTCCCGCGGGGTGAAGTGATCACCGGCGGTTTCATTGGCGGCTTCGTTGAAGCGGCGGATCAGGTCCTCGAACACCAGCCCCATGGTGATGTTGTCCACCTTGCGCGGATGCAGGTCCATCTCGGCGAACTGGGCGACCACCTGGTAGAGGCGGTTGGACTCTTCGAGCTTCTCGATCTCCTTGTCGAACTCGAAGCGCTCGAAGATTCTGCGGATGTTTTCGGAGAAGCCGTTGATGTAGTCCGCCAGGTGGCGGCCGATATTGTCCGGGTCGCCCTTGAGCTTGTGGAAGTCGAGCCGGCTGTGGTTGTGGAAGCCCAAAGGGGTACCGTCCTCATCCAGGGCCCGGTTGTTGAGAATGGCGTCAATATTGGCGATGCCCTTGCTGCTCAGTTCGGCATGGCGCTTGAGCACGGCGTCCTTGCTGGGCGCCAATACGGCGTCGAAGCGGCGCAGCACCGTCAGCGGCAGCATGACGCGCTCGTATTGGGGTGGGCGATAGGGACCGCGCAGCAGGTCGGCGACGGACCAGATGAAGTTGGCGAGTTGCTGAAAGCTGGCGCTCATGTGTTAGTCCCTGACTGGCGCTGAGGTATGAGGTGAGCGTGCCATCCGCCCGGGTGTTGTCGCCGACGGGGCGCGGGGGGATAGGATCGACGCACCCAGGCCGCACGCCCCAAAGCCCCCTACTCCAGATCCGCCAGCAACTCCTCCGGGTCACAGACAATGCCCTCCCCGTCGGCGCTCGGCTCCAACATCAGCAGCCGCCCGGCCTTGGCCATGCCCGGGAGCCAGACCCCGCGCAATTCGGCGAGCTTGACCCGCTCGGGCTGGCAGTCCGCCCAGTCGGCAGTGGCCAGGACCTGGGCGTCCGCGGGGCTGGACCAGAAGGGGAAGCAGGGCCCCTCCTCATCATGAAAGGCGACATAGCCGCCCTCCCCCCTCAGGGTCCACAGGGCCCCAGCCGCCTGGGCCCGGGTTAGAAAGCCGGCGTAACCCTCGTCGGCGCCGGTAACTTCTTGGATCGTTTCCTTGTTCATGTCCCCTACCCCGCTCAAGGCTTGAGTGCCTTCTGATTGATCCACTCAGCCCCCCACGGGCTCCTTACCCGCCCACGCCCCCATGATAGGGCCGGCTCAGTTCATGGACGGCCGCCACCAGGGCGGCGGCGTGATCCGGCTCCACATCGGGATGGATGCCGTGGCCGAGATTGAAGACATGTCCCGTGCCCGGGCCATAACTGGCCAGGATGGCGGCGACTTCGGCGCGGATGCGTTCCGGGCTGGCATAGAGTAGACAGGGATCCATATTGCCCTGCAGGGCCACCCGACTACCCACCTGCTGGCGGGCGTCGGCCAGATCGGTCGTCCAATCAAGGCCCAGGGCGTCACAACCACTGCCGGCCATGGCCTCCAGCCACTGGCCTCCGCCCTTGGTAAAGAGGATGACGGGGACCTTGCGGCCCTCGGCCTCGCGGGTCAGGCCGGCGACGATGCGGGCCATGTAGGCCAGGGAGAAGTCACGGTAGTCGCGGGGGGTCAGGGAGCCGCCCCAGGTGTCGAAGATCATCAGGGCCTGGGCGCCGCTGGCGACCTGGGCATTGAGGTAGTGGGTCACGGCCTCGGCGACGACGGCGAGCAGCTCGTGCATCAGCTCCGGCTGGTCGAACATCATGGCCTTGCTGCGCGCGAAGGCCTTGGAGCCGCCGCCCTCGACCATGTAGGTGGCCAGGGTCCAGGGGCTGCCAGCAAAGCCGATGAGGGGCGCGCGCCCGTCCAACTCGCGGCGGATCAGGGACACGGCGTCCATGACGTAACCCAGATCGGTCGCCATATCCGGCACCCCCAGCCGCCGCACATCCTCCCGAGTGCGTATCGGGCGCTCGAAATGGGGCCCCTCTCCCTCGGTGAAATAGAGACCCAGGCCCATGGCATCGGGCACCGTGAGGATGTCGGAAAAAAGGATGGCCGCATCCAGCGGGAAGCGCTCCAGGGGCTGCAGGGTGACCTCGCAGGCCAGTTCCGGATTCATGCAGAGGTCCATAAAGCTGCCGGCGCGGGCGCGACTGGCGCGGTATTCCGGTAGATAGCGGCCGGCCTGGCGCATCATCCAGACGGGCGTGTAGTCCACGGGCTGCCGCTGCAGGGCGCGCAAAAAGGTATCGTTTTTGAGTTGGATCACGTGGCTGGATTCCGGGCGGTGGTGGCAAGGGGAGGTTTTTTTGTTCCGGGTGGGAATTCTACACCCAGGCGAGCCCGAAATTAGCCTTAGCCGCGACGCTGGCCCGCGTGGGCGGATTAGGACGGAGACTCGCCTTCGTAGTGTTCCAGCAAGCGATGGTAAGCCCCGAAGCCAACAATCTCGCGCAGGGTGGCGAAATCGACCCGGCGCGCGGGGACACGGCCCGCCTTGAGGTCCGCCAGGGCCTCGCGCATGGCGAAGACGGCGCTGCTGAGGAGGGTCAGGGGATAGGCGGCGATCTTGTAGCCCATCGCGGCGAGGACGGCCGGTGGTAGCAGGGGGGTTACCCCCTCCTCCAGCATATTGGCCATCTTGGGGCCGGGCAGGGCCTGGCAGAAGGTCCGCATCTCGGCCTCATCCTCGGGGGCTTCCAGAAAGAGGATGTCGGCGCCGAGATTGGCAAAGGCCTGCAGGCGCCACAGGGCCTCGTCCAGGCCGTGGCTGGCGCGGGCGTCGGTACGGGCCATGATGAGGATGTCGGCGCCCGCCTCCCGGGCCTCCACGGCGGCGCGGATGCGGGCGCAGGCCTCGGCGCGGGTCACCACCGCCTTGCCTGGGGTGTGGCCACAGCGCTTGGGGGCGACTTGATCCTCGATCATGATGCCGGCGAAACCGGCGCGGGCGTAGCCCTCCAGGGTGCGGCGGACATTGACGGCATTGCCGTAGCCCGTGTCGCCATCGGCGATGATGGGGATGGTGACGGCCTCCAGGATCGAGCGGCCCTGGTCGAGCATCTCGCCGTAGGAGATCAGGCCCGTATCCGGCCGCGCGAGCCGGGCGGCGGCCACGGCGAAGCCGCTCATGAAGGTGGGGGCAAAGCCGGCCTGTTCGACGAGACGGGCGGAGAGGCCATCGAAACAGCAGGGCATCAAGAGGAAATCAGGACCGGCGAGAAGCTGGCGGAGACGATCGGCTTGGGGGTTCATGGGGACCTGGGCCCTGCTGTCTCCCGCCCGCACCGGTTGCGCCGGATCGATGCGAACGGGAATGCCACGGCAATTCGCCAGGCGCAAAAAAGGGCGGGGTTCGCCCGCCCTTTTGGCTTAACCTCTCCGTGACGAGAAGCTATCCGGAGACCCGCGTCATTCCTTGACCCAGTCACCAAAGTTATCGGTGGTTTTCTCCTCGCCATCGGCATAGCCGGCCTCGTAGGCCTCGGTCAGGCGCTGCTCCTCGCGCTTAGGGTTCAGCAAAAACCCACATTGCCAACCCTGAATGTACTCGTCATCGACACCCATCTGCTCCATTTTGGTGACGGCGTCGTAGTAAAACTGGTTCATTTTCCTGTCTCCGAGCTATAGCGATGATGAGGTCAAAGCCTCCGAAACTTATGTTTTTTTCGCGGTTTAACAGTAACGGTGATCTCGCGTCGGATCCAACCTGTCCCGCACCGCTCCGCGTGCATCTCGTCGCTGGGCAACTTCCCGGGTTTTTTAACCGAGAAATGCGCCTCGCCAAATCAGACCGAGGGTCCACCCCGGACCCAACCTCGCCACCGCCACCGGGGCCTCTTCCCCAATCCAGTCAGGGTCCCAGGTGCGCGCGAGGCGGAAGAGACATAAGAATACTTCGTTTTTCTAATAGGCGCCACTCCTACGAGACCGCTCGGAAATCCATGACAAATTGGCTTGCGATGACCAGACGAGAGCCTTATTTTGCCAGGAATCCCGGCATCCTCCCCCAACCTCTCACTAGCCTGACACCAACGCCATGCGCCCTGCCCACTTGATTCGCGTCCTCGATCGGGAATTCACGAGTACCCCCCAGGGTCATCACACCCCCGTCATGCTCTGGGGGCCGCCCGGCGTCGGCAAGTCACAGATGGTGGCCCAGATCGCCGCCCGTCACGGGACGCCCATGATCGATATCCGTCTGTCGCAAATGGAGCCCAGCGACCTGCGCGGCATCCCGTTTCGCGTTGGCAACAAGGTCGAGTGGGCGATTCCGGCCCTCCTGCCCAACCTGGAGTATCACGGCCCCAGCGGCATCCTCTTCCTGGACGAGATCACCTCGGCCCCCCCGGCGGTGTCCGCCGCCGCCTATCAACTGATCCTGGACCGCCGCCTGGGTGAATACGAGGTACCGGAGCACTGGGCCATCTTCGCCGCTGGCAACCGCCAGGGCGACCGGGGGGTCACCTATGCCATGCCGGCGCCCCTGGCCAACCGTTTCTCCCACTTCGAGGTGGACACCCACCTGGACGACTGGGTCGCCTGGGCCTATGCCCACGAGATCGACGAGCGCGTCATCGCCTTCCTGCGCTTCCGCCCGGAGTTGCTGTTTGACTTCGACCCCGCCCATAACCCCATCGCCTTCCCCACGCCCCGCTCCTGGGAATTCGCTCACCGCGGGCTGCGCAAATTTGAGGATGACGCCGATCTCCTGCAGGGCGCCCTCCAGGGCTGCGTCGGCCCAGCGGCGGGTATCGAGCTGAACGCCTTTATCAATAGTCTGGACCGGATGCCGGACCTGGATGCCATCCTGCGCGGCGAGGAGGTACCGGTGCCACGGGAGATCGACCTCCAGTACGCCGTCGCCGCCGCCCTGGTGGGCAGGGCCATTCGCGCCCAGGCCGAGCCCGAGGGTACCGAAAAGATCAGCCATATCCTGGCCTATGCCGGGCGCTTCCCCCAACGGGAAATGGGGGTCATGCTGGTCTCCGACCTGCACCGCGCCATTGGTAACCGGCTGTTCGAGGCCCCCGCCTTTGGCAACTGGGCCCAGTCCATCTCCGACCTCATGCTCTACGCCTGATGATGGACGCGCAACGCCAGGCCATCGAAATCAAGCTGGCCGCGGCCCGCACCCGGCTGATCCTGGATAAGCCCTTTCTCGGTGCCCTGGCCCTGCGGCTACCCATCAAGGCAGCGGACCCGGATTGGTGTCCCACCACCGCCACGGATGCCCGCGCCTTCTACTACAACCCCGACTACATCGCCGCCCTGAGCCTGGACGAGACCCAGTTCGTGCTCGCCCACGATGCCCTGCACTGCGCCCTGTCGCACTTTGCCCGCCGCCAGCACCGGTTGCGGCGCAAATGGGACCTGGCCTGCGATCACGCCATCAATCCCCTCCTGATCGAGGATGGTCTGACGCCACCCGCCGCGGCCCTGCACAATCCCCGTTTCAAGGGCCTGACGGCGGAGGAGATCTACCCGCTGCTGGAGGAAGAGGACGACGCCGAGACCCTGGATCGGCACGTCTATGACGCGGACAACCAGCGGGGTGGCCACCGGTCCGGCCTGTCCGAGAGGGATCTCGACCCGTCCAACCAGGGGGACGAGCCCCATCCAGAAACCGGCGAACAGGGGGGCGGTAACCAACCCCAACCCGGGGAAGGCCAAGCCCAGGAGCGGGCGGATGGCGCCCCCCAACCCAACCCCCTCAGCCCCGACGAGCAGACGGACCTGGCCGTGCAATGGCATCAACGGACCGCCGGCGCGGCTCAACAGGCCCTGCATCATGGCAAACTCGGCGGCGAGATGGCGCGCCTCATCGAGCGGTTGCTCCAGCCCCAGGTCCCCTGGCGCCAACTCCTGGCACGCTTCATGAGCGCCACGGCCCGCGATGATTTCAGCTACAGCCGTCCCTCCCGGCGCGAGGGCGATTTCATACGGCCGGCCCTGCGTAGCCAACAATTGGAACTGGTGGTGGCGGTGGATATCTCGGGTTCCATCAAGGATGCGGAGATCCAGGAGTTCATCGGCGAGATCGATGCCCTCAAGGGCCAGGTCCGCGCCCGCGTCACCCTGCTGGCCTGCGATGCCTGCCTCTGCCCCGGTTCGCCCTGGTTCTTCGAGCCCTGGGAGGAGTTTCGCCGCCCCGAGGAGATGCAAGGAGGGGGTGGCACCTCCTTCCAGCCGGTCTTCGAATGGGTGGAGCGGACCGGCATCCACCCGGACCTGCTGGTCTATTTCACCGATGCCGAGGGTGAGTTCCCGCTTCAGGAGCCGAATTTCGCGGTGATCTGGCTCGTCAAGGGCCAGGCCAAGGTGCCCTGGGGACAACGTATTCAGCTCAATTGACGGCTTCCCTGCTTTTTCCATTCTCCCGGCCTGGCTCCGGGGGCATAATCGAAGGGAAATCCTGTCCCTCGGCGCCGGTCCCCCTGACCCATGAAAAGTCTGCCTTGCCTTAGCCGCTTCGCTCCCGCCCTCCTCGCCAGTCTGCTGATAGCCTGGGCCAGTGCGCGGGCGGATGACCCTTATAAGCTGCCGGATTTTGGCAGTTCCGCGGACACCGTCATGACGGGTGCCCAGGAGCGGCAACTGGGCAAGGCCTTCATGCGCAGCGTGCGCAAGGCCCTGCCCGTGCTGGACGATCCTCTCTTGACGGATTATCTCGAGGATCTGGGGGAACAGCTGGTGGCCTCCTCCGAGGCCAGCGGGGGCAGCTTTACCTTCTTTTTCATCGATCAACCGATGGTCAATGCCTTTGCGGGCCCCGACGGACAGATCGGGGTCTTCGCCGGTCTGGTGACCACCTCCGAGACCGAGTCGGAACTGGCGGCGGTCATGGCCCATGAAATTGCCCATGTCAGCCAGCGCCATTTAATGCGGTCCATTGAGGACCAGCAAAAGATTGCCGTCCCCGCCACCTTGCTCATGATTGCCGCCGCCATCCTGGGGGCCCAGGTGGACGCCAACGCGGGCATGGCCGCCATCGCCAGCATTCAGGGTCTGGCCCTCCAGCGCCAGATCAACTTCACCCGCCACAATGAGGAAGAGGCGGACCGCATCGGCATCTCCACCCTGGCGGACGCGGGTTATGACCCCTTTGCCATGCCGGGCTTCTTCGAGCGGATGAGCAAATCCAGCCATACCAGCGACACCAGCGCCCCGGAATTTCTGCGGACCCATCCGGTCAACCCTAACCGTATCGCGGACGCCATGGCCCGCGCCGAGCACTATGGCTACAAGCAGAAGGCCGACGACCTGCGCTTCCATCTGACCCGCGCCCGCCTCCGGGAACTGGGTTTCAAGGACCCGGAACGGGCCGTCGCCCATTTCAAATCCAACCTGAACGCGGGGCGGGTCCGCAATCGCACCGCCGAGACCTACGGCCTGGCCCTGGCCCAGTTACGCGCCGGCCAGACCCAGGAGGCCCGTCGCCTCGCCACCGAATTGGTCAAGGAACAGCCGCATCTGGCGGAATTCATTGTCCTGGATGCCCGTATCGATACCAAACTTGGCGCCAATGACGAAGCCATCCATAAACTCCAGTCCGCCGTGGGCCTGAATCCGGATAACCGGCCCCTGCGTGTCGCCTATGCCGAGGCCCTCATCGGGGGCGGCAAGGCCGAACGCGCCCTGGCCACCCTGGAAGGCGCCGCCAGGCAGAGGCCTGGGTCGGCCTCCATGTATCAATTGATGTCGGATGCCGCCCTCAAATCGGGCAAGAAGGCCGCCACGCACCGCTACCGGGGGGAGTCCCTTTACCTCAAGGGTGATCTGGAGCCGGCCATCCACCAAATGCAATACGCCCTGCGCACGCCGGGGATCGGCTTCCACGAGGCATCCGAGATCCAGGCCCGGCTTGACATCCTGGAGGAGGAGCAGGAAGAGGCGGAAAAGGATAAGTCGAAATTCAAGTCCAAGAAGGAGGAGCGCTAGCATCCGGACGCTGCTCGGTCAGTGGGCGCCGGATGGCTGCTCGCCTTGACCAAAATCGTTTTGCAGCCGGGAGTGGCTGGGGTAATCTAGCCCGTGATTCAGGTCAAACAGGGTCCGCGGACGCGGTCTACCGCCACGACCCGCTCCCCGCCCCGGCGGCCCATCGCCACCGGACTTAAGTCAGCCGGATCCTTCGTCGGTATCCGGGACCTCCACCTCATGACAATGCTCGACAGGAGACTTTCATGATCGACGCAAAACGCAGAATTCTGCTCAAGGGCTCCCCTGGCCGCCAGCGCCGTCGGCGCGGCAATCGGGGCCGGTCTTTTGTCGCCCCGCCTGGTGCTGGCCGCCTGGCCCGAGGCGGCCTTCAACGCCCAAAACCTGGACGACGCCCTCAAGGGCCTGCTCGGCAGTGCCGCTCACGAGCCCAGCGACAAGATCGACCTCAAGGCCCCGGACATCGCGGAAAATGGCGCCGTGGTCCCGGTCACGGTCGAAACGACCCTGGAGGGCGCCACCTCCATCACCTTGGTCGCCTCTGGCAACATGATGCCCCTGGTCGCCTCCTTCGAGTTGGGCAAGGGCACCCTGCCCTTCATCTCCACCCGCATCAAGATGGGTAAGACCGCCAACCTGATCGCCCTGGTCAAGGCCGGCGACAAGGTCTATAGCGCTTCCAAGGAAGTCAAGGTCACCGTCGGCGGTTGCTGATACCGGCTCATGGTCGGGTCACCCACAACGAATATGATTGCGAGGTAGCAGAGCATGGCATCCCAGATGAAAATCAAAGCCAAGATCAAGGGCGATGTGGTCGAGGTCAAGGCCCTCATGACCCACCCCATGGAAAACGGCATGAGCAAGGATAAGGAGTCGGGGGAAGTCATCCCGGCCCATTTCATCCAGAACGTCGTCGCCAAGGTGGGCGATCGTACCCTCCTCACCGCCCTCTGGAGTGGCGGCGTTTCCAAGAATCCCTATCTGTCCTTCAAATTCACCGGCGCGGCCAAGGGTGAGAAGGTCGAGATCTCCTGGACCGACAACAAGGGCGCGACCGAGAGCGAGACCGCCGAGATCGAATAGCTGGCTGCTTGAATGGCGAGGGGATTGGACCGTATCCCGCCGTACCCCTCGCCTCTCGCCTCTCGCCTTGCGGCCGGTCAGCGGGGCCCATGATAGGGATGTGGGCCACCATCGGGACGTGTCCGAAAGCGTTTATAAGACCAGACATACTGTTCCGGGCAAATCGCCACGCAGGCCTCCACGCCCCGATTGAGGGCCTTGGCCGCCGTTTCGTCATCCTCCGCCTCCACCCCCTCCGGCGCCGGCAGGCAATGCAGGGCGAAGCCCCTACCCCAGGGCAAACGGCGGGCGAAGAGAAAGACCACGGGCGCCCCCGTCTTGCGTGCTAGCCGATTGACCAACAGCATGGTCAGGGCCGGCACGCCGAAAAAGGGCGCGAAAACGGAGCCTTTTTCTGCCTTCGGCTCCTGATCCGGCAGTATCCCCAGATATTCCCCGCGCCGGAGGGCCTGGAGCAGACGGCGAATCCCCGCATTATCCGTGGGCACGAGATCGGCCCCACCGCGTGCCCGCGCCTGACGCACCAGGACGTCTCCCAGCGGCTGGGGCTTGTAGAGGGTGGTGGTGGGACCGCGGGTGGAGAGATAAAGCCCCGCCAACTCCCAGGCCCCCAGGTGGGGTGAGAGGACGATCAGGCCCGGCCCTGGCCGCGCTCCAGCCATTCGAGACCATGCGTCTCCCGGATCAGGGCCAGAACACGGGGCACGGGACGGAGCAGGAGATAGGCGATCTCGATGAAGGTCTTCGACTCCTCGCGAAGGGCACGGTTGCGGAAGCGCCGGGTCTCCGCCTCACTCCAGTCCGGTCGGCAGAGCCGCAGGTTGGCGAGGGCGTTGCGGCGCTGCTTATTAGGGATCAGCACCAGCAGGGTGCCGGTCAGCCACCCCAGGGCCTGGGCCGCGCCGAAGGGCAAAAGGGCCATACCGCGCGCCACACCCTCAAGGAGCCATTCCTTCCAGGCGGGGGAGGTTCGCCGCCCCGAGCGGGCCGGGGGGATCAAGTTAGCCCCCACGGCCTGGTCCCGGGGGTTGGATTCCTTGAATTCAGCATCAATCATCTAAGCAGGCCAGAAAAGGCTGACGGCAACTCTGCGATCCGGGGCTACCATCGCCCCAACACGCACCCTGGACCAGAAAGATAACCGAAAAAAGACCCAGCACCAAAGGAACCGACGATATGACCGAACCACAGCATCCCAAGGAATTGACCCCCCAGCAGGCCTGGCAGATGCTCCAGGAGAATCCGACCGCCCTGCTGGTGGATATCCGCTCCACCATGGAGTACCTATTCGTGGGGCACCCCTCGGGGGCCGTTCACGTGGCCTGGATCGACGAACCCGAATGGACCGTCAATCCCCATTTTGATACGGAAATCCGCAAACTGCTGCTCGGCGGCGCCGTCTGCTCCGAGGACAATCCCTGCACCCCGGTCATTCTCATCTGCCGCAGCGGCAAGCGCTCACACGAGGCCGGCAAGGCCCTGATCGCCGCCGGCGTCCGCAATGTCTTCCACATCGACGAAGGTTTCGAGGGTGTTCTGGACGAGCACCATCACCGGGGCACCGTTGGGGGCTGGCGTTACCGGGGTCTGCCCTGGGAGCAATGCTGATCTCGGGTATGGGACCCGCGCCAACCAGCGCGGGGTTATTCTTCCCGCTCTTCCAGCCAGGCCATCTGAATGGCCTCAAGAATCTTCTCGCCGGTATGGGCGGGGTCGTCTTCGAAATCCGGCAGGGCCTGCACCCATTTGCTCAGATCGACGAAATTAACCCGGCGCGGGTCGGCGTCCGGGTAGGTTTCGTCCAAGGCAATGGCGATGTCCAGGGTGTCCGTCCACTTAAGGGCCATGGCTTCTCCTAGGTTCAAGGAACCAAGCTGATTGAACTTGACCGAGGCTGAGGAGGATCAATACCGCCCAGGATTGCCGGCCCCGGCCCCGGCTACCGCCGGGGAGCAAGGCCGCCAGATCCGGCTAATGATGCTCCGACACCATATTGATGGTGTACTTGGGTATCTCGATGACGAGATCTTCATCCCCGACCTTGGCCTGGCAGCTTAGGCGCGACTCAGGCTCCAGACCCCAGGCCTTATCGAGCAAATCCTCCTCGACCTCGTCGGCCTCTGGCAGGGAATCAAAACCCTCGCGAATGATGACATGACAGGTGGTGCAGGCGCAGGACTTTTCGCAGGCATGCTCGATATCGATGCCTCCGGCCAAGGCGGCGTCGCAAATGCTGACACCAGGCTCGGACTCGATAATGGCCCCCTCGGGACAAATCTCCTCATGGGGCAGAAAAATCAACTTGGTCATGATTGAAACTCCTCGACCTTGTGTCCGGCCATCGCGCTTTGGATGCTCCGATTCATGCGGCGCTCCACATAGAAACCGCAAGTGCGATCCAGGTTCTCCATGGCCGCCTTGAGGGTTTCCTCATCCTCGCCCGTCAGTCTGAGTTCCAGTTCCGCCAGGGCCTGGTCGATGCGTCCCCGCTCCTCCACCGACAAGAGGGCCTCGCCATCCCTGGTCAAGGCGGCCTGCAGGGCCGCGACGGTGCGCTGGGCCTCCACGCGCTGTTCCCGCAGGCGCCGGGCCTCCATGTCCTCGCTGGAATGGGTCAGGGATTCGCGCAACATGGACTCGATCTCGCCATCGGTCAAGCCATGGGAGGGTTTGACTTCCACCCGGGCTTGCACGCCGCTGGTTTGTTCCACCGCCGACACATTCAAGAGGCCATCGGCATCGACCTCGAAAGTCACCCGGATCCGGGCGGCCCCGGCCACCATGGGGGGGAAACCCCGTAGCTCGAAACGGGCCAGGGAGCGGCAATGGGCAACCAGATCCCGCTCGCCCTGCAGGATATGCAAGGCCATGGCCGTCTGACCATCCTTGAAGGTGGTGAATTCCTGGGCGCGAGCCACCGGGATGGGGGTATTGCGCGGCACGATGCGCTCGACCAGGCCGCCCATGGTCTCCAGCCCCAGGGACAGCGGGATGACGTCCAGCAGCAGCATGTCGCTATCGGGCTTGTTTCCCGCCAGGACATCGGCCTGGAGGGCGGCGCCCAGGGCGACGACCCGATCGGGGTCCAGGTCCACCAAGGGGGTCATGCCAAAGAAGAGCCTTACCCGCGTACGCACCCGCGGCACGCGGGTAGCACCCCCTACCATGACCACGTCCTTGATCTCCTCGACCTTGAGTCCGGCATCGCGCAGGGCGCGGCGGCAGGCGGCGATGGCGCGGGAGATGAGGGGGTCGATGAGGTCATCGAAGGTATTCCGGTCGATCTCGCCTTCCCAGTGTCGGGCATCAGGCAGGGCGATACGCAGGGGGGCCTTGTCCTGGTCCGTCAGGCGTTCCTTGGCGTCGCAGGCGTCGCGCATGAGGCCACGCAGGATCCGGTGATCGGCCTCATCGCCAATCCCGGCCTGGGCCATGATCCACTCCGCCAGGAGCAGGTCCATGTCATCGCCACCCAGGGCGGAGTCGCCGCCAGTAGCCAGGACCTCGAAAACACCCCGGTGCAGGCGCAGGATGGAGATATCGAAGGTGCCGCCGCCCAGATCGAAGACGGCGTGGATACCGTCCGCCTCCCGGTCCAGCCCGTAGGCAACCGCCGCCGCCGTCGGCTCGTTGAGCAGACGTAACACCTTGAGGCCAGCCAGGCGGGCGGCGTCCTTGGTGGCCTGGCGCTGGGGCTCGTCGAAATAAGCGGGGACCGTAATGACCACACCGGCCAGGTCACCGCCGAGGGCGAACTCGGCGCGCTGGGCCAGGGCCCGGAGGATCTCGGCGGAGGCCTCCACCGGACTGATATCCCCGGCGCGGGTGCGGATGCGCGGCACTGCCGTATCGGTACGCACGAATTCATAAGGCAAGCGGGTGCCCAGGCCACGGACCTCTTCAATGCCACGACCGATGAGACGCTTGGCGGAGGCCAGGGTGTTAAGGGGGTCCTCGGCCGCCGCAGCCTTGGCGGCGTGACCCACGACCAGACCCTCCTCGGCATAACGCACCACCGAGGGCAACAGATGGCGTCCCTCCCGATCCGGCAGGGTCTCGGGCCGGCCGCTACGCACGGTGGCGATCAGGGAGTTGGTCGTCCCCAGGTCGATCCCGGCGGCAAGCCGGTGCTGGTGTGGGGCGGCGGAGCGGCCCGGCTCCGCGATCTGAAGCAATGCCATGGATTCTCTCGGTCAGGAGGCAAGGGATAAAAGGTTAAGGCAGATCAGAGGGCCTCGTCGAGTTCGGCCTCAAGGGCCTCAGCCTCGGCCTCGCATTTGCGCACGAACTGGAGCTTGCGGATCAGTTCCCGCGCAGCCTCCGGGTCCAGGCCCGAGACAGGCTCCAGGAACACCGCCAGTTGGGTGATCAGATAGAGGGACTGGCGGGAGAGCCGATCCCGCACCGCCGCGAGGCCCGCGAAGGGATCAGACGCGTCGCGAGCGGCGGCCAGGGCCTCGCGCAGTTCCATCTGCTCCAGGAGAAAGGCCATGTCCTTGGTCGTTTCCTGGTCATTTCCCTGGTCGCCCGTCAGCAGGGTCAGAAGATAGCGGGCCCGTGCCAGGGGATCCTTGAGAGTTTGATAAGCCTCGTTGACCCGGGTGGAGGCCTGCAGGGAGAGGCGTTTTTCCCGATCCCCCGCCGTGGCATAAAGATCCGGGTGGACGGTCTGACGCAGCCGCAGATAACGCTCGGACAACTCATTCAGGTCCAGCGCGAAACGCTCGGGTAAGCCAAACAGCCTGAAGTGGTTTTGGTGTAAGTCGAACATCCGGGCATCCAGGCTCAGATGTTGAAGCTTTCGCCGCAACCACAGGCGTCCTTGACGTTCGGGTTGTTAAATTTAAAGCCCTCGTTGAGCCCTTCCCGGGTGTAATCGAGTTCAGTGCCATCCAGATAGAGCAGGCTTTTAGGATCCACGATCACCTTGACGCCCAGGGACTCGAAGACCTGGTCCTCGGGCTTCAGCTCATCCGCGAATTCGAGTACATAGGCCATGCCCGAGCAACCCGAGGTACGTACTCCCAGGCGGACCCCAAGGCCCTTCCCACGATTTTCCAGGTAGCCGCGCACATGCTTGGCGGCGGCCGAAGTCATCGAAATCCCCATGTCCGTTACTCTCCCGACCGCCATGCTGCCACGGCGACACTGCAAAATTCAGCCAGGGGTGGAGATGGGATCAGCCACCCAACCCCTGGCTTTGCCGCCAAGCCCATCAGACCCGCTTCCGCTCGAAATCGTGGATCGCGGCCTTGATGGCATCCTCCGCCAGCACCGAACAGTGAACCTTGACCGGCGGCAGGGCCAGTTCATCGGCGATCTGCTGGTTTTTGATCTCCAGGGCCTCGGCCAGGGTCTTACCCTTGACCCACTCGGTCAAGAGGCTGCTGGAGGCAATGGCGGAACCGCAACCGTAGGTCTTGAAGCGGGCATCCTCGATAACCCCGGCGTCGTTGACCTTAATCTGCAGGCGCATCACATCGCCGCAGGCCGGGGCGCCCACCATGCCGGTGCCAACACTCGGATCGGTCGTATCCAGATTGCCCACGTTGCGGGGGTTTTCGTAGTGATCCAGAACCTTCTCGCTGTATGCCATTTCAATTCACCTCTCTAGGGAGCGGCGACCGGGGGAACTCCCAGGACGCCGCAAATGGGGTAGTCCTCAATGCGCCGCCCACTGCACCGAACTCAGGTCAACGCCATCCCGGTACATGTCCCACAGGGGCGAGAGCGACCGCAAGCGGGTGACCTGATCACGGATCTTGGTGATGGCGTAGTCCACCTCTTCCTGGGTGGAAAACCGCCCCAAGGAAAAGCGAATGGAGCTGTGGGCCAGTTCATCCTCACGGCCCAGGGCGCGCAGCACATAGCTGGGCTCCAGGCTGGCGGAGGTGCAGGCGGAACCGGAGGAGACCGCCAGGTCCTTGAGGGCCATGATGAGGGATTCACCCTCGACATAGGCGAAACTGACGTTCAAATTACCGGCTACCCGACATTCTTCGTCACCATTGAGGTAAACCTGCTCCAGATCGCGAACGCCATCCCAGAGGCGATGACGCAGCCCCAGGACCCGCTCGTTCTCGGTGGCCATCTCCAGACGCGCCAGGCGGAAGGCCTCGCCCATACCCACGATCTGATGGGTAGCCAGGGTACCGGAGCGCATGCCGCGCTCGTGACCACCGCCGTGCATCTGGGCCTCCAGGCGCACCCGGGGCTTGCGCCGCACATAGAGGGCGCCAATGCCCTTAGGGCCGTAGGTCTTGTGGGCGGAGAAAGACATCAGATCGACCTTGGTGGTTTCCAGATCGATAGGCACCCGACCGGTGCTTTGGGCGGCATCCACATGGAAGAGGATGTTGCGGTCACGTGTCATCTCGCCAATAGCCTGGATGTCCTGGATCACGCCAATCTCGTTATTGACGTGCATCAGGGAGACCAGGATGGTGTCACCCCGCAGGGCGTCCTCCAGCTTGGCCAGATCGATGAGACCATTGGGCTCGGGGTCCAGATAGGTGACTTCGAAGCCCTCGCGCTCCAACTGGCGGCAGGTATCCAGGACCGCCTTATGCTCGGTCTTACAGGTAACGATGTGCCGGCCACGTTTTTGGTAGAAAGTGGCCGCGCCCTTGATGGCCAGGTTATCCGACTCGGTCGCCCCGGAAGTCCAGACGATCTCCTTGGGATCGGCGTTGACCAGGGCCGCGACCTCGCGGCGCGCCTGGTCGATGGCATCCTCGGCCGCCCAGCCGAAGGCGTGGGATCGCGATGCGGCGTTGCCAAAGTTGCCGTCCATGGTCAGGCAAGCGCACATCTTCTCGGCCACGCGGGGATCCACTGGGCTGGTGGCCGAATAGTCCATGTAAATGGGTAATTTCATCTCTCACTCCGTAACCAGTAGAACCCTTAAATGCCCGCGGCCATTCGCGAGACTCCGCCACGGACGGGGGGGAGGACCCGCCGCTCCAAGGTCGTGGCGGTGCCACGCCGACGCTCGATCATTTTTTGTACCTGTTTGCGATCGACCAGGTCCTGGAGACTGACCCCCTGCAGGTAACCCCGAATATGGTCGCTCAGATCCTGCCAAAGGGAGTGGGTCAAACAAACACCCCTGGACTGGCAGTCCCCTTCCCCACCACAGCGGGTGGCGTCCAACTGCTCGTCCACCGCCGCGATGACCTCACCGACAAAGATGGTGGCAGGATTACGCGCCAGCTTGTAGCCCCCGCCCGGCCCTCGCGTGCTGACCACCAGGGCCTGCTTGCGCAAGGGCGCAAAAAGTTGCTCAAGATAGGACAGGGATATGCCCTGGCGGCGCGCTATGTCCGCAAGAATAGTCGGTTTTTCTCCCGCATGGATCGCCAGATCCATCATGGCGGTCACCGCGTATCGTCCCTTGGTAGTCAGTCTCACGGCCTTTGCCACTCCTAGTCGTTCATCTTGGTTAGCAGCCTACAATAACCAAGTAATTCGGTCAAGTATTCTCGATGCGGAGGTGGGGACTGGCTCCTACTTTGGCAAGGGCACGCAGAATAGCGCCGAAAATCCGGGGCCGCCAGCAAGATGACGAAGGGACTGGGCCGGAGCCATCATCCCGGCCTCAGAACCCTGAACGGGTAGGCGACTAGGAACCCGGTGTTGACTCGGGAGGCCGGGAGTCCCTGTCCGACTCGCCGTCATCGGCGGTGGAATCAATCTCGCGGACATCCAGGTCGGGTAAGCGGCTAAAGTGGTCCGTAATACCCTGGCGTTCCAGGGCGGCGGCCATGGCCTCTAGTCGCTTGTCCATAAGGTGGATGTGATCAAGCATGCAATTCACGGCATGGGCTACCGGGTCCGGGGTGTCGCGGGTGGCGCCATAGGCATCAAAGCCGATCCGCTTGGCAGTGTTGGCGCGGCGCTCTGCCTCCGCGCTGGTGGGCCGTTCAACGAGGCGGCCAGGAACTCCCACCACCGTGCCGCCAGGCTTGACCGATTTATTCACCACGGCGTTGGAACCGATGCGGGCGCCCTCGCCAATCTCGATGGGGCCCAGCACCTTGGCGCCCGCGCCAACCACCACGTCATTGCCCAGGGTGGGATGACGCTTGCCCTTTTCCCAACTGGTGCCACCCAGGGTAACGCCATGATAGAGGGTGCAGTCATCGCCAATGACTGCCGTCTCGCCAATCACCACCCCCATGCCGTGATCGATGAAGAGGCGCCGGCCGATATGGGCGCCCGGATGGATCTCGACCCCGGTAAAGAGCCGCGCCACATTGGCGATAATGCGCGCCAGCCACTTGAAGTTGGCACGCCACAACCGATGGGTGAGGCGATGAGCCATCACGGCATGGAGGCCGGGATAGGTGGTCAGGATCTCGAAGGCATTGCGGGCAGCGGGATCGCGGTCGAGGATACAAACGATGTCCTCTCTGAGCCGTGCAAACACTGGTCAGCTCCCAATACATAATCTCTAGTTGAGGTGCCGGGCAGGGCCAGCCTCAACCGGCGGTGCCGCCATCCCTGGGCTGGCGGCGGAAGCGCTCGGGATCCTTGCGACCCTGAGCCGCGCTCAGGATACCACGCAGGATGTTGATCTCGGTCCAGTCCGGGCGGGCGCGATGGAAGAGGCGCCGCAGCCGGCGGCTCAGCTTAGCCGACTGCTCGGGATCAGCGAAGCCGATCTCCACCAGGGTTTGCGACAGATGAACGTGGAAACCCTCCAGGGCTTCCGCCGTGGCCAGGTCACGATCCTCCCGCGGCAGGGTCTCGCCCCGCCCCTCGCGATACCGCTGGCGGATTTCATAGGCAAAGACCTGGGCCGCCGCGCCCAGATTGAGGGAGCTGAAATCGGGGTTGGTCGGAATATGCACCAGGAAGTGGCAGAGGGCCAGTTCCTCGTTGGTGAGTCCGGAACGCTCCCGGCCCAGGACCAGGGCCACCGGGCCATCCTGGGCCTCCCCCAGCAAACGGCGGGCGCACTCGGGCGGTTCGAGCAGGGGCCATTCCACCGCGCGCAACCGGGCGCTGGAGCCAATCACCAGCCGGCAGCCGGCGATAGCATCCGCCAGGCTGGCGTGGATACCGGCCCGCGCCAGGAGGTCATCGGCGCCGGCGGCACGGGCCAGGGCCTCGGCGTCGGGTGGGGTCTTGGGGCGCACCAGGTGGAGCTGACTCAGGCCCATGGTCTTCATGGCCCGGGCGGTGGCGCCCAGGTTGCCGGTGTGGGTGGTCTCGACCAGCACGAAACGAATGCGATCCAGGAGGGGTGGGCTGTCCATCTTCATAACCATGAAACTTCAGAAGAAGATCGCTACATTGTCAAGCTTTAATGTAATCGGGCTTTCCGGTATCGTGCGTAGCCATGCAACCGACACTCACTATTGCCATCCGCGCGGCCCGCGCCGCGGGGCGCATCCTGATGCGCTACCTCGACCGCGTGGACCAACTCCATATCCAGGCCAAGAGCCAGAATGACTTCGTCACCGAGGTTGATCGGGCCGCCGAGGACGCCATCATCCACGAATTGCGGTCGAAATACCCGGACCACGCCATCCTGGCCGAGGAAAGTGGCGCCCACGGCAAGAGCGACTTCCAGTGGGTTATCGATCCCCTCGACGGTACCACCAATTATCTGCATGGTTTTCCGCAATTTAGCATCTCCATCGCCCTGCGCCATCGGGGACGCCTGGAATGCGGGATCGTTTACGACCCCCTGCGCGAGGAGATGTTCACGGCCGAGCGGGGGGGTGGCGCCCAGATGAACGACCGCCGCATCCGGGTCGCCAACCGCCTGGGCCTGGAAGGCGCCCTGATTGGCACCGGCTTTCCCTTCCGTGATCAGCGCCAACTGGATACCTATCTGGCCATGTTCCGCACCATGATCCTGAACACCGCCGGCCTGAGACGCCCCGGCTCGGCGGCCCTGGATCTGGCCTACGTCGCCTGTGGGCGCACCGATGGCTTCTGGGAACTGGGTCTGGCGGAATGGGACATGGCCGCGGGCGCCCTGCTGATCAACGAGGCGGGTGGCACCGTCACGGATCTGGCCGGCGGTGACCGCTATTTTCAGACCGGCAACATCATCGGTGGGAATCTCAAGTTGCACCGGGCCCTGCGGGAGGCCCTGCAACCGCATCTGAGCCCCGCCCTCTCAGCTTGATCCCCTGACACCAGGGGACCGGTCATTCCGGCGGGATCAACTCTCCGGGATGATCAGCACCTGGCCGACACGCAGACTGCCATCCTCCAGCCGATTCAGGCTCCGCAGCGAGGAAACGCTCACCGCATATTGCTTGGCAATCTGGCCCAGAGTGTCGCCCTTGCCAATCACATGCTGGCGACCGCTACCCTTGCTGGCCCAGCGGGTGCCCGGGGGTGGATGATTGGCGAAATACTCCCTAACCCCTTCCATTATAGCGCCCGCCAGCTTGGCCTGGTAATCTGGGCTGTTCAGCCGCTTTTCCTCTTCCGGATTCGTGATAAAAGCCGTTTCCACCAGCATCGACGGGATGTCCGGGGCCTTGAGCACGGCAAACCCCGCCTTTTGCACCTTGCCGTGATGCACGAAACCGACCTGACTGAGATTGGACAGCACCGCCTGGGCTGCCAGGTTACTAAATTCCATGGTCCCGCTCTGGGCCATCTCCCAGAGGATTTTGGACAATTCCGGGGCCTTGTCCATCGCATTGACGCCACCGATGCGGTCCGCGCCATTCTCCTTTTCAGCGAGCCACTTGGCCTGCTTACTGGTGGCACCGTCCTTGGAGAGGACAAAAACCGAGGAGCCCGCCGCCGCCTGATCCTGTTGATTGGCATCGGCATGGATGGAGATGAAGAGATCGGCGCCGTATTGGCGCCCCAGTTCGATGCGCTTGTAAAGGCCCAGGTAGTAATCCCCGTCGCGCACCAACTGGGCGCGCATCCCCGTCTCCCGATTGATCAGGTTCGCCAGCTTACGGGCAATGGCGAGGGTGATCTCCTTTTCAAGGGTGCCATTGACCCCTATGGCCCCGGGGTCCTCGCCACCATGCCCCGGGTCAATGGCGATAATGAGATCGCGCCGCCCATGGCCAGCGGGCTTGACGGCGGTTGCCCCCGAGGCCCCCGGCGCCGGAAGCGCACTGGCCTTGGGCGCCATGTCCACCACCAGCCGATGCCCATAGCGCTCGTTGGGTTCCAGGACAAAGCTCTTGGCACGCACCCCCTGCTTGAGATCGATGACGATCCGCAGTTGGCCATTTTCGAGCACGCCACTGCGCACCCCCTTGACCAGCCGGTCCTCGGGCTCCGCCAGGGGGAGCTTGCCGGTCACCCGGCCCTCGGGGATATCGATGATGAGCCGGTCCGGAGCCGAGACCGGGAATATCTTGTGCTCAAAGGCGCGGTCCGCGTCGATGACTAACTGAGTCTGGTCAGGCGCGATCCAGAGCCGCGCCCCCTGAATCTCCACGGGAGCGGTCAGAGCGGACAAGGGCAACAGGAGCAGGAAAATGGCAATCAGTCTCGACATCGCAACCCAAAAATTAAGCATTACCCAGGGAAGAATCCTTCCTAAAGATAGCACTAGAGCCCTTTCCAACCAAACCAATTCCCTATTAGGTTGTTAGGGTAATGGCCTCACCCTCTAATCCAGGAGATGCCGCCAAGGCCCTGATCAGTTCCTCGCCCGCCGGGCTACGAGGAATCAGGTCCAGGGTCCGGCCAGGACCCTGATAGTCCAGCCGGATTTCCAGGTCTGGCGGTGGCAGGGCGCCGCTACCCCTTTGCGGCCATTCGACGAAGAGGAGGCTATCCCGATCCAGGAGATCGCGAAAACCCAGGTACTCCAGTTCTTCCGGGTCGCCCAGCCGATAGAGGTCCAGGTGGTACAGGCGCAGGGGGCCCAGATCGTAGGGCTCCAGCAGGGTGTAGGTCGGGCTGCGCACCGCGCCACCATGACCCAGCCCGCGCAGGATGCCGCGGGTGAGGGTGGTCTTGCCCGTGCCCAGGTCCCCTTCCAGATAGACAATCAGAGGGGGGCGCAACAGGGGGGCCAGCTTCCCACCCAAGGCCTCTTGGGACGCCTCGCCCTGGATGGCGAGCTTCATGGCCGGGTCACCGCAGCATTAAGGGTGGGGCGTATAGCCTCGATCAGGTCCGTCGCCAGCAGCCCTTGCTCGCCCTCGGCCGCCGCCCTGTCGCCCGCCGCCGCGTGCAGGCAGACCGCCGCCTCCGCCGCATTCTCGGGATCGAGACCCCGCCCCAGCAAGGCGGCAATCATGCCCGTCAGCACATCCCCGCTCCCCCCGGAGGCCATGCCGGGATTGCCCTGGGAACAGACGCCCGGGGGACGCGGGGAGGGACCCAGCACCAGGGTCCCCGCGCCCTTGAGGACGATGGTCCCCCCATAAAGGTCTTGCAGGTGACGGAGGGCGGAGAAGCGATCCGCCTGGACCTCGGCGGCGCTACAGCCCAGCAGCCATGCCGCCTCGCCGGGGTGTGGCGTCAGCACCCAATCATCACGACGCAGCCGCGCCTCGGCCAGCCAGTTCAAGGCATCCGCATCCATCACCAGGGGCTTGCCCGCCGCCAGCACCCGCTCGATAAGACCGACACCCCAGGGTTCCCGACCGAGGCCAGGGCCAATGGCCACCGCGCTGGCCCGCTCCAGCAAGGGTGACAGCTCCCGCGGGTCAACCATACCCCGGACCATGAGTTCCGGACGGCCCACATTGAGATAGGCGGCGTGAGCCGGATGGGTCGCCACCGAGACCAGCCCCGCGCCAGCCCGCAGGGCCCCCTCCCCCGCCAGCCGCGCCGCGCCACTGAAACCCGGGGCGCCCCCCACCACCAGCACATGGCCGAAATCGCCTTTGTGGGCGTCGCGGCGCCGGGGTGCAACCTGGTCGGACACCTTGGCCCAATCCAGGCGCCGCGCGGCAAGGATCTCGCGCGCGAAGATGGCCGCCGGCACCCCCAGGCCATCGAAATAGATGTCTCCGCAACAATCGGGACCGGCCCCCGTAAAGAGCCCCTGCTTGAGACCGATGAAGGACAGGGTGGCCGCGGCCCGGATGGCCGTGCCCAGCACCCGGCCGGTATCGGCGTGCAACCCGGTGGGGATATCGATGGCTAGGACCGGGGTGCGCTGGGCGTTAACCGCCCGCACCGCCCGCGCCCACTCACCCTCGACCGGGCGCTCAAGGCCAATGCCGAGGAGGGCGTCCACAATGACATCCGAGCGCCTGGGCAGCTCCTGAAAGGCCTCCAGCCTGCCACCCATGCCGAGCCAGGTCTCCAGCATCCCCTCGGCATCCGCCCCTAATCGGCTAACATCGCCTAATTGGAACAGAGTCACATCCAGGCCATCCGCGCGGGCGAGACGCGCCAGCACATAGCCATCGCCGCCATTATTGCCCGCTCCGCACAGGAGGGTGATCCGGCGCGCCTCTGGCCATCTGGCGCGAAGCAGTCGATAGGCCGCCTCCCCCGCCCGGGCCATCAAGGCCCCACCGGGCATACCGCTGGCAATGGCCGCCTGGTCCAGGGCCCGGACCTGCGCGGCGGTGTAGAGGGCATAGGGCAGGGAGTCGCTGGGCGGCAGGGGGCGTGACATGGTGGGTTATCCCGATAATTGTGGGGCGCGGGTTGGCGAATTCGCGTGCCAGGACGAGCGTATCAGGCATGAAACCGGCGCCGGAAGGTTAGCAAACCCCGCCCAGGTGTGCCACCCAAGGCTTGGCATTGGCTTGACCGCCTAGCCGATTGGGTTTCCAATGTGGCCCATGATCACCGCCGCCCTCCTGATCCTCGCCGCCTACCTGCTGGGCTCGATCTCCAGCGCCATCATCGTCTGCCATCTGATGGACTTGCCGGACCCGCGCACCCAGGGCTCGAACAACCCCGGTGCCACCAATGTGCTGCGGATTGGTGGCAAGAAGGCGGCCGCCATCACCCTGCTGGGCGACAGCCTCAAGGGCCTGATCCCCCTCCTGGTGGGCCATGCCCTGGGGCTAGGCACCGCCGCGCTGGCCGCGGTGGGGCTCGCGGCCTTCCTCGGCCACCTCTTCCCCGTCTTTTTCGGTTTCCGCGGCGGCAAGGGCGTGGCCACCGCCCTCGGCGTCCAGTTTGGGCTCTACTGGCCGCTCGGCCTCGCCGTGGCATCCCTCTGGCTGTTCGTCGCCAAGGTGTTGAAGATCTCCTCCCTTTCCGCCCTCATCTCCATGGCGCTCGCCCCCTTCATCCTCTGGGTGCTCTGGGACGACCCCTGGCTCATCGCCATGCAGATCCTGATCAGCCTGATCCTCTTCTGGCGTCATAAAAGCAACATCCAGAATATGCTCTCGGGGGCCGAGGGCCGGATCGGCGCCGAAGAGAATGGCTCGGACTAACGCCCTCCCCCTTCACCCGACTCCCGGATAGCGCTACCGGCTCGACGGCAGGGCCCCC
Organism: Chromatiaceae bacterium; assembly: GCA_016714645.1. Classification (NCBI taxonomy): domain Bacteria; kingdom Pseudomonadati; phylum Pseudomonadota; class Gammaproteobacteria; order Chromatiales; family Chromatiaceae; species Chromatiaceae bacterium. The sequence continues at coordinate 702,560 of JADKCI010000002.1, read as the reverse complement.
ACCGGTCTCACAGCGGGGCCAGTCCCGCCATATCCCAACGCGCCCGCGGGGCGAAGGATAGGGGCTCGCTTTGCCCCGCCTGGAGCCGATGCCAGCCCGCGAAGGCGATCATGGCCCCATTGTCCGTACAAAAGGCGGGGCGGGGATAGAAGGCCCGCGCGCCCTCCTTGACTAGGGCCCCATCCATGGTGGCGCGTAGCCGCCGGTTGGCACTGACGCCACCGGCCAGGACCAGGCGCGGGAAGCCGGTCTGACGCACCGCCCGCCGGCACTTGACCGCCAGGGTGTCCACGACCGCCTCCTCAAAGGCGCGGGCGATATCGGCCCGGGTCTGCTCCCGGTCGGGGCGCGCCGCCTGTTCTTCACGCCAGGTATTGAGGGCGAAAGTCTTGAGCCCGCTAAAGCTAAAATCCAGGCCGGGCCGGTCGGTCATGGGCCGGGGAAAGCGGTAACGCCCCGGATCGCCCTGCTCCGCCAGCGCCGCCAGGGCCGGGCCCCCGGGGTAAGGCAAACCGAGGATCTTGGCGGTCTTGTCGAAGGCCTCGCCGGCGGCATCATCCAGGGACTCGCCCAGCAGTTGGTAGCGGCCAATGCCCGCCACCGCCACCAACTGGGTGTGACCACCGGAGACCAGCAGGGCCACGAAGGGAAATTCCGGCGCGGGTTCCTCCAGCAAGGGGGCGAGCAGATGGCCCTCCATGTGATGCACCCCAATCGCCGGCACGCCCCAGGCCCAGGCCAGGCTCCGGCCCAGGGCTGCCCCCACCATCAGGGCCCCGATCAAGCCCGGACCGGCGGTAAAGGCCACCCCGTGGATATCCCGCTTGGCCAGGCCCGCCTCGTCCAGCACCTGCCGGATCATGGGCAGGGTCTTGCGCACATGATCACGGGAGGCCAATTCCGGCACCACCCCGCCATAACGGGCGTGGATCTCGATCTGGCTATAAACAGCATGGGCCAGCATGCCGCGCCCGCCTTCGTAAACGGCGATCCCGGTCTCGTCGCAGGAGGTTTCGATGCCTAATACCCGCATGGCTGTCTATCTGGCCCTGGCAAGAGAGGTAAAGAGTTCATGGTACGGCTAATTGGCCCCAGAGCGCGAATGAGCTTTGCATGTCCCCGTTGCGATCAGTTAGAATTTCGCGTCTTTCCAAATCTTCAGCTCTAGCGAGCCCTAACCAGAAAACGATAGGATAAATGTTTTATGCCCAGCGTCCGCGTTAAGGAAAATGAACCCTTTGAAGTTGCCATGCGCCGCTTCAAGCGCTCCTGCGAGAAGGCCGGCGTCCTGGCCGAGGTCCGCCGTCGCGAGTTTTACGAGAAGCCCACCTCCGAGCGCAAGCGTCGCAAGGCCGCCGCGGTCAAACGTCACCACAAGAAACTGCAGCGCGAAACCCGCCGCTGGGAACGCACCTTCTAAGCTAGTCCCCTTAGATCCCCCAGCCTAGCCCAGATCCCGTTCCGATCCAGAAGCCCAACGCCATGCTCAAGCAGCGCCTCGTCGAGGACATGAAGACCGCCATGAAGGCGGGCGAAAAGCGTCGGCTGGGCATCATTCGGCTCATCAACGCCGCTATCAAGCAGCGCGAGGTGGACGAGCGCATCGAACTGGACGACACCCAGGTGCTCGCGGTGCTGGACAAGATGCTCAAGCAGCGCCGCGACTCCATTACCCAATACGAGGCGGCCAAGCGCGAGGATCTGGCGGAACAAGAGCGCTACGAGATTGGCGTCTGCCAGGAATACCTGCCAACCGCCCTGAGCGATGACGAAATCGCCGCCCTGATCGAGGCGGCCGTCGCCGCGGCGGGGGCCCTCTCCCAAAAGGACATGGGCAAGGTCATGGCCCTCCTCAAGCCCCAGGTCCAGGGCCGGGCCGACGTCGGCGCCGTCAGCGCCCTGGTCAAGCAGCGCCTGGGCTCCTGAAGGTAAATCCCGCCCATTCGGGGGCCAGCCTTCCCCCTTCTGCTCGCTGAGGTCCCATGGCTGGCAGAATTCCTCACGAATTCATTGATGAACTCATCGCGCGCAGCGATATCGTCGAGCTGATCAACCGGCGCGTGCCGCTACGCAAGGCCGGCAAGGATTATCAGGCCTGTTGTCCCTTCCACGACGAGAAGACCCCCTCCTTCACCGTCAGCGCCGACAAGCAGTTCTATCACTGCTTCGGCTGCGGAGCCCACGGCACTGCCATTGGCTTCCTCATGGAATTCGAGCACCAAGAGTTCAGCGAGGCCGTTGAGGAATTGGCGCGCGCCGCCGGCCTGGTGGTTCCCGTCGAGGGGGGCGCCGCGCCGCTCAAGGGCCCCGATACCCGCCCTCTCTATGTCGTCATGGAGCAGGCCGCCCGGCTTTACCAACAGCAACTGCGCCAACACCCCCAGGCGACACGGGCGGTGGACTACCTCAAGAGGCGCGGCCTGAGCGGTAAGATCGCCTTGGCCTTCGGACTGGGTTATGCCCCACCAGACTGGGATTTCCTCCTCGGCCGCCTGGGTCGCGCCGAATCGGAACGCGAACACCTGCTCCAGGCCGGTCTGGTCATCAATCAGGATGGCAAGGTTTATGACCGCTTCCGCGACCGCGTCATCTTCCCCATCCGCGACCGCCGGGGGCGGATCATCGGCTTTGGCGGCCGGATCCTGGGCGATGGCAAACCTAAATACCTGAATTCCCCAGAGACACCCATCTTCCACAAGGGCCGGGAGCTCTATGGTCTGCACGAGGCCCTCAAGGTCCACCGCCAGCCGGAGCGCCTGCTGGTGGTGGAGGGCTACCTGGACGTCATCGCCCTGGCCCAATTTGGCATCGACTATGCCGTGGCGACCCTGGGTACCGCCACCACCCCGGACCACCTGCGCCTGCTGCTCCCCCAGGCGCCGGAACTTGTCTTCTGCTTCGATGGCGACCGCGCCGGCCGTGAAGCCGCCTGGAAGGCCCTGGAGACCTGCCTGCCCCAGGCCAGCGGCCAGCAGGAGATCCGCTTCCTCTTCCTCCCCGAGGGCGAGGACCCGGATACCCTGGTGCGTAAGGAAGGTCGCGAGGCCTTAGAACATCGGCTCCGCCAGGCCAAACCCCTCTCCGACTTCCTCTTCGAGCATCTGTCGAAGGGTATTGACCTCGCCAGCCTGGATGGCCGCGCCCGCCTCGGCTCCCGCGTCACCCCCCTGCTGGCTAGCCTGCCCCCGGGCCTGCTACGCGACCTGCTGCGCGACCGTCTGACCCGCCTCGTCGGCGTCGCCCTGCCCCCCCTCGACACCGGCACCCGCCGTCGCCCACCCGGGACGGGCGCCGCCAGCCGCCGCCATGCGAGCGCCAACCTCGGGCACCGTCCCGCCACCAGCCCCCTCCGCCTCGCCATTGCCCTGCTGATCCAACACCCGGAATTGTCCAGCGCCCTGGACGGCCTTGGCCAGGATTGGCACCATCTGGACAACCCCGGCATCCGGCTGCTGGAACGGGTCATCGCCACCCTCGCCTCCCAACCGGCTCTCACCAGCGCCGCCCTGTTGGAGCGCTGGCGGGATGAGGACGACTTCAAGATCCTGATGCAATTGTCCGATCCCCGCCTGCTGGCCCACATCCCCACCGAAGGCCTGGAGCCCGAACTCACCGGCGCCATCCAGCGCCTCAACCAGGAAGCCCTCACCACCCGCAGCGGCAACCTCTTCAACCGCGCCAGCCCCGGAGAATGGACAGAGGAGGAAAAGGCCGCCCTGCGCCAGGCCGTTCAGCCGAATCGAGGCTAGCGCGGCAGCGGTAGGGCTCGGCATCCGTCATCGCCAGGATCTGCCCCTTGCCCCCGGCAGGGCCGATATCATGCTCCCGGCAAAACAAGTTCGCCAGAAGACTTGGAAAATCGCCCCGAACGTCTATTTTGAGTACATCGGATGCCGTACCCATGCCTCCACCTTCACCACCTCTTGTCCGGCCCCTAGCCCATGATATTTGTTGGTGATGATGAGTCGGATTCTGTTATGATTTCCGGCTGTCTTTTTGGCCCCATCCGAGCGACCAAAACCTCTAGCCTCCCCCAAAAACCAGGGTGCCCCGCATGGATCAACAGCAGCAGCAACAGTCACAGCTGAAGCAACTGATAACGAGAGGCAAGGAGCAGGGCTATCTGACCTACTCCGAGGTCAATGACCATCTGCCCGAGGGCATCGTCGAGCCCGAGCAGATCGAAGACATCGTCCGCATGATTAACGACATGGGGATCGAGGTGCATGAGACCGCGCCCGCGGAGCTCGACTCGACCCTTAGCGACTCGGCCGTCTCCGATGACGACGCCGCCGAGGCCGCCGCCGCCGCGCTAGCCAGCGTCGATTCCGAATTCGGCCGCACCACCGATCCCGTTCGCATGTACATGCGCGAGATGGGCACCGTCGAGTTGCTGACCCGCGAAGGCGAACTCAAGATTGCCAAGCGCATCGAGGAAGGCCTCAATCAGGTCCTCGCCGCCCTCTCCATGTACCCGCGCAGCATCGAACGCCTCCTGGAAATTTTCGACCGCGTCGCCCGGGATGACATGCGGTTGTCCGACGCCATCTCCGGCTTCACGGACACCGAGGAACCCATCCCCGTCCCGGTCGTGGTCGTCGTTGCCCCGCCGCCCGTGGAAGAAGTCCATGCCGAAGACGAGCACCCCGAGGCTGTGGACGAGCATCACGAAGAGGAAGCAGAAGAGGTCGCCGCCACGGACACAGGTCCGGACCCAGAGGAGGTCGCCCGCCGCGTCCAGTTGATGCGCGATCGTTACCTCTACCTCAAGACGTGCCTGGAACAATACGGCCGCATGGACGACCGCACCCGCCAGGCCATGGAAGAGGTCTCCGAGGTCTTTCTCCAGTTCAAACTGGTCGCCAATATTTTCCAGGAACTCGCCGAGACCCTGCGCGCCACTATCGAGCGAATCCGCGCCCAAGAGCGTTTCATCATGGGCCTGGCCGTTGAGACCTCCGGCATGCCACGCAAGGCCTTTATCGACACCTTCCCGGAGCACGAGACAAACCCCGATTGGCTCGAAGGGCAACTCACCGGCGGTCAGCCCTACGCCGCTGCCCTCGCCGGCCATGCCCAGGACATTCGTCGCGCCCAGCGCCGCCTCCAGGAGGTGGAGCGCGAGAACTTCCTTACGGTCAGCGAGATCAAGGAAGTCAATCGCAAAATGTCCATTGGCGAGGCCAAGGCCCGCCGCGCCAAAAAGGAAATGGTCGAGGCCAACCTGCGCCTGGTCATCTCCATCGCCAAAAAATATACCAACCGCGGCCTGCAGTTCCTTGATCTCATTCAGGAAGGCAACATCGGCCTCATGAAGGCGGTGGACAAGTTCGAGTACCGGCGCGGCTACAAATTTTCGACCTATGCCACCTGGTGGATTCGCCAGGCCATCACCCGTTCCATCGCCGACCAGGCGCGCACCATCCGCATCCCGGTGCACATGATCGAGACCATCAACAAACTCAACCGCGTCTCGCGCCAGATGATTCAGGAAATGGGACGCGAGGCCACCCCCGAGGAGTTGGCCGTGCGCATGGAAATGCCCGAGGATAAGGTGCGCAAGGTCCTCAAGATCGCCAAGGAACCCATCTCCATGGAGACCCCCATTGGCGATGACGAGGATTCGCATCTGGGTGACTTCATTGAGGATTCCGGCGTCGTATCCCCCGTCGAATCCGCCACCATCGAGGGCCTGCGCGAGGCCACCCAAAACATGCTCGCCAGCCTCACCTCCCGCGAGGCCAAGGTTCTGCGCATGCGCTTCGGCATCGACATGAACACCGACCACACCCTGGAAGAGGTCGGTAAGCAATTTGACGTCACCCGCGAACGCATCCGCCAGATTGAGGCCAAGGCCCTGCGGAAACTCCGCCACCCCACCCGCTCCGACAAACTCAGGAGCTTCCTCGACAACGAGGGTTAGGCAAACTACGACATCTCCCTTTCAGGGCCGTTAGCTCAGCGGTTAGAGCAGGGGACTCATAATCCCTTGGTCCGGGGTTCAAATCCCTGACGGCCCACCATAAAAACAAGCACTTAGGCCAGATTAAACCTCTGGCCTTTTGTGTTTATAGGGCTCTTGGGACGGAATTGGGACGGACCAGTTTGCACCCGCCCCTGACCGACCTTCAGGACCATGGTTTGTTCTGATCGTGCCGCCAGCAATCGAAGGCGGCGCCGATGATGCCGTCCCGGGCCTGCACCCCGACCGCCAGCTTCCGCGACCGGGCTTTCTGGTAACGCGACTTTGGCGTTACCCGCCTAGAGGGTAGCGAGAAATTCCAGGGCGTCCCGGTATAGCGCGCGCGGCGGAATGGACCAGAAGGAAGGCCAGCCAGGGCGTGAGGCAAAAAAAACCCCGCTTCCCGCGGCCACCCCCCGTCCGTCTGACGCGGGGCTTCCGGGCCGTTACTCCGGCTTGAGGAGGATGTATTCCGCCCTCACCACCTCGTCCGCCGCCGTCTCCGGGTAACCCGCCTGCATCAGCGACAGCTTCTCCTGTTGCGCCATCTGCGCCACGGCCAGCGTCTCCTCCTCGACCGTCCCCGCCTCGACCAGCGCCCGCCACTTCTTCGGCAGCCACTTCTTCCAATGGCGCTTGATCTCGCTCTGAAACTCCAGGGTACTCATCCGCCTGCTCCGTCGTGGTGTTGGTAGGTTGAAGTGTTGCAAGCTGCAAAGGCTCGGTCATGTGGGGCGAGGGTGTCAGACATGGGTGACCTCCTCGGCGTCGTCTTCGTCAGTCAGCGGCCAGCCCTGTTCGACGTACAACGATTCCATCAGCTGCAGGAGGAGGGCATCAATGGCCTGGCTATGGTCGCCGGGTTGCTGGGAGAGGACACGCAGTGTTTCGGCGCAGCTTCTCAGCAACCGGCCACCAGGCGTTGATACCCCCATCTCCCGGTCGATAGCCTGGCACATCATCGCCGCCCCCAGCGCCAGCGTCCCGTAGGCCAGCAAGGCGGGATGGTCATCGGGCGCTTTCCGGGCGGCTTCGGTGTAACGAAAGGCGACACTCCGGGCCGCACGGGAGATAACGCGATCCAGGGTTATGGGCTCAGACATGGCGTGGCTCCTCATCTCGTCCGTTACGGACGGACAGGTAAGCCGCCGCTCTCAAGCCTTTCAGGCGGTCGTAAATACCCAGCAGGATGTAACAGGCCCCGGTGCCCGTCCCTATCTCAGTCTTGGCGATGCCATGGGCGCAAAACTCAAGCTGCGGGAGGAGTTCGTCGAGCTCGTTTACAACATCCAGCAGGCAGAGGGGCTTGTCGAGGGGGGAAGTGGCGGTAGTCATGGATCGGTCTCCAGGTAGATGGATGACCGACCGCTCGGGGCGGTAGAGGCAGGATGCGCAAGGGTGCCCGTGGATGGGCTATGATAATTCCTGCCGGTGCCGGGCCGTGTAAGCGGTCGGGCTTTGCCGTCGGGGGATTCGCAGTCTCCCGGCGGACGGCTCCATCTTCTCCCCGTTGTCTGGCGGGTGTCAACCTCCCGCGATGGGCGGGGTTTAACGTTGTTCCTCCGTTTGCCTTTCAGTCGGTGTCATAGCGTCACCACCTTACCAGCCCGTCACCACGACACGGGCGGGGGCTAAGCCCGGCCTGCCTATGGCTTACCGGGTCGATTGCGCCACGGGCCTTCTAGGGCCTCTGACGGGACCGATGATTCAGCGGACTTGCCCCGGTGGCGGTCGAGACAACCAGGCCAGAGCCAGGGCGGCGCAGTCGTCGCTGGCTTGATCCCGCTCGAACCGACGGGCCTCCGGGTCTTGAGCCACCCGGCGAATTTCCGCCCGCCCCGTCCAGCGATACAGCCGCGCCCGATAGGCCCGACCCCGACAATCCCGGCGCCAATGATCCCCCGCCAGCTCCACCAGCCCCCCCAGACACAGCCAGGACACCGCCGCCCGCACCCGATGCTCGCCCGGACAGCCGCACAGCCAGGCCAGGCCCAGCGTTGTGATGCCAACCCCCTCAGGCAACTCCTGGAAGGCGTTCAGCACGGCGCGGCGAGTGATGGCGTCAGGCATCCGGGGCAACGAAGGTCACGATGAGCGTCTGGGTCGCTTCCCGCAAGGGTCGATGATCCGGGCAGGGTGCAGCATCGTCCAGGGCGACATGGGCGCCGCAGAGGAGGCAAGTCTTACCGATGGCCAGGCTAACCCCAGCCCCCATGCTCGCCTCCAGGGCGTCAAGACGCCTGTGCAGCAGGGACGGCAAGGCCGGCCTCCAGGGCCTCGATGCGGGCCAGCAGTTCCGCCGTTTCCAGCACCCGAGCCTGAGAGGCAACGGCGCCCATCAGTTGTTGCGCCGTGCCAGGAGATATTTCCCCTCGGCCTGCCGCTTGGGCGATGGTCCGGGCGTCCTCGCCCGGGGTGCCGGTCAAGGGCAGGACCACGGGCGAATCGGTGGCGCGAATGGGGCCGATGGTGCGATCCAGGATCAGCCGCACCGCGCCCATGTCCCCCGCCAACGCCCGATCCCTGACCACGGCGATGATTTGCTCCAGGTCAGCTCCGAGTGCCGCCCGCAGCTTGTACTGGGTCACATCGCCCTTCGGCCTTCCTGCCGGATTCCCGGACTGGCCAGGCTTGAATCGTGCCATCGCCCCCCCCTTTGATCTTTCCTGTTCCGGTCAGGATCAGGCCAGCCGCCCAAAGAACGCGATCAGACTCGCATCCGCCCGACCCACATCGCCCTTGCGCTGGAAGTCCCCCGACCGCTCCGGCCACAAGCGCAGAGCCAGTTGCCGGGCCGCGTCCTTGTCCTGGCCCGTCAGCTTGGCCTGACGTTTCCAGGCGGCGGGCGTCACCAGTCGATGACGAACACCGAGTGCCGCCAGGACCCCCAGCAGGGTCCCGAAGCTCTGGCCGAAGGAGAACATAGATGTCACCCCCTGCCCCGGACGGGCTCCGACCGCCTCGACTACCGCTTCCAGCCGCGTCCCCGCTACGTCACTGGCGGCGAGGGCCTCCCGGACCACATCCGCCAGCAGAGGACCATTCACCGCCCGCTTGCCCTGCCCGTTCGCCGTCGTCGGCATATCCGCCAGCAGGGCAATCTGCTCGCCGTCGTCATCCAGCAGCACCAGGGCGCCATCCAGGCCCGGATCAATACCAAGAATCATGTCCAGCGCCCCGCAACCCTAACCACGGTGGTCATATTATCACCTCCCACCCGGTAAACCTTATCCAGCAAGGCGTTTTACCCGCGTTGACTGCGCATCCGCGCCCGCCGCGATCAACCGCGTCCGTTGACGCAGCGCGAAGGCGCGGAGCCGGTCCTTGCGGCTGGCGTAATCCAGGCCAGCGACCAGCAGCGAGCGATTCCGATCCCGAACCTGCTCCAGCAAGACAGCATCGGCGTTGCCCAGGGTCCGCTCGTCCAGCTTCTCGAACCGCCCGGTCAAGGCCCAGTTGCACAGCCGGGACTCGCACATAAAATGCCGTTCGTCCGTCGTCTTGCCTGCTTCCTCCCGGGCTTCCACCAGGGCGTCAAGCATGGGCCGGTTAGCCTGGCGCTTGGCGGTCAGGATGTTCCGGCGCGGTGGGCTGGCGAAATCCCGGCTGATCTGGTTCAGGGCGCGACGGAATGCCTTGACCAGTGCCAGCTTGAAGCGGCGCACGATGGGCGAGTTCCTGAAGAGCGTTATCAGGTAGGTCGCATGATCTTCGCTGAGGACGGCGTACTCGGTGGGTTTGGCGTACCCACCTTGCGGCAGCGCCTCACCCTTTGAACTTTCAAAGTTCAGACGGCCCAGCTCCTCAAAGTCCGCTCGATACTTGCGGACCAGGCGGATCACGACGCGATGGGACAGTTCACACCCCGCGGCCACGATCTCACTCGTCGTCCAGGCTTGCTGGCCACGGGTTTCCACCAGACGTAGTGCACTCATACCGCCACCTCGCCGCCGAAGCCGTCACCCCAATCAGCACCGCTCCCGTCCACCGTACCGGGGGCTGGTGGTGGCGTCTCCGCCTGCACCGCTTCGGCCCAACGGGGAAGCTGGCTCTCCACCCATGCCGCCACATCCTCGTCCAAGGCATCTAGGTCGATGGCCGCCACCGCTTCATAGCGCACGGGAAACCGGCGCATGACCGCAGCCCGGGACCGCTGGACCGGGATCCCCAGCGCCGCCAGCCGGGCCGTGAGGGCGCTACCGACCGGGGGCAATACCTCGGCCTCCGCGATAGCCTCCCGGGGCCGCAGCCGCCCCGCCAGCTTGGCCTTGAGGGACTCGGTACGCGACAGCGCGGGGTCCGTCACTACTTCAGCCGGCCCCATCTCGCGCTCGACGATCCGCTCCGCTTCGTCCGGGTCGAAGATGCCGCCGTAACCGAAGGCCAGCCGGGCGGCTTGAATCATGGCCTTATGTCTCAACATCCGGCGCGGGTGCGACTGCCAGGGCTGGGTATTGCGGCGACACTCCGCCAGCCACTCCGTCACCTTGGCCGGGTGGGCGCGGTCCTTACGGTGGATGATGCAGGTACAGGACTCGCTATCCTGTTCAAAGTCCATGCCGTCGAACATCGGGTGCTCGTTAATGATCCGCGCCCAGCCGTCCACCCCGACCACGGGGACGATACCGTTCTGGCGATCCGGGAAGGCGTAGATTTCCCGGGTCCAGGGGTTGAGCCCGTGCTGACTGGCAACCACCAGCAGGGCGGTCATCTGCGCATCGGACACGGGGCCCCTAAAGGCCGTCTGCTTCAAAGTCTGCACCAGGTCGGCGCCCACCGCGTCACCCAGGCTGAACCGGGCGGCGAGCTTGTCGGTGATGACCGCCAGCGCGGTTGTTGCGTTGTTCGTCGTCATGATGCTCAAGCCTCCAGGTTACGGGCCAAGCGCAGCACACGCGGGCCGGGTCGGGTTTCGGTAAAATCCTGTAGCCAAACGGCGCGGGTTTCTTCATCCAGGTCCTCGATCAACCGCGAGGAGAGCCCCCGCCAATCGACGAGGACGCTTGCTTTGTTCGCCCGGTAAGTGGCGAGAGGAGCGCCCTGGTAGGTCACCCCGTCCGCGTCCGCCAGCAGGGGGATCAGTCGATCCTTGATACCCTGCACCTCAGCCTCGGCAGCAGTCACCTTGGCCTTGGCGGCGGCGAAGGCGCTCACCAAGGCGGCGCCGTCGGCGTCCAGTTCCAGGAGCCTACCTGCCTCGTGCCGTTGCCACCGTTGCCGCGCCTCGGCCTCGGTTACCGGGTCGGGGGGCACATCCGCGACCACATGGTCGCGCCACCATTTCGATGCGATCTCGATGACACCCTCCTCCAGTTCCAAGTCACGGCGCAGTTCATAGACGCGCAACTCGGCATTGCCGATGAGGGCGGCCAGGTCCCAAAAGGGGCAGCCGGTGAGGGCCTGGTAGGTGGCGGTTTGAAGCAGGTAGGATTCTGGAACCTGATCGCTTCCATCCGGCCCCCACTCCGAATCCCGACCCAAGGCATAAGCGGAAGCGGTCTTGCACTCTAAGCCCCGGTCGGTCACGATCCGGCCCCGCACGGCGGCGCGGGATTTACCCTCGGGGATCACCAGCCGGTCGATGTGCCCCCCAATCGGCGCGGTCGGGTGGCGCAGCATGGCGTTAAACCGCTCGACCCGGCGCCCGGTGGCCTTGGTGTATTCGCTGGCGACAAACACCTCGTTATGGGTCCCGAACCGCATCGGCAAGCTGTCGGCGTCATCCACGCGGCGCCCCGTCTTTTCCGCCCACAACTGGAAGGGGGTTTTCCAACGATTCACCCCGACAATGACACCGATGTCCGACCCGCCCAAACAGGTCAGGCGCTCGGCCAGGAATTGCGCTCTCGTACTCATCTCTCGCTCCAATCTGTAAAACATCGCGTCAACAACTCGCCTTCAATCTCTGCCAAGTCCTGCGGCGTCAGTCGCCGCTCAAGCCACGGCGCCGGCATGCCTCTGCGATCCAGAATCTCGAACTCGACCTCGTGACCCTCGGCGGGGGCGGACCAGGTGGCGGGGCGGAAGGGGGCGTAGTGGGTAACCCGCGCAAGGCACGGCAGCCCACCCAGAACCTTCACGGGGTAATCAGTCACGCTGCGTCGTCCGCCGCTGGGGTGTACGGGCGGCGAGCATGGCGTCGGCGGCGAGGTAGGCAGCGGCTGCGGCCTCCTCCCAAGTCGGCGGATAGTTGGGATCGCCCGCCAACATCCCGGCGAGGGCCGACATGGCGAACTGGTCCCGTAGTGTGGTGGCACGGCTGGTGGTGATGTCAGCGGTCATCTCTGCGTCCTGTCGTTGGTGATAAGAATTGGGGTGGTGGCATCGGCCTCGGAGGCCGGCAAGATGTCGTGCTGCAGGATGGCCAGCAGGCGCCCGGGGAATTTCAGACGGGCGCTCCACTCTGCCTCGATCAGATCAGCGCCGGGGGCGAGCATGACCACCCACTTCGGTTCCTCGCCTTCGCCCATCGCAACCAGCAGACGAAAAACCTTCATCGCGCTGGTGGCCTTGGCCTCGGCGGTCTGGCGATCCTCGCCCGCGTCGAATTCCCGGATCGCGCTCCTCTCCTCGATGGCCTCCGCGATGTCCGCGATCTCCTCGACGGTGAGGGCTGGGGGCTCGGGCTGGGTGACCAGGTGCAGCAGGTGGGCCTTGTGCTGGCGGATCAGGCGTTGGAGCCCCTGACCGACTCGGGAAGCCGGCGAAACCCGCAGCACCCCGCCCTCGGCCCGCAAGGTGAAGCCCGCCGCGATCAGGTTCTGGTGCAGTTCCTCGGCAGTCATGCGGACCTCCAGGCGGGGCTATGGGCGCGGCGAATACCTTGGTAACGGCGGCGATTGGCGATCCATCGCTGTTGCTCGGGGCTAGGCTCGATGGGCGGCAGGTCGCGCCAGGAATAGGGCGGCTTACAACCCGGGTGGCGGTCTTGGGTCAAGTAGTAGGCCGCATTCGGGTTCTTATCACGAGCCAGCAGCCAGCCCAGCGCGGCCTGGTAGAAGGCAATGGGGGATTCCTGCCTGCCTGCCTCCTGGTCCTTCTCGTCCTCGCCATACTCGACAAGTACCCCGTCCAGGTAGCTGACCCGGTTCATGCGTCCAGGTCGATCCAGGCCGCAGTGGGGACAGGTAATTTCCTCGCGGGACATGATGCCGCCGCACTCGGTGCAAGCAACGAAGGGCGGTCTTTCCTTCTTCTTGCGCTTGGCGGGGTCTTCCTTGTCGCCCATATCCAGGTCAGGGACCTCGAAGTGGTGAGGGAGGCCGTGCTTGAGGCAATTTCCGCTGTGATCCAAGACGATGCAGTCGCTTTTGCCCTCGGCAGTGCGCAGGCCACGTCCGCACTGTTGAATATGAAGAGCCAAGCTAAGGGTAGGCCGGGCCAGGATCAGGCAGGCGGCGTCGGGGACGTTGAAGCCAATACCCAAGACGTTGACCGACGTAAGCAGCTTGATGTCACCCGCCTTGAAGCCGGCGATGATGTCCCGCCGCTCGCTGGCGTCGGTATAGGCGTCCAGGTGAGCGGCCTGGACCCCAGCCGCGAGGAAGTCGTCCCGGATGCTTTTCGAGTGGGCGATGTTGACCGCGAAGCAGAGGGTGGGCCGATCCTCGCCCCGTTCCTGCCAGGTCTTAACGATGTCGCCCACCAACTCCTTGCGGTTCATCGCCGTACCAAGGGCCTGCTCTTTGTAATCAAAACCCGCCGTGGTCGTGCCGCAGGCGACCCCCTCCAGGGCGGCGAGGATGCTATCGGCCTGGGGAGCGAAGGCCCGCACGGGGACCAGGAATCCGCCCTCAGTGAGTTCCGCGATGGTGGGGCCCCGCACCAGGTTGGTGAAGTGCTGGCCCAGGCCCTTCCTCATCGGGGTGGCGCTGAGTCCGATAAACGCCTTTTCGGCCCAGTCGGAAATCAAGCGGATGTGCTCCGCGTGCAGGATGTGCACCTCGTCGATGATGCAGATGTCCACCCAGTCCGGCGCCGACCGGGAGCGGATCGTCTGAATGGACGCCACCACCACGTCATCGTTCGAGCTGTAGTTCGTCTCGTCTCCGCGCAGGATGCCGACCCGCAACCCCGTCGCCACGAACGCGTCGACGGCCTGGCCTGCCAACTCGATGGTATGGACGATGAAAAGTAACGTCTTCCCCTTGGTCGCGGCGCGTTGGCCCAGGAGGGCGGCGATGATCGTCTTGCCCCCGCCTGTTCCCAATGCAAGCACTTGGTTCAGATGGCCCGCGCCATACCCGAGTCTCAGGTCGGTAATGATTTGCTCTTGAAATGGATGCGGCTTGAACATCAGCCAGCCCTCCGTGCGGGGACGAAGGCCGATCCGCAAAAGTCATCGGCGTCGCCCCATAGGGTCATCACTTCGCGGATGTCGCGGTCGGTGCAGTGGCTATGCTTGCAACTGAAGCCGGGCCAGCCGCCATCGCTCTCGAAGATGACGGTATCGCCTCCGTTTTCAGGGCTGGGTGAGGAGTGTTCCGCAGTCCAGGGACATTTCACCCCATGGACGCGATCCCCCAGCCGCCCGACATAGACCGTGTGGGCAGCGAACCAGGCCACCACGTCTAGGGTGGCATAGTCGCCCTTGCCACCCGGCGCCAAGGCCGTAGCGGGCCGCGTAGGGGCTCCTGGGGCCATGGGCGCGGGAGATTGCGCGGCGTAGAAGTTGGCCAGCCCCGCCACCTGGCGCGGATGCACCTGTAACCAGGGATCCGGGATGACGCAGCGGGATTTCCGATGGGGGCGCTCGTCGCGATGGATGCCCTTGCGCTTGATGCTCCCGTACAAGGCGCAGAGCCGGGCCGGGTTGCGAACGCTGCGGTCGAATAGCACTTCGTCGTCATCAAATTCTGACGCCAGGCCCGCATAGATCGTCTTCAACATCGCCGCCGTCTCCGCGTTGTTCGGAAGGGCGGTGCGGTACTGCAAATGCCAGCCGTTGCCAGACATGGCCAGCAGCGGCGCGGGCCAACCCAGAGCCGTCAACTTCGCCAGCAGGCCCCGGGCGCGAGTCTCGGCAGCGACGAGTTCTTCCGTCGTGCTCGACTGGCCTGTTGGGCGATCAGGGTCAAGGTCGAAAAAGAGCCGGGCGTAACGAGTAACGCAGCTATCCGGGGTCCGGGGACATTTCGTAGGGTCTGCCTGCCTGCGCTCCTCCGCGTAGGCTTTCCACTTTCCCGGGTCGATCTTGTTCAGCGTCGTAAAAAGGTTGCCGGGCGCATGACGTGCTCGTGCCGCCGCCAGAAAAGACCGGACGTCCCGATGGTGGCTGATGTCCAGGCGCCGATCTTCCATGTGGCACAGTTCCACCATTCCAGCGTCGTGGAACAGATGGACTAGGTACTTCTCGGTCTGGTTCATGCCACACCCCCTGGCAGGTCCAGCCCGTTTTCGTCTTGCGGCGGAAAATCCGCAGGGGGGGCTGTCTGGGGGTGGGGAGGGACAGGAGGAGGAGTAGGAGCAGGAAGAGGATTAGGGCCGGCATGGCATCCCCCATCGGATGCCCCATCGGATGCCCCTTGCCATGCCCCATCGGATGCCCCTTCTGGCATCCGGTAGCGGTGGCGAAACAGGGCAATCAGTTCGCTGTTGGGCAGGGCCCCTAGGTGCCCTTCAATCGTGCGGATGCGCTTGTCGCCTGCTTTCCAGTCTCGCGATACCTGATGGGCTAGCATGGTCAGCACGAACATGACACTCGTCTCACGGTCGTACTGGCAGAACCTTTCACGCTCCAGAACGCCGACGATGGACAGGAACTCCTCACTCGTGATCCCGAGTTCATCAGCCGCCGTGCCAACGGGCAGGTAGTAGATACCCGACATGTGGGAATGGGGACAGGCGGTCAGGTACACAGCCGCCAAAGCCACCCGGTGCCCGTGAACGCGAATGAGTCGCCGTCCGGTGCCGGCGATAAAGAAGCGGCTTTTGAGGATTGAGGAGTTACGCATTTTCTCCCCCTTTCTCATCTGCCAGCTTAGGGAACCGCGCCACCAGCCACGTCAAAGCCCGCCGCAAATTACCTGCGATGGTTGCCGCGTCGCTGGTGCTAAGTTGAGCCGGGCGCTTCTCCAGCACCGCCAGGGCATCCCGGAGGACGATCATGGTCTGCCCCGCGTTGAGGAGCGGCAGGCCCGCCAGGATGTTGCCCATCAGCTTGGCCGTGGACGGATGGGTCGTCTTCTTGGGCGCGGCCTCCTTGGCCAGCTTGGACGCGGTGTTTGGCTGGCTGGCTGCTTCTTGTTGCACCTCGGGCTCGGCCTTGGCAAGTTGTGCGGCGGTGGAGACAGCGATGTCGCCCCGGTCCATGGCGGCCACAAGTTCGGGCTCGGCATGGGTGACGACGGACTTTGCTTGAAGGTAGGTTGTCTCGTTGCCGAAGCCCGAGGCTCTGGCGGCGATTGCGCGGGTTTGACGCTCGCTCGGGGTGGCTCCCACTTCAGGAAAATTTTCCTGAAGTCCCCTAGCAGGTGCTTTATCGTTGCGTTGTCCTTGGCGTTTGCCGATCTTCTCCTCGATGGCCACGGCGATAGCCACGCGCTCGCTGGCTGTGAAGTCCTTACGAACCTCATTCTCGGCGTGTTCCGCCATCAAGCTGTCCACGGCAATGATCCGGGCCTGGATCGTCTCCAGGCCAAGATACTGATGGGCGCGTAGGCGACGTTCACCGAAGATGAGGCGGTGCTCCTTGTCCACACCAATCGGTTGCAGCAGGCCAAGTTCCTTGATGCTGGCGGCCAGGGCGTCAAGATCGCCGTGATCCTGACGGAAACGGTTGCCAATTTGGATGCTGGCAATCGGCAGGGTGATGATGTAATGACCGGCTTTGGATACCGGAATGGTAATAGTGGATGCAGAATCAGAAGCCGAGGTCGCGGCGCTCGTCATTCCTTCGGGGGTGGCGGGCGTTTTTTTCATTTAGGCCACCTTGCCCAATGCGATGGCATCGGCCTGTTGCGCATCAAACCAGAGCCGCCCATTGGGTAGCTTGGTCGGTATCAGGCCCATATACTGACCGCGCGCCGACACGGACACGCGGATCGTGTGCGGGACTACCTTAAAGAGCCCCGCGAGTTCATTGGTGGAATAGCCGCGCAGGGGCGGAGAGGGTTGGTCGTTGGGTTGCATATCAGTTGTCCCGGTGACGCGGCGGTGCCGCTAACGGGGCTAACTGTATGCAGTCGGAATCGGGCTATGTTCCCACCTGAGAATCAGGCGGGAATCGGGAATGTAGGCGGGAATCTAGGCGGGAATCTTTTTTTCAGTCGGAAGCAGACCCGCCGTGCGCCACTCAGAGAGGACGTTATCAACCCTCTTTTTCGACACCGATTTTACTTCGCCAAAGGCAGTAATCCATTGCAGCGAGTTTCGATTTTTCTGGCCTCTTGGGAACACGTCTTCTGATCCATGTTTTTTGAGCCAGTCCATCGTCTGTAGCGCAGTAGGCTGAGGATAGATGCCAGCAATATCAACCCGTCGCTCCCACATCTCGGCCATCCAGGCGACCATGCGCTTGGATTTCGTCACCCGAGAGGGATTGGCGGTCATGGTTGTGGCAACTTGGCCCTGTTCCTTGGGCTCTGGTTCTGTAGCCAGTTGCGCCATTGGCGCGGGATCATCCAGAAAGGCTATTCGCCAGGAGGCGGGAACCGCATACCCCCGCCAGATCGCCCACTGGCAAAAGTCTCGGGGGGCGACAAGTGGATCATCATCATCACCGAGATGGTGCAGTATCCCAGCGCGAATATCCTCAAAGGCAATCACGCGGATTTCCTTCATGCGCTGGTGCCAGTCAATGCGATGCGGATAGACATACCCGCATTTGGGACACTCCACCGCGTACTTATGCTTGGTGCCGCATTCAAGGCAGACCTCAACCCTGTCGTCGCCAACGATGGATGCGATGGGGCGGTAGGGGGGCACGTCAATGTAGATGAACCCGTATCCATCTGGTTCATCTGGCCGAAGTCCCAGCAGTAGCGCCACGGCGGCGCTCACGTCCCAGACGCTTTTTTTCAACCAGGGATCGGTTTGATCGGTAGTCATCGTTGCGCACTCCTTCGGGCGCCGCCTTCAAAGAAGGTGCCGGGCCAGGGCGGTGAAGGGTTCCGCCTTTTCGGGGGCCAACCTAGGCCCGGCAAAACGTCTCAGCCGACCGCCCGCAGCACGGGCGCTTGCTCGGTTTGGGGCTGGGTGATGTCTGCCTGCTCCAGAACCCATCCCTCGATCTTGGTATGCCACAAGCGCAGCAGGTCCACCGGGCGGCGGCGATAGTGCTTCTCGGCGGTGGCGCTGGGCTTGTGGCCCATAATCTGCGCCGCCACCCCTACCGGACACTCCACCCATTCCGAGAGGGTGCCGAAGGATCGACGCAGGCCGTGAATGGTCAAGCCCTCGATACCCGCCGCTTCACAGGCGGCCTTGTGCTGGATACGGGGGTCCTGAAGCCGGCCAGAGGCGGCGGTGGGGCTGGCGAAGACCCAGGGCGAGGGTTGCCACGCGGGCCGGGCGGCGGCCTCCTTGGGGCGCAGGCTCCGGGGCAGCGGCGGCGGGGTCGCGTTGCGGGCCTGCAACTCGCGCAACAGGGCCAGACAGTAGGGGGTAAGCGGGAGCGTCCGACCGCCCTCCTCCACCTTGTCGGCGATGTGCAGGGTCTTCCACTGGAAATTCACGTCCGCCCACTTCAGTTCGAGCAACTCCTCCCGCCTGGCGCCGGTCAGCAGGGAGATTTGCAGAAAGGTGGCGATGATGGGATTGGGTATCTGCCGGACCTTCGCGAACCATGCCTTGAGTTGCTCCCGTTGCAGTACGTCATCCTTGGCGCGCTTGCGCGGGACCTCCTCCCGTACCGACCGCGCCCCACAAACGTCTTGCTGGGTCGAGCCGGCATAGTCGGGATGGGACGCGCACCAGTTGAGGAAGCCACGCAACAGGCGATACGCCAGGGCGGCCTGGGTCGGGCGACGGGCGGCCTCGATCTTCAACCAGGCGGCAACCCGGTCGGCGGTGAGTTGGGTGAGGGGCAACCGCAGCAGGGGGCGAAGGATACCCGGCTGGGTGAACGGCTCGGGACCACTGCGCCGGCCCCGGGTGATGGGCTTGCCCCCCTCCTGGCTGGTCCGGGCATGATCGTGGATGGTGCTGGCGCTCCACTTCGGGGTGCGGGCGGCGATGTAGACCTGCCAGACCTCCAGCGCCGTGATTTCCCGCCGGGCGGCTTCCAGGGCGGCGGCTTGTTCGGCGGCGAGCTTGGCGGCAACGGCGGCGGCGCGTTCCCGATCCTGTTCCTTCATGACCTCCCGGGGGTCCTTGCCCTCCTCGATCCAGCCTTGCCAGATGATCGCCTTGTCGCGGGCGTCGGGCAGCTTGACCGGGCCATACTCCCCGATCTGTATCTTGATGGTCTGATAGCGCAGGTTAGACCGGAAATAGAAGGTCTTTGACCCCGACAGTCGCCCCCGGACTTGGAGCTTGCTCTCGGTGTCCTTCAGGTACTCATCATCCCGTTCCGGCTTCCAATTGGTGATGCGGGTATCGGTCAACTTAACCGGAGGGTTCTGGCGACGGTCGTTTTGGGACGGAATGGAATCGTGGGCGGGTTTATTCATCAACTGATCCCTTGGTTTGGGCTTGAATGGCTGGGACGGAATCGGGACGGACTAGAGTGTATTCTAGTGTATTCATCCCCATACGCAAGCCGGTAGTAAGAACGAAGGATCAGAAACTTATGACGTAATTGAACACCGATGAATGAGATTTTTTCGATTTTTCGGGAACTCATAATCCCTTGGTCCGGGGTTCAAATCCCTGACGGCCCACCAAAATTCAATAAGTTAGATGCGCAAGTAGGCGCATCATTCGCCCCAAAGTACCTCAATCGCGTCCCTTAGTGGTACCTGGATTGGTACCTCGTGGTGCTTCCCCGGCCCAGCAATGACGAGCCTCTCCCCTGATCCAGGATCGAGTTACCAAGCAGGTAACACTTAGCAACATGCCTTTGGTATTAGCCCACCCTTCGCTCCTGGTGGTGCATGGACAGGCGATGGTGGGCAACCGAGCCAGGGTCAAGAGGGGCCTGGTGCCCGCCGACGCAACGCTGCCTGATAGCGATAGCCGTTGACCAAAAGAAGATGCCTAGGACGAAACAACCGGGTGAATCAGTCATACCTTATCCTTGCTCCCCTGATGTTGGAATCTTTGGAATCATTCCATTTTATTACAATTACTTAGATGGAAGCTTTGATGGCTGCTGGTGGAATCATCTGAAAGCACCTCACCAGAATGATTCCACCGGCATAACTACCCAGGTACCCCGATCGGACGCTGCCCCCGCTTAGGCGAAGCGAGGCGGCGGCGGTGAGCCCTGGAAAGTCAGGATGAGGGCATGGAAGGGATTGTGCCCTGCTTGTGGAGGGTCGCCAGATAGGCGCGAATGGTGCAAAAGGCGTCGAGGCCGCCCGGGGTGCGGAAGCCGCCGGCGACTTTCTGTTTCACCTTGGGCATGCGCACCGCCTGCTCGCCGAGGTTGTTGGTGAAGGGGACCCCGGGATCGATCATGAAGCGCCAAACAGCGTCGGCGTAGCGGCACAGGCGGTCGATTAGATTGAGCGCCTTGCTCTGTTTGGTAAGCCCGCGTTTGCCCGAGGGTGGTGCCCGCGGATTGGCCGCTTCGCCGGTGGCGAGGATCTGGTCGTAGGCCGCTCGATAGTGGAGATGCGCTCGGCGGGGAGCGGCGCACCGACGGCCGCGACCTCATGGCCGGCGGCGAGCAACAGATCGGTCAGGCACTGGGCCCAGGCTTGCCCCAGCTGCTCAAAGACCTAGGTCAGTTCGCACCGGCGATGGGCATGGCACAGACCGTGCTGGCAGGCGCGTTCCCGATAGGGCTTCCAGCCATCGTGGATCAACGTTCCCACAAACGCGGTCAGCAGCCCGAAGGCCTCGAACGCCTTGTGGCCGCGGTTGAGATGCGCACCGAGCCAGGTCAGCAGAGGGGTCGCCAGGACAGGCATCCAGTGGAGCTGGCCCCCCGCGCGCAGGCCGGTTTCGTCGGCATGAGCGACCGGGGCGCACGCGAGTACCTCGCCGATCGCGGCGACCGTCGGGGCGAGCCGCACCGGCGCCTCGGCCTGGATCGTCAGCACCGTGGCATCGGACATCGGCAGGCCGAACCGATCGCCCATGAGCACCGGGGGTGCCCATGACCGCCATTGACCCGCTCGCCGCGGCCTAACGCGCCCTGCGCTGCCATTGCCGCCGGCCTGCCCGCCCTCCTCGCCTGGGCCGAGGCCAACGAGTTGTCCTACTGCACCTGGCCGAACAATGGGTGGAGCTGGAACGACAGGGCCGGGTCCGCAATCGCCTGGCGCTGAACCTGACCAAGGCCGGCTTCCCCGCCATCAAGCGCCTGGAGGAGTTCGATTTCCGCCACCAGACCACCATCACCCAGGGCCAGATCAACCCGTTGCTCGACTTCCGCTTCCTCGACGAGCGCGCCAATCGGGTGTTCATCGGCCCGCCCGGGGTCGGCAAGACCCATCTGGCCATCGCCATCGCGCTCAAGGCGGTGGCGGCCGGCTACCAGGTCCTGTTCACTACCGCCCTAACCCTGGTGGAGACCTTGGAGATCGCCGAACTCAAGGGCGAGCTAAAAAAGAAGATCGCCAGCCTGCTCAAGTTCGACCTGCTGGTCGTTGACGAACTGGGCTACCTACCGATGAACCGTCAGGGGACCTACAACCTGTTCCAGCTCATCAACGGCCTCTACGAGTTCCGCTCGGTGATCCTGACCACCAACAAGGACTTCACCAACTGGGGCGAGTTCTTGCGCGAAGACAACGTCGCCGTGCCCATCGTCGACCGTCTCATCCACCACTCCCAGGTGTTCATGCTCGGAGGGGAAAGCTATCGCCTGAAGCAAAAACTCGCCAACTGACCGATATTCCCTGATCCTGGGGCGGGTCAAAATTGTTGGCCACTCGTGGGTCAGTTCTGGTGGCCATTGACACGTACTCGTATCGTCGCTCATGGCGCACCTCTCGTTGCTGCTTTAGGTCTCGACAACCATATTGTCAGCAACGGTGCGCCGCCGGCTCAAGCGCTATCAGTCCCCGCTCATACACCAGAATCGAGCATAGCTCGAGGTCCAGGCTGCCAAAATCCTGCCGCAGCAGGAAGCCGTTGGGGTCGTTGGCGATCGCCTGCAACCGGGCGATGGCACCCGGTCCCGGGCCTGATTAATCTCCTGCATCAGGTGGGCGTAGATGGCCTGCTGGTCCGGCTCCTGTGCATAACGGACGGGGTGAAAGATGCCCACCAGTTTACGGCAGACCTAATCGAGCGCGCTCCAGAACCCCAACGCCCCGTCGCCGACGGCCAGGCGCGGACCCGCCTGCGGACCACATGCCTTGAGTTCGCGCCGCACATCCAACCAGGGGCGATACGCCATCCCGCCGCTGGTCTGTGTAAAGTCAAAGTCGTTCTTCTCGTAGCGTGGAAATGCCTCCCGGCCGCTCCAGCGGCCCGAGGCGTAGAGCTGGAGTGTGGGAGCCAGAAGCGTCAAAAGTCTTCCTCGTCGTCCATGAAGCGGTCAATCGCTTCCAACCAATCCGGCATGCCTTCCTTGATGGTTGCCTTCAGGTCAATCAGATCGTCTTTGCCAATCAAACCCTTTTCAGCCATGAAGCCATAGAACTTCTTGAGGCTGGCGGCATTGCTCCGGATGCTCGCCGGGCTCGACCACATGGCCTTCCTGATGAACCAATACCCCAGAAAGTCGTCCACCTGGTGGACGCCCGCCGGAGCATCGACCGCCTCTGCATAAAGCAGGTATTGGTTGATGTAAAACTCAATGTTGCCGCAGTGCTGCTAGACCGTCTTATCGCCAATACCGGTCGCCTTCAACCAGGCCGCGAAGTCGGCCAGCAAGGCCGCATTGACCTTTCTGATCCTCTTACAGTCAGCTTCGTAGTTCTCATAGTCATCCATCATAGAATCATTTTTTTCAATGTCATGAGGCTCGACAACCTCTCTCGCTCAGCGCAACTCACTCTGCCAGGGTTTGCAAAGAATCCCTGCCTCAGGGAATACCCAACAGCTTATGCGTCTGCAGGCTCAGCCGCCAGCGGGGGTGCGCCAGACAATAGGCTAGGGCTTGCTGGGTATGGGCGGCTCGGTCCGGCCCATCCAGGGGCTGCAGGAAGAAGTAGCGGAAGTCGAGCCCGGCGAAGCGTTCCGGGGGCGCCTCCGCTTGGGGATAGACCAGCTTTAATTCGTCGCCGGACCGCAGGACCAGCTCGGCATCGGCCTTGGGACTGACGCAAATCCAGTCCAGCCCCGGGGGCGCCGGGCGGGTGCCGTTCGTCTCGACGGCAACCTCAAGGCCGCGGCTCTGGAGGGCCGCGATCAGGGCGGCGTCCAGTTGCAGCAGGGGCTCGCCGCCGGTGCAGACGACATAAGGTCGGACCCCGGGACCCGTCTCGCCGCCCCAGGCGGCTTGGATACGCTCCGCCAGCGCAGCGGCGCCGGCAAACCTGCCGCCCCCCACCCCATTGGTACCCCGAAAATCCGTGTCACAGAAGGTGCAGACGGCCCTGGCCCGGTCCTGCTCGCGCCCGGACCAGAGATTGCAGCCGGCGAAGCGGCAGAAGACCGCCGGCCGGCCCGCCTGGGCGCCCTCCCCTTGCAGGCTGTAGAAGATCTCCTTGACGTGGTAGCTCATGGGCGGGACGGGGCGGTCAGGCGGGCAGGGCCGGTCCCAGGGGGCCCCAGCAGAGGCTTACGCCGTTACCGGTGGTCTCAAAGAGATCGATGCGGTCGAGCTGCGGCAGGTCGGCGGCCTCGCCACGGATCCACTGCGCCAGGCTGGCCGGATCGGGGTCCGCCAGACCGGGCAGTTCGTCGAGCGGGTGGTGGTCGAGCCGGTCATAGACGGGCTTAAAGAGGGCCTTGACGTCGCCGTAGTCCACCGTCCAACCGAGCACCTGGTCCAGGGGGGAGGTCAGGTGCAGGCGCAGCAGGTAACTGTGGCCGTGCAGGCGCCGGCGATGGTCCCCGGCCGGGGCGCGGACCAGGCGCAGGGCGGCCTCGAAGCGTAGTTCCTTCCAGATGCGGTAGTTAACCCCGTCGAAGTGGCAGCCGGCGGTGGCGGTCTCATAAACGCTGACCCAAGACAAGGCCGGCAGACTCGGCTTGAGGCGATCCCAGAGCCAGTGGGCAAGCAGTTCGCTGGTCGGGTTCACCAGACCGGGGAGATCATTGAGGCATGCCTGGTGGAGTTCGGCCTGGCGGGGTGCCCAGACACGGGCCAGGTGGTCGAAGTCGATGCCCATGTCCTGGCCGGCCAGATCCTGGTCGGCGTGGAGGATGACCTCGAACCCATGGCCATGCATGCGCCCGCAGGGATGGCCGGCGGAGACCTGGGGTAGCCGGTGGGCGGCCTCGAAGCGGAAGCGGTGCCAGAGGTGGCAGTGGTCGCCACCGTCCAGCTCCGCCCCGGTGTCGCGGGTGCTCTGGATGCCGACACGGGCCAGGCCGGGCAGATCCAGGTGATCCCGCACCCAGCGGGCCAGATTCTCGTCGGTGGGCACCGGGAGTTGGTCGTTGAGGTAGCGATAGTCCAGGGGCGCGACCGCTGCCGTCAGGGCGGCCCCCAGCGCCTGGCACTCACTACCGGGAAAGGGCGCCCAGTCCGGCGGCAGGTCGGCCCGCACCCGGGCCAGGAAGCTGTGGCCGTGCAGGCGTCGCGAGCGGTGGCTGACCGGAAGAATCTCGATCTGGCAGGCAGCCTCGAAGGGGCTGGCGGCGAGGTAGTGCAGGTGGTACGGCATCTAGGGGCTGGCCTGGGGCGGCATGGCAGGGAAGTGGGCGGAGGTGAGCGGCGGGACGAACCGGGGCGATATCAGTCCAGACCGTGCCGCTGTAACAAGGGATCCGGCACCCCGGCCTCGCGGAAGCCCTTGGCGCGCAATTGGCAGGAGTCGCACTGGCCGCAGGGCCGGCCGGCCGCTCCCGGGTCGTAGCAACTGCTGGTGAGCCCGTAGTCGATGCCGAGGGCCAAGCCCCGTTGGATGATCTGGCCCTTGGTCAGAGCGATCAAGGGGGCGTGGATATGGAGGTGCTGGCGCCCCTCAACCCCGGCGGCGGTGGCCAGGTTGGCCATCCGCTCATAGGCGGCCAGATACGCGGGCCGGCAGTCCGGGTATCCGGAATAGTCCAGGGCGTTGACGCCGATGAAGAGGTCGCTGGACCCCAGGACCTCGGCCCAGGCCAGGGCAAAGGACAGGAAGACGGTATTGCGGGCCGGGACGTAGGTAATGGGGATGCCCGCCGCCAGCGTGTCCAATGGGCGGTCCTTGGGTACCGGGATGTCCGCCGTCAGGGCGGAGCCGCCGAAGCGGCGCAGGTCGATGTCGGCGATGATGTGCTCGGCGACGCCCATGACCGAGGAGACCCGCTGGGCGGACTCCAGTTCCACCCAGTGCCGCTGGCCATAACGGAAGGACAGGGCATAGGGCGTGAAACCCTCGGCCTGGGCGATGGCCAGGGTGGTGGTCGAATCCAGGCCACCACTCAAGAGTACGACTGCGGGGTGCATGAGAGGGTTTTTCTGATTAAAATCCGCTATCACCGGTCAGAAGCGGCAGGCCAAACATGGAAGACAAGGGCGCGGGCTTTTGCGACAGCAACGGCAGACCAAAGCTGGATGACTTGGGTGTGACCTGTTGCGTCAACAGGGACAGGCCGAAGCTGGCCTGCTTGGGGCTGGCGTTACCCGCCAGGGTCTTGAGGTAAAAAAGCGAGGACAGCGGGGTGGCCTTGTTGCTCAACAGGCCGAATCCAAACGAGCGGTGGAACATGTCGCCGGTCGCCAGTGGCTCAAGACCCAGCAACTCCGAAATCGGCGCCGGTTGACATGACAGCACCGGCAGGCCTAAGGCCGCGGAGAGGGGGGTGAACTTGTCCCCGTCGGCCCAGGTCCGTGGCCGTGGCAGGAGGTCGGTATCGACGGGTCCGAAACTCCCCAGGATGTTGAGCGCCAACTGGCCGTAGCCAAAACCCGTGCGAATCATGACGAGCGAGCGGCCACTCTCCAGGCCCTGGGCATAGACGGGGGCGTCGTAGCCTTCCATGAAACCGGCCCGGATCGCGGTCGCGAGGTTCTCGACCGAGCCCTCTTCATGGTTGGAGTCCGGCGTCACCAGGAAGAGGGTTTCTTCGGGGAAACCCTCCTTCTTGAGTTTAGCGACGGCCTCGCGTGCCGCCTCTTGGGTCTCGTACAGCCGTGCATAAATCACGTGGGTCTCCAAAAATGGGTGAGGGGAAATTTTGGCGCGTCACCAGGGTGTCAGGGGGCCGACGCCTATTAACGATCATCCTACTAGATTACTCTTCGCGACAGGCCCAATAAAGCCTGAAGCACTGGTCCAACGCCTTGCTGGAATCATTACGAGCAGGCCAACCGCCCCGGCGGGCGGCAAGGATGAAGTTCACGGCTAATACCAGGGTCGGGGGACTAAATTACCCACACCAATCCCAGCATCATGGCATAGCGAGCCCCCTTACCCAGGGCCGTGAGCAGCAGGAAGAGGGGAAATCGCACCCCCATCAGGCCGGCGATAAAGGTCAAGGAATCCCCGACGATGGGCGCCCAGGAGAACAACAGGGACCAGACGCCATAGCGTTGGAACCACCCCTGGGCCAGGCCCAGGGTAGCCGATTTGAAAGGAAACCAGGATCGATCCTGATAGTGAAGCAAGTAGCGGCCCAACAGCCAGTTGACCGCCGCGCCGAGCGTATTGCCCGCCGTGGCCCAAGCCCAGAGCGCCAAAGGATCGTAACCCGCCGCAAGCAGGCCTACGAAAAGGACCTCGGAATAGGCGGGCAGGAGGGTCGCCGCCAGAAAGGCTACGAGAAAGAGGCCCAGATAACCTTCGAGCATGGTGATGGCAAAATACCGTCTTATTGCGCTTTCAGGATAGGATTCATGGCATTATAGGTCCTGGTGATGGGCTGATGGCGCTTTGACATGATGATTTCCTGGTTTAGCAACTTTACAAGAACCGCCGGCATCCGGGTCCCGGTCCCTGTTCATCCCTTGCTGCTCCTGGCTTGGCTATGCCTGCTTGTCTCGCCCGCCCAAGGGGGAGGCATCCGCCCAGATGCTACCCTGGAAATCCAGGATACGGAACAGCACCGGATAGCGAGCCTCCTGGTGGAGATTGCCGATACGCCAGCCGCGCGGGAGCGGGGACTGATGAACCGGATACTACCGGACGATCAGACGGGCATGCTCTTCATCTTCCCGGAGGCAGCCCCGCGGGCCTTCTGGATGCGCAACACCCCTGCCTCCCTGGACATGCTCTTTGCCGACAGCGAGGGACGCATCATTCATATCGCCCCAGAAACCCGCCCCTTCTCCGACCAGCATTATCCATCCCATGGCCCGGCCAGGTACGTACTGGAGACGCGCGGTGGCTTTGCTTCTCGCCATGGCGTGGTGCCTGGCATGCGGATCACGTATTTCGCGGCCCCTTTGGGACGCCCCCAGGACCCCGGCGAGCCCAAACCCACGCCCTAGCCGCCCTGACTCAAGATATCCCGGCTGGCGCTGCCCGGAAGTTACCCGATCGGGCCGCCCGCAATTGGACTATCATTTCCCTCCCTTTTCGCACAAGCCCGGGTATAACAATGCGCCAAGATGACCAGGATCCCAGCCCCCGTGACCGCATCACCCTGGCTGGCAGCGACTTGTTGGACTATGTCAAGGGGCTGCTGGCGGAAGGCAATATCCGGCGCCTCATCATTCGCAAGCCGGATGGCGCCAGGCTGCTGAATGTGCCTTTATCCGCGGGCGTCGCCGTGGGTGGCGTCCTCATGCTGATGGCACCGATCCTGACGGCCCTGGGCGCCATAGCCGCCTTGGTAGCCAAGGTCCAGGTTGAGGTCGTGCGGCGTGACGACGGTAAGGATTAAGGAAGGGACGCGACAATGACGGCGGCGCTCCTATTTTCGGTGGTGGAATCCCCAGGTCATCCCAACTTCTCGGCCCTGTACCGCCAACTGGGCATCGAAGAACGCCGGCTGCCCTCTCTGCGTAAGGCGATCCAGGCCCTCAAGACCGATTCCCCCCAATGGGTGGTTGCCGAATTCTTTCATGGTTTTGGCAGCAATTATGCCGGAGCCAATCTGAGCAATCTGGATGTCCTGCTGGCCAGCCTGCAAAAATACGCCCCGGCAGCCCGCATGATCGTGCTGGTCGAAAATTCCCAACGCATCTATGTGGACAAGCTGGCGGAGCGCTTCCCGCTCCACGCCGTGCTGGTGCAGCCCGTGGCGGCCGAGACCCTGGCCAACCTCTTGCGCACCTAAGGGGCTGGCCATGCACCCTAAATCCAACGCCGAGTCCGCTTGACCGCCATGCTTGCCGTCCTCGACCGCTACCTGCTCAAAGAGGTGATGAAGGTCTTTCTGGCCGTCCTGGGCACCGTTCTGCTGATCGTGCTCAGCCTCCTCATGCTGCGGGCGCTGGAGGATATCAACGCCGGGGCCCTGGGCTCGGACATCGTGCTGCGCTTCATGGGTCTACGTATCGCCAGCGATTTGCCCAGCCTGCTGCCGCCCGTCTTCTTTGCCGCCGTCCTCATGACCCTGGGCCGCATGGCCCAGCATAGCGAACTCATTGCCTTCGCCGCCTGTGGCATTGGACCGATCCGGACTTACCGGGCCCTCTTCTATGCCGCCATCCCGGTCGCCCTCGCCGCCGGCTGGCTAACCCTCTCCGTGCGTCCCCTGGTGGTGACCGAACTCATGCAGATGCGCACCAGCCAGCAGGATGAGGCGCAACAGCTCTTTGGGATCAGGCCGGGCCGTTTCTACCAGCACGATAATGGCCAGATCACCCTCTTCGTGGATGATATTCAGGATGGTAGCCACCTGCGCAATATCTTCATCCACGACCAGCGGGAAGAGGTCATCAAGATCGTCCTGAGCGGCGAGGGCATGCTGCGCCAGGACGAGGAGACCGGGCAGCAGTTCATCACCCTGATCGATGGCCGCCGCTACGACGGCAAGCCGGGCACCGCGAACTATGCCATTGGCGAGTTTGACCGTTACAGCCTGCGCCTCAAACAGCGGCAGACGGAGGATGTCCAAAGCCAGAAGCGGGCCACCTTCGCGACCGCGAGCCTGCTGGGCTCCGACAACCTCCGGGACAAGGCCGAACTCCAATACCGGTTGTCGAGCCCTCTGGCGGTCCTGACCCTCACCCTGCTCGCGGTCCCCCTGACCGCCCGATCTCCGCGCCAGCGCAATACCTGGCGCCTCTTCGTCGCCTTCCTGACCTACATCAGCTTCTTCAATCTCCAGCGGGTGGCGACCAATTGGTACGAAACCGGGGCGACGCCGGAGTGGCTCGGGAGTCTCTGGTATCAGGTCCTGGTGCTGGGCCTGGTGATGGCGGTCGTACTT
The DNA here is from genome assembly GCA_016714645.1 of Chromatiaceae bacterium. Classification (NCBI taxonomy): domain Bacteria; kingdom Pseudomonadati; phylum Pseudomonadota; class Gammaproteobacteria; order Chromatiales; family Chromatiaceae; species Chromatiaceae bacterium. The sequence continues at coordinate 673,129 of JADKCI010000002.1, read as the reverse complement.
CCCAACGGCAACTGGTGGCGACGCCTCCGCCCCGGCTCCCGCCCGGTGCCGGCTTGATGGGCTCTGGCTAGCTCCGCGGTAACCCTTCAGCATCCTCCCAGCGCCGGGTCAACCGCAAAAGCCGAAGCGGCGCATCTTCTGGCAGCAGGTCAACGCCGCGATCGTCGATCCTGGCTTCATCACCCAGGTGCGCCGGAAACGTCAGAGGGCGCCCGTAGGCGCCCTCTGGTTTTCGACCTGGACATACACCGCCCCTCGCAAGCGCGGGGCTAGCGTAGGTCAGTACCCCCGACCCGGTCTTACCTCACCTGCGGATCCAGTTCGCCCTTCAAATAGCGCTCAGTCATGCGATCCAGGGACATGACGCCCCCGGCGACGATCTTGCTGGCGTTGCCGGCGGTGCCAAAAGCCTCGTAACGGGCCACGCAAATGCCCTTCATGGCCTTGGTGGCGGCGATGAAGTACTTGCGGGGATCAAACTCCTTGGTGTTCTCGGCCAGGAACTTGCGGATGGCACCGGTGGAAGCCATGCGCAGGTCGGTGTCGATGTTGACCTTGCGAACGCCGTTCTTGATGCCCTCGGCGATCTCCTCGACGGGGACGCCATAGGTCTCGCCCATGTTGCCGCCATATTCGTTGATGATGGCCAGCCACTCCTGGGGCACGGACGAGGAACCGTGCATGACCAGGTGGGTGTTGGGGATGCGGGCGTTGATGTCCTTGATGCGCTGGATGGCGAGGATGTCGCCCGTGGGCGGCCGGGTGAACTTGTAGGCGCCATGGGAGGTACCGATGGCGATGGCCAGGGCGTCAACGCCGGTCTTCTTGACGAAGTCGGCGGCCTCCTCGGGGTCCGTCAGGAGCTGGCTGTGATCCAGGGTACCCTCGGCGCCAATGCCATCTTCCTCGCCAGCCTGGCCGGTTTCGAGCGAGCCCAGACAGCCCAGTTCGCCCTCGACGGAGACGCCACAGGCATGGGCGATCTCGACCACCTGCTTGGTGATGGCCACATTGTATTCATAGGAGGTCGGGGTCTTGCCATCGACGCCCAGGGAGCCATCCATCATGACAGAAGAGAAGCCGAGCTGGATGGAGCGCTGGCAGACGGGCATGGAGGTGCCATGATCCTGGTGCATGCACACCGGGATCTGGGGGAACTCCTCGATGGCGGCGAGGATGAGGTGGCGCAGGAAGGGGGCGCCGGCGTATTTACGGGCGCCGGCGGAGGCCTGCACGATGACCGGGGAATCGGTCTGCTCGGCAGCTTCCATGATGGCGCGCATCTGCTCCAGGTTGTTGACGTTGAAGGCGGGTACGCCGTAGCCATGCTCGGCGGCGTGGTCCAGCATCTGACGCAGGGAAATCAGGGCCATGTCTTGTCTCCTCGTTTCGGTGAATGGGTTGACGGTTGAAGTGGGTTCGGGGTTCAGTCGTGGGCCAGCTGGGCATGCTCGCCCACGCGCATGATCTTGAGGACATTGGTCTGGCCTTCAACGCCGCGGCGGTCGCCCTTGGTAATGATGACCAGATCGCCATCGCGGACCGTGCCGGCGCGGAGCAGTTCCTCGATGACCTCGTTGTTGACGGCGTGTATATCGGTATGGGCGACGTCGAAACTGACCGGATAGACGCCCCGCATCAGGGTGACCTGACGGCGGGTAGGCGTGTGCCGGGTGAGGGCATAGATGGGGATGCCGGAACTGATGCGCGACATCCACTTGACGGTGGCGCCGCTCTCGGTGAGGGCGGCGATGGCCTTCACCCCCAAGTGGTTGGCGGTGTACATGGCGGCCATGGCGATGGCCTCGTCCACGCGGCCAAAGACCGAGTCCAGGCGGTGATGGGAGCGGGTGACGAGGGCGTTCTTCTCCGCTTCCAGGCAGACGCGATGCATGGCCTCCACGGTCTTGATGGGGTAGGCCCCCACCGAAGTCTCGGCGGAGAGCATGACCGCATCCGTACCGTCCAGAACGGCATTGGCCACATCGAAGACCTCGGCCCGGGTCGGCACCGGGTGCTCGATCATGGACTGCATCATCTGGGTGGCGGTGATGACCAGGCTATTCAGAGAGCGGGCCCGATGCACCAGATCCTTCTGAACCGAGGGGAGTTCGGCATCGCCGATCTCAACCCCCAGGTCGCCGCGGGCGATCATGATGGCATCAGCGGCGAGGATGATGTCATCAATGACCGCCAGGGCCTCGGCACGCTCGATCTTGGCGACGATACCGCCCTCGCCGCCGGCCTCGGCAAAGATGGCGCGGGCCTGGCGCACATCCTCGGGACCGCGCACGAAGGATATCGCCAGATAATCGGCCTGAATCTCGGCGGCGAAGCGGATGTCGCGGACGTCCTTATCAGTCAGGGCCGGAGCGGAGAGACCACCGCCGCGCTTGTTGATGCCTTTGTTATCCGACAGGACCCCGCCCATCACCACCTTGCAGCGAATCGCCCCGCCCGCCACCTCCTCCACCCAGAGCTCAATGGCCCCGTCGTCAAGGATGAGGCTGTCACCCCGCGCCACATCATCGGCCAAGGCGCGGTAGGTGGTACCGACCCGGTGGGCATCACCCCCGTCCAGGGGGCAGTTGGCGTCGATATTGAAGCGATCGCCATCCGCAAGCCGGATGGCGCCGGTAGCGAAACGGCCGATGCGGATCTTGGGGCCCTGGAGGTCAACCAGCACCGCCACGTCGCGGCCTAGGGCGTGGGCGCTGGCCCGCAGCCGGTGGGCGCGCTCCCGGTGGCGCTCGTGGGAGTCATGGGACAAGTTGAGGCGGGCCACATCGATACCGGCGGCGACGAGCCGGTCTAGGGAACCCTCGCCATCCGTGGCGGGTCCGAGGGTGGCGACGATCTTGGTGCGTCTGGGGGGCATGGGACGGCAGATTCAGTTCCGGACTCGGCGATGGAGGGGTGACGGGCGGCGGCGGGCGCCACCCGTGGGCGAACCGACCTCAGCCCTTGGCCCGTGCTTCGAGCATGGCCACGGCCGGCAGGGTCTTGCCCTCCAGGAATTCCAGGAAGGCCCCACCGGCGGTGGAGATGTAGGACACCCGGTCATAGATATCGTACTTCTGGATGGCGGCGATGGTGTCGCCACCCCCCGCCAGGGAGAAGCCTGGGGCCTCGGCGATGGCCATGGCCAGGGTTTTGGTGCCGGCGCCAAACTGGTCAAACTCGAAGACGCCGACCGGGCCGTTCCAGATGATGGTGCCGGCCTTGGCGATGATGTCCGCCAGTTGCCGGGCGGACTCGGGGCCGATGTCGAAGATCATGTCGTCTTCGGTCACTTCGGCGGGCTTCTTGAGGACAGCGGGCTCGTTCTCGGCGAACTGCTTGCCGCACACCACGTCCACGGCGATGGGGATGGTGGCGTTGCGGGCGGTCATCTTGCCCATCAGGTCCTTGGCGGTCTCGACCAGGTCGTCCTCGCACAGCGACTTGCCGACCGGAAAGCCAGCGGCCTTGAGGAAGGTATTGGCGATGCCGCCACCGACCACGAGCTGATCGACCTTCTGGGACAGGGCCTCCAGCACCGTGAGCTTGGTGGAGACCTTGGAACCGCCCACGATGGCGACCATGGGCCGAGCCGGGTTGGCCAGGGCCTTGCCCAAGGCGTCCAGTTCTTCCGCCAGCAGCAGACCGGCACAGGCCACGGGGGCGTAATCGCCGACGCCGGTGGTCGAGGCCTCGGCGCGATGGGCGGTGCCGAAGGCATCCATAACGAAGACATCGCACAGGGCGGCGTACTTGCGGGCCGTCTCCTCGAGGTTCTTCTTCTCGCCCTTGTTAACGCGGCAGTTTTCCAGCACCACCAACTCACCGGGGGCGACCTCGAAGCCACCGTCCACCCAGTCCCGAATCAAGCGTACCGGCTTGCCCAGGCGCGCGGCAATGTTGTCCGCCACCGGTTGCAGGGACACCTCGGGGGTCCATTCCCCCTCGGTCGGGCGCCCCAGATGGGAGGTGACCATCACCTTGGCCCCGGCCTTGAGGCAATGCTCCATGGTCGGCATGGAGGCGGTGATGCGCGCGTCCGAGGTCACCTTGCCCTCCTTGACGGGGACATTGAGGTCGGCACGGATCAGCACCCGCTTGCCGGACAGATCGAGATCGGTCAACTTGATGAATGACATGAAACTGCTCCCCGTGTCTTGGTTATGGTCGACTAAAGCTCTTGGGAAAACGGGCCTGGCTTTCCGAATGACTCTGGTCTGGGTACGGCCAGGGGTCTGATCCGCACTTGGAACCGCCGGTCAGGCGGGCGGCATCCGTGCCGCCGCTCGCCGGTATCCCGACGCCTACTGGGCGACGTGCTCGACCATGCGCAGCATGTTGCAGGTATAACCGTATTCGTTGTCGTACCAGGCAACGACCTTGACGAAGGTCTTGTCGAGGGCGATGCCGGCCTCGGAGTCGAAGATCGAGGGGGTGGATCGGCCACGGAAGTCGGTGGAGACGACCTTCTCGTCGGTATAAGCCAGGACGCCGGCCAGGTCACCCGACTCGGAGGCGTCTTTCATCGCCTTGCAGATGTCGGCGTAATCGGCTTCCTTGTTCAGCTCGACGGTGAGATCGACCACGGAGACATCGGAGGTCGGGACGCGAAAGGCCATGCCGGTCAGCTTCTTATTCAGCTCGGGCAGCACCACGCCGACCGCCTTGGCGGCACCGGTGGAGGATGGGATGATGTTCTCCAGGATGCCGCGACCGCCGCGCCAGTCCTTCATGGAGGGGCCATCGACGGTCTTCTGGGTGGCGGTGGCGGCATGCACCGTGGTCATGAGGCCGCGCTTGATGCCCCAGTTATCATGCAGGACCTTGGCGACCGGGGCCAGGCAGTTGGTGGTGCAGGAGGCCGCCGAGATGATGGCCTGGCCGGCATAGGTCTTGTGATTGACGCCATAGACGAACATGGGGGTGGCATCCTTGGAAGGGGCACTCTGCACCACCTTCTTGGCACCCGCCTCGATGTGCTTCTGGCAGGAGGCCTCGTCCAGGAAAAAGCCGGTGCACTCGATGATCAGTTCGGCGCCGATCTCGTCCCACTTGAGGTTGGCGGGGTCGCGCTCGGCGGTCAGACGAATGCGCTTGCCATTGACGATCATGGTGTTGCCGTCAACGGCGATGTCGCCCGGGAAGTTGCCATGGACCGAATCATACTTAAGCATATAGGCCAGGTAGTCGGGGGCCAGGAGGTCGTTGATACCCACGACCTCGATGCTCGGAAAGTCCTTGGCGATTGCGCGGAAGGCCATGCGGCCGATGCGGCCAAATCCGTTGATGCCCACTTTGATCGTCATGCGTTTGCTCCTGGTCTGGTTGTATAAGGGATATAAGGGAGAAGCGGGGCCTCCGAAAAAAAGGCCCCGGGGTAGGTCCTAGAGGAGGCCTTTGACGGTAGCCACCACCTGATCGACCGTGAAGCCGAAGGCCTTGAAGAGATCGCCGGCGGGGGCGGACTCACCGAAGCGGTCGATACCGATCACGGCGCCCTGGCAACCGACATACTTCCACCAGCCGGCGGTGCAGGCCGCCTCGATCGCGACCCGGGTCGTCACGGCGCGGGGCAGCACGGACTCCCGATAGGCCGCGTCCTGGGCATCGAAGGTATCGGTGCTGGGCATGGAGACCACCCGCACGGCCTTACCGCCCGCTGCCAGGGCATCGGCGGCCTTGACCGCCAGTTCCACCTCGGAACCCGTGGCGATGAGGATGGCATCCGGCGTACCGGCGCAATCGCGCAGCACATAGCCACCGCGAGTGATACTCGCCATCTGGTCGGCGTCGCGGTCCATGTGGGCCAGGTTCTGGCGGGAGAAAATGAGGCAGCTTGGCCCCGTCTTGCGCTCGATCGCCAACTTCCAGGCCACGGCGGACTCGACCGCGTCGCAGGGGCGCCAGACGCTCATGTTGGGGATAAGGCGCAGGGTCGGAATCTGCTCGACGGGCTGGTGGGTGGGGCCGTCCTCGCCCAGACCAATGGAGTCGTGGGTATAGACGAAGATGCTGGGCACCTTCATCAGGGCCGCCATGCGCAGGGCATTGCGGGCATATTCCGAGAACATAAGGAAGGTGGCGCCATAGGGAACGAAGCCCCCATGCAGGGCGGCGCCGTTCATAATGGCGGACATGCCGAACTCGCGCACGCCATAGTAGATGTAGTTGCCCGAGGCATCCGTGCGGCTAACGCCCTTGCAGCCCTTCCAGATCGTCAGGTTGGAGCCGGCCAGGTCGGCGGAACCACCCAGCAGCTCTGGCAGCAGGGGACCGAAACCGTCCAGGGCATTCTGGGAGGCCTTGCGGGAGGCAATGGTCTCGGCCTTGGCCACCACGGCGGCGACGAAGGCATCGGACTTTTCGGCCCAGTCGGCGGGCAGGTCCCCGGCCATGCGGCGCTGAAACTCCGCCGCCTGGATGGGATAGGCCGCAGCATAGGCCTCGAAGTGGGCACTCCATTCGGCCTCGGCGCGGGCACCGGCATCCCGGGCATCCCAGGCGGACTGGACATCCTGGGGGATCTCGAAGGGGGAATGACGCCAGCCTAGGTTCTCGCGGGTCAGGACGATCTCGTCGTCGCCCAGTGGGGCGCCATGGCAGTCTTCCTTGCCCTGCTTGTTGGGCGAGCCGAAACCGATGATGGTCTGGCAGCAGATCAGGGACGGCTTGCCGTCCATGGCGCGGGCCACCTCGATCGCGGCCTTGATGGCCTCGGGGTCATGACCATCGACCTTGGGGATGACATGCCAGCCATAGGCCTCGAAGCGCTTGGGGGTGTCGTCCAGGAACCAGGCCGGGGTAGTGCCGTGACCGCGCACCTCGCCATCAATGGAGATGTTGTTGTCGTCGTAGAAGCAGATCAGCTTACCCAGGCCCAGGGCGCCCGCCAGGGAGCAGGCCTCGTGGGAGATGCCTTCCATCAGGCAGCCATCACCCAGGAAGACATAGGTGTGGTGATTGACGATCTCGTGGCCGGGCTGGTTGAACTGGCCGGCGAGAACCTTCTCGGCGAGGGCCATGCCCACCGCATTGGTCAGGCCCTGCCCCAGAGGGCCCGTGGTGGTTTCGATGCCGGGGGCATAGCCGTACTCGGGGTGCCCTGGGGTCTTGGAATGAAGTTGCCGGAAAGACTTGAGGTCCTCGACACCGAGGTCGTAACCCGTGAGGTGCAGCAGGGAATAGATCAGCATGGACCCGTGCCCGTTGGAGAGCACGAAGCGGTCACGGTTGGCCCAGTTGGGATTGACCGGGTTGTGGCACATATAGTCGTTCCACAGCACCTCGGCGATATCCGCCATGCCCATGGGGGCGCCTGGGTGACCGGACTTGGCCTTCTGAACCGCATCCATGCTCAGGGCGCGGATCGCGTTCGCCAGTTCTTTGCGTGAGGACATGAAGCCCCTCCTCGTAGTTGTTGTGGAGACCGAAGTCTTGTGGTCGGCGTCTGGCTGGATTGGCTGCGCGCCCCTGGCCAGCATGGCAAAAGGTCGTATATTTTGGCCCAATTTAGCCCCTCACCGCAAACCAACTGGGCTTATGCAGGCAAAAATACTTTTATAGATTCTAATATACTGATTTTGTTACAGAGCTCTGCGCCCTGGCCCGGGGTACTAGGGAAAACCTTCAATTTTCCCGCCACTTGATGGAGCAGCCCATGCTGGGAATCTGGTCGCGCGGGCCTTCCCCGGTGGCGGCAACCGCTTTCATGGCCTCGAAAAGGTCGCGACGGACGTCCGCGGGGGCGGCCTCCTTGCGGCTCTCGTCGAGGCGGCCCCGGTACTGGAGTTCCAGATTGCCGTTGTAGCCGAAAAAGTCCGGGGTGCAGACGGCGCCATAGGCCTTGGCCACCTCTTGGGTCTCGTCGAACAGGTAGGGGAAGGGGAAATCCAGCTCCTGGGCGAGGTGCCGCATGTTGTCAAAGGAATCTTCCGGGTAATCGCTGGGATCGTTGGACAGGATGGCCACGCAGCGGATGCCGAGGGGCGCCAGGTCCCGGGCATCGCGGATGATGCGGTCGATGACCGCCTTGACGTAGGGACAATGGTTGCAGATGAACATGACCAGCAGTCCCTGGTCACCCTTGCAGTCGTCACGGGTCCAGCGGCGACCATCCACGCCGGGCAGGTTGAAATCCGGGGCTAACCGACCAAAATCGCAGACTGGGGTTTGCAGGGATACCATGGGGAGCCTCTCCTCGTGGGGATCTGAACTAGGTTAAGACGGAGCGCGAAACCGGTCCATCTTACCCCTTAGGGGGAAAAATCCAAGACTGCTACTAGGAATGAGGGGCCAAGGGCCCTAGAATCCGCCGTTTTCATCCGGCGCCCTCGGGGAGCCACAGCAAGGAGCCCTTACCTTACCATGTCGAAAGAAACCATCTTCACCTCCGAATCCGTCTCCGAGGGTCATCCCGACAAGGTCGCCGATCAGATCTCCGACGCTATCCTGGATGCCATCCTGACCCAGGATCCGGACCCCCAGCACGCCCGCGTCGCCTGCGAGACCATGATCAAGACCGGGGCCGTGATCGTCGGCGGTGAAATCACCACCAACGCCTGGGTCGATCTCGACGAGGTGGTGCGCAAGGTGGTCCGCGACATCGGCTACACCAGCTCCCATGTCGGCTTCGACGGCTCGACCTGTGCCGTCATATCCCTGATCGGCAAACAGTCCAGCGACATCGCCCAGGGCGTGAACCGTTCCGCCCCCGAGGAGCAGGGTGCCGGCGACCAGGGCCTGATGTTCGGTTACGCCACCAACGAGACCGATGTCCTCATGCCCGCGGCCATCACCTATGCCCATCGCCTGGTCCAGCGCCAGGCCGAGATGCGCAAGACCCACGTCCTGCCCTGGCTGCGCCCGGATGCCAAGAGCCAGGTCACCCTGCGCTACGCCGACAACCAGGTGGTCGGGGTGGAGGCGGTGGTGCTATCCACTCAGCACGACCCCGACGTGGACTATAAGCACCTGTGCGAGGCGGTGATGGAGAACATCATCCTGCCCATCATCCCCGCCGACTGGATCCACAAAGGCACCCGGTTTCACATCAACCCCACCGGTTCCTTCGTCATCGGCGGCCCCGTCGGCGACTGCGGACTGACCGGGCGCAAGATCATCGTCGATACCTACGGCGGGGCCGCCCGTCACGGCGGCGGCGCCTTCTCCGGCAAGGACCCGTCCAAGGTGGACCGCTCCGCCGCCTACGCCGGGCGCTACGTGGCCAAGAACATCGTCGCCGCCGGGCTGGCCGACCGCTGCGAGATCCAGGTCTCCTACGCCATTGGCGTGGCCGAACCAACCTCCATCTCCATCGAGACCTTCGGCACCGCCAGGATCGACGAGGAGCGGATCGCCCAACTGGTGCGCGAGCACTTCGACCTGCGCCCCTACGGCATCGTCCAGATGCTGGATCTGGTGCGGCCCATCTACCTCAAGACCGCGGCTTATGGGCACTTCGGGCGCGAGGAGCCGGAGTTCACCTGGGAGCGCACCGACCGCGCGGAGGCCCTGCGCGCCGCGGCCGGGCTTTAGGCGCTCATTTTTCCCTCACCCCACGCCGAGGAGCGCTGCGACCCCAGCAGGGGCCAGGCTCGGTAGTGGCCAACCCCGACAACGGCGCTCACTCTGATAATCACTGGAGTTGACTAGCATGAGTGAGTTTACCGACTACAAGGTTGCCGACATCGCCCTCGCCGCCTGGGGCCGCAAGGAGATCGCCATCGCCGAGACGGAGATGCCCGGTCTCATGGCCCTGCGCCACAAGTACGCGGCCACCCAGCCCCTCAAGGGCGCCCGGGTCACCGGCAGCCTGCACATGACCATCCAGACCGCGGTCCTCATCGAGACCCTGGTCGCGCTTGGCGCCCAGGTGCGCTGGTGTTCCTGCAACATCTTTTCCACCCAGGACCATGCCGCCGCCGCCATTGCCGCGGGCGGCGTCCCCGTCTATGCCTGGAAGGGCGAGACCCTGGAGGAATACTGGTGGTGCACCGAGCAGGTGGTCAATTGGCCCGACGGCGGCGGCCCCAACATGATCCTGGACGATGGCGGCGACGCTACCCTGCTGGTGCACAAGGGCGTCGAATACGAGAAGGCCGGCGCCGTCCCCGCACCGACCGCCCAGGATAACGAGGAATGGCGCGCCATCCTCGGCGTCCTCGGCCGGACCTTCCAGCGCGACAGCCAGCACTGGACCCGGCTCGCCGCCGAGATTCGCGGCGTCACCGAGGAAACCACCACCGGCGTCCATCGCCTCTACGAGATGGCCAAGGCCGAGACCCTCCTCTTCCCGGCCATGAACGTCAACGACTCGGTCACCAAGTCCAAGTTCGACAACCTCTACGGCTGCCGTGAGTCCCTGGTGGACGGCATCAAGCGCGCCACCGATGTCATGATCGCCGGCAAGATCGCCATGGTCGCCGGCTACGGCGACGTCGGTAAGGGTTGCTGCCAGTCCCTGCGCGGGCTGGGCGCTCAGGTCTGGGTCTCCGAGATCGACCCCATCTGCGCCCTCCAGGCCGCCATGGAAGGTTACAAGGTGGTCACCATGGAGGAGGCCGCGCCCTTGGCGGACATCTTTGTCACCGCCACCGGCAACCTCGACATCATCACCCATGACCACCTGCTGGCCATGAAGGACCAGGCCATCGTCTGCAATATCGGCCACTTCGACAACGAGATCGACGTCGCCTCCATTGAGGGCTACGTCTGGGACGAGATCAAGCCTCAGGTGGATCACGTCATCTTCCCCACCGGCCGGCGCATCATTCTGCTCGCCAAGGGCCGGCTGGTGAACCTGGGCTGCGCCACCGGCCACCCCAGCTTCGTCATGTCCAACAGCTTCACCAACCAGATCCTGGCCCAGATGGAGCTCTTCAACCATCGCGACCAGTACCCGATCGGCGTCTATGTCCTGCCGAAAAAGCTGGACGAGGAGGTGGCGCGTCTGCACCTGGGCAAGATCGGCGTCCACCTCAGTCAGCTCAGCCAGTCCCAGGCCGACTACATTGGCGTGCCGGTGGAAGGCCCCTACAAGCCTGAATACTATCGATATTGAGATCTGATCAAGGCGCCAGGGCCCACTGGGGTTCTGGCGCCTCCCGCCTCGCTAACGGCGGGTCCACCGACTCCGGGCACCAATGGCTTTGCGGGCATGGGGGCTCGGGTATCTCCTGCCCCACGGCCCCCGTAGCCAAGGCCCAGGAACACCTTCATTCTCCCCTGCCCCGAGGCAACCCTCTCACGCCTGACAGGAGCACCCATGCCAGCCCCCCGTAACCACCAACCCGCTTTCAGCTTCGAGCTGTTCCCGCCCAAGACCCCGGAGGGGATGACCAAACTCGCCGCCAGTATCGACCTGATGAATGCCGTGGGGCCGACGTACTTCTCCGTCACCTACGGGGCCGGCGGCTCCACCCGGGAGAGCACCTTCGCGACCCTGGACCTGCTCCTGGCCAGGGGCATCGCGGCCGCCCCCCACCTGGCCTGCATCGGTTCCAGCCGGGCCGAGATCCGCAACATCCTGGAACGTTACCAAGGTCAGGGCATTCGCCACCTGGTGGCCCTGCGCGGCGATCTGCCCTCCGGCATGGGGCTGGGCGCCGCCGGCGACTTCCGCAATGCCAACGAACTGGTGGCCTTCATCCGCCAGGAGACCGGCGACCACTTCTACATCGAGGTCGCGGCCTACCCGGAGGTCCATCCCCAGGCCCCCAACGCCGATCAGGACCTGGCCCACTTCCAGCGCAAGGTCGAGGCCGGCGCCAACGCCGCCATCACCCAGTATTTCTACAACCCCGACGCCTATTTTGGCTTTGTCGAGCGCTGCGCGGACCGGGGTATTCAGATCCCCATCCAGCCCGGCATTATGCCCATCACCAACTTCTCCCAACTCGCCCGCTTCTCGGACGCCTGCGGCGCCGAGATCCCGCGCTGGGTCCGCAAACGCCTGGAGGCCCTGGGCGACGACATCGAGGCCATCCGCGCCTTCGGTCACGAGGTCGTCCTCGGCCTCTGCCGCCGCCTGCTGGAGGGTGGCGCCCCGGGCCTGCACTTTTACAGCATGAATCAGGCGGGTCCGGTGCTCAGACTGTGCCAGGATCTTGGCCTGGCACCGGTGGGTCGCCCTTAAATCAGGAGTCCCTTTCCTTTAAGTCAGGCACATCCCTGCGGGGGGGTGGTAAAGGGGCGGGCCGTCGGGAGGACTTTGGCAGGATTCTGCCGCAGTTATATTTCCAGCCGATAGCCAACCCCGGACACGGTGAGCAGGTGTTGGGGCCGCGCCGGTTCGTCTTCCAGTTTGCGGCGCAGGCCGGCCATGAAGACGCGCAGATAATGGATGCGATCCAGGTGCGATGGTCCCCAGACCTCCTTGAGCAATTGCCGGTGCGTCAACACGCGGCCGGCATGGGTGAGCAGCACAGTCAACATGCGGTATTCGATCGGCGTCAAATGCACAGCTTGGTTGGCCCGCGTGACCGTGCGGTGGGCCAGGTCAATGCGCAGATTGCCGAACTCGACCAGGGCTTTGCCCCCGTCCTGGATGCGGACCACCCGGCGCAGCAAGGCGCGCAGGCGGGCCAGCAATTCCGGGACGCCAAAGGGCTTGGTCACATAGTCGTCGGCGCCCGCATCCAGGGCTGCCACTTTCTGTGTTTCCTCGCCACGCGCGGAGAGAATCAGGATCGGAATGGGGGTCCAGGCGCGCAGATCGCGAATGACATCGAGGCCATCCCGGTCGGGCAGGCCCAGATCGAGAATGATCAATTCCGGCTGGCGGGTGGCAGCCTCGATCAGACCGCGCTCGGCGGTTTCCGCCTGCCAGACCTGGAAGCCGGATGCGCCGAGGGCGCTATGCAGGAAGCGGCGGATTTCCTTGTCATCTTCGATCAGTACCAGGTTCACGATCGGTTCGCTCATTCCGATTCCTGGATAGCCGGTGGATTGCCGATTGGTAGGGTGAATACGAAGCAGGCCCCAGCTTGTGGGTGCCGATCCCGGGCTCGGTTGCGCGCCCAGACACGGCCGCCATGCGCGACGACGATGGCGCGTACGATGGCCAGCCCCAGCCCGACGCCGAGGATGGGGCTTTCCTCCTGGCCACGGGCGAATTTCTCGAAGATGACCTGCTCGCGGCCAGGTGGCAGGCCGGGTCCATTATCGCAGACCGAGACCTCGATATCCGCCCCGGCGACGCGGGCGGCGATTTCTATGACGCTACCCGGCGGCGTGTATTTCGCGGCGTTTTCCAGCAGATTGCTGAACACCCGTTCCATCAGGACCGCATCCAGCTCCAGCTCGGGCAGGTCGTCCGGCAAATCGATGCGTACGGTATAGCCTTCGAGAAGCGTAGTGCAGGCCTGCAGCGCGGCGCCGACGGCATCCTCCAGGGGTTGCCATTCGCGCCTGAGGATGACCTTGCTGTCCTGTAGGCGGGCCATGTCGAGCAGCTTGTTCACCTGAGCATTGGTGCGCAGCGCCTGTTCGCGGATGGCGGCGGCGAGTTCCAGGTGCGGCGGCGACAGTTTCGGCTCGATCAGCATCATGGCGTCGATCAGGCCGACCAGGGCCGTCAGCGGAGTGCGCAGATCGTGCGAGATACTGGACAACAAACTATTCCGCAGGCGTTCCGATTCCATGCTGACCAGGGCTTCCTGGGCGACGGCGATGTAATGCACCCGTTCCAGCGCGATGCCAATCAGGGCGGCGAAGGTATCGAGCAGGCGCTGTTGTTCCGGATTGAGCAAACCGCCTTCCTGGCGCGGCGCGATGGCCATGATGCCACGCACCCGCATGGTGGCCTTCAAGGGTACATAAAGAACCGGGCTGGCCGGCAGGGTATCGGTGCCGCAACCGGCGGCTTGACCGTGATCCAGCGCCCATTGCGCGATGCCCAGGTCGAGCACTTCGCCGCGCGAAAGGTTGACGGGCAGCTTGCCCTGGTCGTCAGGCAGCAGCAAATGGGCATGGACGCCGAGAGTGCTGGAGACAGAGCGGTCGCCGATTTCTTCGATCTGCTCCAGCACCAGCGCGCTCGATAACTCCCGCGCCATTTCATAAAGCGCGCGCATGCGCCGCTCGCGACTTGCCGCCACACGCGCCTGAAAGCCCAGGCCGGTGGTCAGGTGGGCGATACTCAGGGCGACCGCCAGCATCACGGCGAAGGTAACCAGATACTGGGCATCGTGGACCGCAAACGTAAGCCGCGGCGAGACGAAGAAGAAATCGAACGCCGCCACCGACAAGAATGAAGTCAGCAGCGCCGGGCCGCGCCCGAGCTTGAACGCTGCAAACAGCACCGCCAGCAGGAACAACATGACGATGTTGGCCAACTCCAGGATATTGTGCAGCGGCGTGGCGAGCAGGGTCACCGCGACGACGGCGGCCAATGCCAGGCCGTACTGGCGCCAGCCGGTGCGGCCACCAGCCTTGCCGATGGGATTCGCGAACGGGGCTTTGACCGCTTGCGCGGCGTCCTCACGCGCTTCGCCACCCAGTTCCACCAGTATCAGGTCGATATCCGGGGCGAGGGCGCCCAAGCGCGTGCTGAAGCGGCGCTGCCAGGGGAAACGGTAGGCGCGCCAGCCCACGGATCGGCGGCCGAGGACGATCTTACCCAGGTTGTGTTCGCGTGCGTAAGTCAGCGCGACCCGCGCGGCATCCTCACCGGGGAGGGTGGCGGTTTTCGCGCCCAGTTCGGCGGCCAGCTTGTGGATTCTCAGCAGGCGCGTGCGCCGTGCCTCCGGCAGGCGCAGCAGCTTGGGCGTTTCCACATAAATGACATGCCAGGGCACATCGAACTGCGCCGCCAGGCGGGCGCCGTTACGCACCAGCTTCTCGCCCCCCGGCTCGGGGCCAACGCAGACCAGCAGCGAATTCTGTGTCGGCCAGACCCTGGCCACGGACTGGTCGCGCCGGTAAGCCACCACATCCTCGTCCACCCGGTCGGCGGTGCGGCGCAGGGATAACTCCCGCAAGGCGAGCAGATTGCCCTTGCGGAAAAAAAATTCTGGATCGCCCGTTCCGCCTGTTGGGGCAGGTAGACCTTGCCTTCCTTCAGGCGTTGCAACAATTCGTCCAGCGGCAGATCGACCAGCACCACCTCGTCCGCCAGGTCGAACAAGCGGTCCGGCAGCGTTTCCCGGACCTTGATGCCGGTGATGCCGCTCACCACGTCATTGAGGGTTTCCAGGTGCTGGACATTGACGGTGGTGTAGACGTCGATCCCGGCGGCCAGCAGTTCCTCCACATCCTGCCAGCGTTTGGGATGACGCGAACCGGCGGCGTTGGAATGCGCCAGTTCGTCCATCAGCAGCAACCCCGGCTGGCGCGCCAATGCCTCGTCCAGGTCGAACTCCTTAAGCAGATGGCCCTTGTAGGAGATTTCCCGCGGCGGGAGCACTTCCAGCCCCCGCAGGAGTGACGCAGTCTCCGAGCGGCCGTGGGTCTCGACCACTCCGACCACGACATCCACCCCCTGCGCCCGCAACTGCCCTGCTGCCACCAGCATAGCGTAAGTCTTGCCGACGCCCGGGCTGGCGCCGAAGAAGATCTTCAGCTTGCCGCGCGCTGCGCGAACTTCCTCGGCCTCCAGTTTCGCCAGCAGCGCATCGGGGTTGGGCCGGGGGGGTTCGGGAGCTATGGCCATGTCTGGATTGTCATTCCGTTACGGTTTGCCGGCCACGGGGTCCAGCGCCAGATTCAGTTGCAGCACATTGACCCTGGCCTCGCCGAACACGCCAAACTGGCGGCCTTGGGTGTGTTGCTCGACCAGGCTACGCACCGCATCCATCGACAAGCCGCGCAGGCGGGCGATACGCGGCACCTGCCAGGCGGCGGCGGCCGGGCTGATATGCGGGTCGAGACCGCTACCCGAGGCGGTGACCAAGTCCACCGGGATCGCTGCGGTCTGGCTCGGATCGGCGGCCTTCAGGGCGGCGATACGGGCCTTCACCCCAGCTTCCAGCGCCGGATTCAGCGGCCCCTGATTGGAACCGCTGGAGGCGATGGCGTTGTAGGGCATCGGGCCGGTGGCGGAGGGGCGACCCCAGAAGTATTTCGGGTCGCTGAAGTGCTGGCCGATCAAGAGGGAGCCGACCACCTTGCCGTCGCGCTCGATCAGGCTGCCATTGGCGGCGTCGGCAAACAGGGCTTGGGCAATGCCAGTGACCAGCAGGGGGTAGAGGATGCCGGTGAGCGCGGTCATCGCCAACAGCATGACGAAGGCGGGTTTCAGTTCTTTCAGCATGAGGGTTCCTTAGGCGTGATTCAGGCCCGTAGGCTGGGCACACGGCACTTTGCCCAGCGGGCTTGGCGATAGAGCCTGGTTGTCAATCAGGCAAGGTTCAGCCCAACCAGGATCAAGTCGATGATCTTGATACCGATGAAGGGCACGATGAGGCCGCCGAGGCCATAGACCAGCAGATTGCGGTTGAGGATGGCGGCCGCGCCCAGGGGGCGGTAGGCCACGCCTTTCAGCGCAAGGGGGATCAGGGCGACGATGATCAGGGCATTGAAGATCACCGCCGACAGGATCGCCGAGGCCGGTGTGGCCAGGCCCATCAGGTTGAGCGCCCCGAGCGCAGGGTAGGTGGTGGCGAAGGCGGCCGGGATGATAGCGAAGTATTTGGCGATATCGTTCGCGATGGAGAAGGTGGTCAGGGAGCCCCGCGTCATCAGCATCTGTTTGCCGGTTTCAACGATCTCGATCAGCTTTGTCGGGTTGGAATCCAGGTCGACCATATTGCCCGCCTCCTTGGCGGCCTGGGTGCCGGTGTTCATCGCCACCGCGACATCGGCCTGGGCCAGCGCCGGGGCGTCATTGGTGCCATCGCCAGTCATCGCCACCAGACGGCCTTCGGCCTGATGCTGGCGGATCAGCTTCAGTTTGGCTTCCGGCGTCGCCTCGGCGAGGAAGTCGTCGACCCCGGCCTCGGCGGCGATGGCGGCGGCGGTGAGGCGGTTGTCGCCGGTGATCATGATGGTCTTGATGCCCATGCGTCGCAGTTCGATGAAGCGTTCCTTAATGCCACCCTTGACGATGTCCTTCAGTTCCACGGCGCCGAGTACGCGTGAGCCATCGACGACGGCCAGCGGCGTCGAGCCACGCCGGGCGATGTCGTCCACCGCTTCTTGCACCGGCCGCGGCCAGGTGTCTCCCTGAGCCTCGACGTAGCCACGCACCGAATCCGCCGCGCCCTTGCGGATGGTACGGCCCTGCCAGTCGATACCGCTCATGCGGGTCTGCGCGGTGAAGTGCACAAAGCTGGCACCGTCGGCATGAATGTCTCTGCCGCGCTGATGCAGCGCCTCCTTGGCGAGAACGACGATGGAGCGGCCTTCAGGGGTTTCGTCGGCCAGCGAGGCCAGCAGCGCGGCTTCCGCCAGTTCCGCCGGGGTCACGCCGGGCGCGGGCAGGAAGGCGGTGGCCTGGCGATTACCCAGCGTAATGGTGCCGGTCTTGTCAAGCAGCAGCACGTCGACGTCGCCAGCCGCCTCGACCGCCTTGCCGGAGGTGGCGATGACGTTCTTGCCTAGCATGCGGCCCATGCCGGCCACACCGATGGCGGAGAGCAGGCCACCGATGGTGGTCGGGATCAAACAGACCAACAGCGCGATCAGTACGGTGATGGTGATGACCGTACCGCTACCCGCCGTTGCCACACTGTAGATCGAGAACGGCAGCAAAGTCGCCGTGGCCAGCAGAAAAGTCAGGGTCAGCGCCACCAGCAGGATGGTCAGGGCAATCTCGTTCGGCGTCTTCTGGCGTTTCGCGCCTTCCACCATGCCGATCATACGATCGAGGAAGGTCTCGCCCGGATTGACGCTGATGCGTACCACCAGCCAGTCGGACAGCACACGGGTGCCACCGGTGACGGCGCTGAAATCGCCGCCCGATTCGCGAATGACCGGGGCCGATTCACCGGTGATGGCGGATTCGTCCACCGAAGCGACACCCTCGATCACCTCGCCGTCCCCCGGGATGGTATCGCCGGCCTCGACCAGCACCACGTCACCACGGCGCAGGTCTTCCGCTGGTTGCCTATTCCATGGGCTGCCGTACCTTGGTTCCAGCTGCTTCTTGGCAAACACGGTCTTTTTCAGCCCTTTGAGTGCCGCCGCCTGCGCCTTGCCGCGCCCTTCCGCCAGCGCCTCGGCAAAATTAGCGAACAGCACCGTGAACCATAGCCAGAGGGTGATGGCGAGAATGAAGCCCGGGGTTTCCACACCCTGCGCGCCGCCCTGGCCGCCCAGCGCATGGATGAGGAGCCCGCTGGTCAGGAGGCTACCCAGCCAGACCACGAACATCACCGGGTTCTTCAGTTGGTGGCGCGGCGACAGGCGCTTGAGCGCATCCCGTGCCGCGGTTTGCAGCAGATTCGAATCGAACAGGGAAGGTGTCTTTTTCATGGGATGTTCCTTAGCGCACGCCTAGCATCTGCAACTGTTCGACCACGGGCCCCAGCGCCAGCGCTGGCAAGAAGGTGAGGGCGCCGACAACGATCACGCTGCCGATCAACAACAGCACGAATAGCGGGGTATGGGTAGGTAGCGTGCCGGCCGAGGCGGGGACGATTTTCTTGGCCGCCAGCGAGCCGGCGATGGCCAGCACCGCGATGACTAGCCAGTAGCGCGCCATCAGCATCGCCAGCCCGAGCATGCCGTTATAGAAGGGGGTGTTGGCCGACAGGCCGGCGAAGGCACTGCCGTTGTTATTGCCGGCCGACGAGAAGGCATAGAGGATTTCCGAGAAGCCATGGGCGCCGGGGTTTGCGACGCCGGCCACGCCGGCATCCACCACCACCGCGACGGCCGCGCCGAGCAGCACCGCCAGCGGCGGCACCAGGATAGCGACAGCGGCCATCTTGACCTCGAAGGCCTCGATCTTCTTGCCCAGATATTCCGGCGTGCGGCCGATCATCAGCCCGGCGACGAACACCGCCACGATGGCGAACATCAGCATACCGTAAAGACCGGAACCAACCCCGCCGAAGATCACTTCGCCCAGTTGCATCAGCCACATCGGCACCAGACCGCCCAGCGGGGTGAAGGAGTCGTGCATGGCGTTGACCGAGCCGTTGGAAGCGGCCGTGGTGGCGGTAGCCCACATGGCCGAATTGACGATACCGAAGCGCGCCTCCTTGCCTTCCATGTTGCCGCCGGCGGATAGGTCGGAGGCTTGGGTCGCCAGCCCCAGCCGCTCGAACAGCGGGTTGCCGGCCTGCTCCGCGCCGACGCACACCGCGCCCAGGCCGACCAGCACGAGAACCATCGCAGCGAGGATGGCGGTGCCCTGGCGGATGTCCCCCACCATCTTCCCGAAGGTGATGCACAGCGCCGCCGGGATCAGCAGGATGGCCAGCATTTCCAGCAAGTTGGACAGCGGCGTCGGGTTCTCCAGCGGATGCGCGGAATTGACGTTGAAGAAGCCACCGCCATTGGTGCCGAGTTGCTTGATCGCGACCTGGGAGGCAGCCGGACCGATGGCGATGGTCTGCCAAGTTTCCGTGACCGATTCCATTACCGGCTTGCCCGCGGCATCCCGCCCGCCCTGGCCGTCGGCATCCAGTTTCGCCTTTTCGTATTGCACCGGCTGGCTGAGTTCAACGGTTTGCAACGGCGCGAAGGTCTGCACCACGCCCTGGCTGACCAGCAACACAGCCAAGATCAGCGACAGCGGCAACAGGATGTACAGGGTCGAACGCACCAAATCGACCCAGAAGTTGCCGATGCTGTCCGCTTCGCGTTTGACAAAGCCGCGCACCACGGCCACCAGCACGGCCATACCGCTGGCGGCGGAAACGAAGTTCTGCACGTTGAGGCCGAGCATCTGGGTGAGATGGCTCATCATCGTCTCGCCGCCGTAGCCCTGCCAGTTGGTGTTTGTAGCAAAGCTCACCGCCGTGTTGAAGGCGGAATCCGGCGTGACGTTGGCCAGCGCCCGCGGATTCAGCGGTAGCCAGAGTTGTAGCCGCTGCAAGGCATAGACCGCCAGCAATCCGAGCAGGTTGAACGCCAGGAAGGCCAACGCATAGCGCAGCCAGGTCATGCCTTCGCCCGGTTTGATACCGGCCAGTCGAAAAAGCCCATTTTCCAGCGGACGCAACCAGCGCACATAGACTGGCAATTCGCCGGAGTAGACGCGCGCCATGTACAGCCCCAGCGGCCAGGCCAGGAGCAGCAACACGGCCAGATAGATGCCGATTTGCAGATAGCCGTTGCCGGTCATGAAAATTTCTCCGGAAAGAAAAGGGCGATGACCAGGTAGACGAACACCCCGGCCGCCGCCAGTAGCGCGATGAGATAGAGGGCACTCATGTCAGCGCTTCCGTAATTTTTCGAAAGCCGCCGCCAGCGCGGCGGTCATGCCGAAGAACGCCAGTACGGCGAAGAGATAAACCAGGTCCATAACGCTTCCTGTGGATGTGAAGGGGTACGGAATGAACTTTAGGAGGTTTCGGATTAAGAAGTGACCAATACCGTGGCGATCAGCGTTAAGAAAGCGTCAAGACGGAACAGGCGAACAGGTAAAGCAGGATGCCACCCGGGAGAGCACCTTCGCGACCCTGGATCTGCTCCTGGCCAGGGGCATCGCGGCCGCCCCCCAGCTGGCCTGCATCGGTTCCAGCTGGGCCGAGATCCGCAACATCCTGGAACGTTACCAAGGTCAGGGCATTCGCCACCTGGTGGCCCTGCGCGGCGATCTGCCCTCCGGCATGGGGCTGGGCGCCGCCGGCGACTTCCGCAATGCCAACGAACTGGTGGCCTTCATCCGCCAGGAGACCGGCGACCACTACTAGCCGGGGAACCGGGATTACGCCGCCAGCAACTTCGGCGCCCGCTCGACGAGTGGCGCCGGGCGTTGCTCAGCAATCCACAAGTCGTAGTCCATTTGCATGCCTAGCCATATTTCTGCGCGCCCTCCCCGTTCTGGTCCTAACCAGAATTCAACCCGGCGGGCCATTTCGGGGGAAATACCGGCATGGCCGTTGAGTATGCGGGACAGGGCGGTACGGGTGATGCCAAGTTGCCTTGCCGCATCGGTCACGGTCAAGCCGAGGGCGGGGAGGACGTCTTCGCGCAGGGTTGAACATGCGACTCATCGTCTTCTGCTAGTGGTAGTCCTGATAATCGACCAGGCTAAAGGGTGCAGCCCCGCCTCGCATTCAGCGCTACCGGCGTGAGCGCGCGGGGTGGTAGACCTGCTGCTTGTCCCATTTACCCACCGCAATGACAGCGACAAACACCAGGTCTTCATCCACACGATAGACCAATCGATATCCCACGCTTCTCAGCTTGATCTTGTAGCAGTCCGCCATGCCGGACAGGGCGGAAGCCGGCACGCGTGGATTTTCCAGGCGTTCGGCGAGTTTCTTCTTGAATGGTTCGCGCAAGCTGCTGTCGAGCCGCCGCCACTCCGCCAGGGCCAGTTCATGAAAGCGCCAGCAGGCTCATTGCCTTAGCTTATCCAGCGCCAAATTCAGTTGCGGCACATCGACCCTGGCCTCGCCGAGTACGCCAATCAGTTGGCCTGGCGAATGTTTCTGTCCCTGGGGTCCACCTCACAGTGCCGCCAGCTCTTGCGCCAGATCCCCCACCCCGATCGCCTCGATCCCATCGCCCTTGGGATAGCGTTCGTCTCCGGCATAGACTAGGAAGGCGCGCCGCGGGCATAGATCCGCCAAGGCGATACGCAGGCCCGGCTCGACCTTGGGCGCCAGACCGCGCTTGATTTCGATGGCCCACAACTGGTTGCCAGGCAATTCCAGTATCAGGTCCAGTTCCACCCCGGTCGCGGTGCGGTAAAAGCTGGCCTGGGTGCGTTCGGGGGCGGCGCGCAACAGGGTTTCGATCACGAAGCCCTCCCAACTGACGCCGGCCACCGGGTGGCCGAGCACCGCGTCGAGGTCATCCAGCCGCAGCAGGGTGTGGACCAGCCCGCTGTCGCGCACGTAAACCTTGGGGGATTTGACCAACCGTTTTCGTACATTGGCGTAATAAGGCGGTAGGCGTCGGACCAGGAGCAGATCCACCATCAGGTCCAGATACCGGGCAACGGTCTTGCCATCCACCGCCAGCGCCCGGGCCAACTCAGCGGCCTGGTGCAGCCCGCCCTGGGCATGGGCGAGCATGGTCCAAAAACGACGCAGGGTCTCCGCTGGGATGCGCGGGCCGAGTTGTGGGATGTCGCGCTCCAGATAGGTACGGATGAAGGACTCGCGCCAGGTGACGCTGTCCACATCCGTCTCGGCCAGGAAGCTGCGGGGGAAGCCACCCCGGCTCCAGAGCCGTGATAGCAGTGGGGACGGGTCCCCTGGTGCTACTTCAAGGGGATCGAAGGGGCCAAGTTCCAGATAGGCGATGCGCCCGGCGAGGCTTTCACTGGATTGGCGCAACAAATCAATGGAGGCGGAGCCCAAGAGCAGAAAGTGTCCGGCGGGCTCGCCCGCCCGGATGCGCTCATCGATCAGGCCGCGCAGGACCTGGAACAGCCCCGGGGCACGCTGCACCTCGTCAACCACCGTCAGCCGACCCGCCTGCGCGCCAAGATAGCCGCGGGCGTCCGCCAGTTTTTCAAGATCGGCGGGATTCTCCAGGTCCAGATAAACCCCCGTCCTGGCGGTCACACAGGCGCGGGCCAGGGTAGTCTTGCCGACCTGGCGGGGCCCGAGTAGGGCGACCGCGGGAAATTGCCGCAGGCGTTGTTCCAGTCTGGCTTGAAGAAATCGGGTGATCATGGTTGCAATTATGGAATCTAGTTCCTTAATTGCAAGGACCCATCAGGCCCCGGGGCGACGGGTTGGGCGCCGCCAATGCCGGCCTTTAGCCTGCACGGGCTTCAACCGCAAGCAAGATTGACCGGCCTGGGTCATGGGACATTTGACGCGGGCCCGCCCGAACTACAGAATCCCCGGCGCCCCTTATCTCACAACCTGGTTGCCGCCGTCACTTAACCCATGCTGACTCTCGAAACCCTCTTGGGCTTTCTCGCCGTTTCCGTCGTGATTACCTTCGCGCCCGGCCCGGACAATCTGATGGTGCTGGGCCAGAGCCTGGCCCGGGGTCGCGCGGCGGGTTTCGGCATCGCCGTCGGCTGCGCCCTGGGTTGCTTCACCCATACCCTCTGGGCGGCCCTGGGGGTCAGCGCGGCCCTGGCCTCATCGCCCACGGCCTTTCTGCTGCTGAAGCTGGCGGGCGGGGCCTATCTGGGCTGGATCGGGGTCCAGACCCTGCGCAAGGCCGCCGCGCCCCGCCTCGACCCGCTCGCGGCGGGCGGGCGCGAACCCTGGCTCCGCTATGTGCGCCGGGGTTTCATCGCCAATGCCATCAACCCCAAGGTGGCGCTCTTCTTTCTCGCCTTTCTGCCGCAATTCACCCGCCCCGCCCTGGGCAGCCCCAGCCTCCAGATGGTCCAACTCGGTCTGGTCTTCGCGGCGCAGACCATCCTGGTGTTCGGGGCGATCGCCTACGCGGCGGGAAGCCTGGGCCGGCTGCTCGCCCGCCGCCCGGCCGCGGGCCTGTGGCTGGATCGCGGCGCGGGTTTGCTCTTTATCGGCCTGGCGCTGCGGCTGGTGCTGGATGGGGTGGCGTTTGGCTCCGGTACCTGAGCCAGCGGGATCACCCGCTGGCTAAAGGAGCAAGCTGACGAGGCCTTAAGTACCCAGGCCCCGCCACATCTGTCCCCCGGCACGCCTACTTCTTCTCCTTGCGGTGATCCACCACCCGCACCGCCTTGCCCTGGGAGCGGGGAATCTCCCCGACCCGCTTGACCATTACCTGGCAGCTCACGCCGATGAAGTCCTTGATGTCCTTGGTGGCGCGGGCGGCGACCTTGCGCATGGCCTCCTCGCCCTGATCGGCCAGGCTCAGCACGGCCCTGCGCTTAGGAAACCCCGTTCAGCGACTCAAGGTTATGGCACGACGGTATAGGTTTTGACCGCCTGATTGTTGGTCTCGCTGATTTCGGTGCTTTGGCAGTAACTATCCACGAAGGCGCGGAAGGTCTTTGCCCCTTTTGCCCCGGAGCGGAGTCCGGTAAAGGTGAAGGTCTTACTGGTATTGGCCGCCAGGGTGCCGACGCTGGTCCAGGCATTGCCGTCCGCTCCGCAGCCTGCCTTACGGCCAAGATTGTTCCAGACATCCAGATAACCGCCCTTCCCCCCCACCGGGCCAATGTTCTTGACGGTGACGACCGCCTTGAAGGTGCCGTAGGCGATGGGGCTGGTGGGGGTCAGGACGATGCTGGTGATACGAAAATCCGGGGCCGGCGGCTGGACAGTGTAGGCCTGGGTTAACTGGTTGTTATTCTCATTCGACTCCAGGGTTGCGCACTGGCTGTCGATAAAGGCCCGTAGGGTCTTGATGCCCGCCGGGCCGGCCGCCAGGCCGCTCATCTTCATGGTCAGGCTGGCGCCCGGGGCGAGGTCGGTCGCCCAAGTGGCACTCTGATCGCCGATGGCGCCGCAGTTCTGCTGATTGGGATTGTTGATCCACACCTGGAGCGTCCCCGGCTTAGCGGCGCGGGTGCCCTTGGTTCTTCAGGGTGATCTGGGCGCTGAAGGTGGTGGTGGCGAAGGGACTGGTCGGGGTCAGGACCAGGCTGGTGACGACGAAGTCGGGTATGCCACTGCCATCGTCGAATTCATAAGCCCCGATATCGACGGCGGCCCCGAGTACCCGGGGACCACCGCCCAGATCGGTAGCGGGCAGATTTGGGGTATTGGGATAGCCGGCATCGATCATGGGCGAGCCGGCCGTGAGGCGCAGGTTACCGGCGGCCTGGTTGACGAACAGGAGGTCTTGCGCATTTAGATTACTGGAGTGAATCGTGATCGGGAGGGTGATCTTAAAGCCACCCGCCGACCAGTCGAAATTGTTGGCGAGCAGGGTGACGGGGGTCGGGAGGTAGTCGCCGTCGTCGTCGTTGTTGATCCTGAGGTCCGCCGCTGAGTCAGCGCCAGTGGCCCGGTTGGCCCAGAGGAGGTTGTTGTAGAGGGAGGCCGAGTCAGTGGTTTCGGTAGATCCGGTGCTGAGAATAAGCCCACCGCCATCCCCCCCTTCGTTATCCACAAGGGTGTTGTTGGTCAGCGTGGCGGTGCTGCCGGAGATAGAGACGCCACCGCCGCTTGTGCTGCCCGTATTGCCTGAGAAGCTATTGTTGGTGAGGGTGGCGCTGGCGCCGGAGATAGAGACGCCACCGCCGCTTGCTCCGCCCGTATTGCCTGAGAAGCTATTGTTGGTGAGGGTGGCGCTGGCGCCGGAGATAGAGGCGCCACCGCCACTTGCTCCGCCCGTATTGCCTGAGAAGCTATTGTTGGTGAGGGTGGCGGTGGTGGCGGAAATATAGGCGCCACCGCCGCCACCGAAGTCGCTACCGTATTGGTAATGCCAGCCAGTCGACGTATTACCCGTGATGTGGTTGTTGGTGAGCATAGCGGTGGGGGCGGAAATAAAGGCGCCGCCGCCGAAGCTGGCCTAGGAGTCGTTGCCCGCTGTATTACCCGAGATGCTGTTGTTGGTGAGGGTGGCGGTAGTGGCGGAAATAGAGGCGCCGCCGCCTTGGGCGAAGTCGCCGCCGCCGCCCGCCATATTACCCGAGATGCTATTGTTGGCGAGGGTGGCGGTAGTGGCGGAGATAGAAACGCCGCCGCCGCTATAGCCGCACGTATTATTCTCAATAATATTACGGTTAACCGTCACTGCGCCGCCACCTCCGACCTTCGCTAATAAACCGCCCCCGTCACCAGGCGGGGGCTTGCCGCTGCGTAAGGTCAAGCCCTCGACCAGGAAGTCAGCGGCCACATCCGGCGCCGAGAGCACCAGTACCCGGTTGACCTGATTACCATCCAGGATGGTGTTGACCGGATCGAGCGTGCGCCCGGCGCAACCCGCCGTGAACCCCCCCAACAGGCTCAACTTGTTGGCCTGGGTGCTGGCATACACGAAGTTGCCCACATAGCCGCCCTGGACGATCCGCACCTCGTCGTCCGCGCCGTTGCCGGCGGCCGTGGTGAGCGCGGTTTGGAGGCTGGCGGCGCTGTTGACGCAGAAGGTGGCCGCGCGGGCGGGGGCCGGGAGGCCCAGGAGCGCGAGCACTCCTACCAGCAGAGCAGGAAGGAGATGACGGCTTTTCACGGTGGAAACTCCACGGGTTGAGTTTTGGATTGCTGACTTCACGGATTATGAACCCGGGAAGCTGATTGTCCAGGCTCGGACTCAAAATCTCTTGATGATCGACCGCCTTGTCTTCGCGCATGCGCAGCAGGCTGGCCCGCTCCGCTGGGAGCCGGCAGGGCCAGCTGGGAAGGGATCTGGCCCGCCTACTTCTTATCCTTGCGGTGATCCACCACCCGCACCGCCTTGCCCTGGGAGCGGGGAATCTCCCCGACCCGCTTGACCATCACCTGGCAGCTCACGCCGATGAAGTCCTTGATGTCCTTGGTGGCGCGGGCGGCGACCTTGCGCATCGCCTCCTCGCCCTGCTCGGCCAGGGGCGGACTGGCCTCGACATTGACCACCATGGTGTCCATGGAGCCCTGGCGGAAGACGTCGATCTGGTAGAAGGGCGAGAGGATCTCGGTCTTCATCAAGACGGATTCGACCTGGGAGGGATAGACGTTGACGCCGCGGATGATGAGCATGTCGTCCGTGCGCCCGGTGATGCGGGACATGCGCACATGAGTCCGTCCGCACTTGCAGGGGGCCGGATTGAGGGAGGCGATATCCCGGGTCCGATAGCGCAGCAGGGGGAAGGCCTCCTTGGTGAGGGAGGTGAAGACGATCTCCCCCTCCTCGCCATAGGGCAGGGGCATGCCGGTGTCGATATCGACGCATTCCACCAGGAAGTGGTCCTCCCAGATGTGCAGCCCGTCCTTGGCCTTGATGCACTCGACGCCGACGCCGGGGCCCATGACCTCGGACAGGCCATAGATATCGATGGCGTCTATGCCCAGGCGGGATTCCAGCTCATAGCGCATCTCCTCGCTCCAGGGCTCGGCGCCGTGGATGCCGACCTTAAGGGGCAGCTTGCGCAGATCCACCCCCAGCACCTCGGCCTCCTCGGCCAGATTGAGGGCGTAGGAGGGGGTACAGCTCAGGCCGGTGGCCTCGAAGTCCTTGAGGAGCATGATCTGCTTCTGGGTCTGGCCCCCGGACATGGGGGTGACCATGACCCCCAACTCCTCGGCGCCATAGTGAAAGCCCAGCCCGCCGGTAAAGAGGCCATAGCCATAGGCGTTGTGCATGCGATCGCCCGGGCGCAGGCCCGCCGCGGCCAGGGAGCGGGCCATGAGCTGGCTCCAGGTGCGGATATCGCGGGCCGTGTAGCCGACGACCGTCGGCTTGCCGGTGGTGCCGGAGGAGGCATGGACGCGCACCACCTGCTCCATGGGCACCGCGAACATGCCGAAAGGATAGCTGTCGCGCAGGTGCTCCTTCTTGGTGTAGGGCAGCAGGCGGGTATCGGCCAGGGTCTGGATGTGGCGGGGCTTGACGCCCAATTCGTCCAGGGCGTCATGATAAAAGCCGACGGTGCAATAGCAGCGCTCGACGGTGGTTTGCAGGCGCTTGAGCTGGAGCCGCTCCAGGTCCTCGCGCGGCAGGGTCTCGACTTTGGTGTGCAGGATCATGACTTGTCCCCAGGGTTCGTTGGTTTCATCCACTGCGTGATCGGCTCGCCGCGCCGAAATACGGTGCCGGAAAAATGGCCCACCAGTTTGCCCCTGGTGGTCCTGACCTCGATGGCATAGAGGCCGGTGCGTTCGCCCCGGCTGACCTCCCGGGCGTCCGCGATCAGGGTGTCGCCCAGGCGGCTGGCGGCCGGATAGCTCATCTGGGTAGCCAGGGCGACCGCCACGGTGCCATGGCTGTTGGAGGCCACGGCAAAGGCGAAGTCGGCCAGTGCATAGGTGGCGCCGCCATGGGTCAGGCCGACGGCGTTGAGCATGTCGGCCCGCACTGCCATACGCACCTGGCAGGCCCCGGGGGTCACCGTGACCAGCTCCATGCCCAGCAGGCGCGCCAGGCGATCCTCCTCTGCCAGCCAGCGGCCGACGCGCTCGGCCTCGTGGTCGGGGTTAGGGTGCGGATCATTCATCGGGCGGTGGCCAATTGCTCGGTATAGAGGTCATAGCCCAGGCCACGTAAATGCTGATCAAGGGCTACGGGATCGGCGGCGCGGAAGCGGACAATGACGATGCGCATGCCCGTGGCGTCCGGCGCCACCGGCGAGACCACGGTCGCGATATAGCCGCCCTGACCGTTGATGGCGGCCAGAAACTTGGCTAGTTCGCCGGCGCGATCCGGGAGGTGGACGGCGATGCGGGTGGTGTCCTCCAGACCGCAACCCGTGATGGCCAGGAAGAAATCGAGGATGTCGTCATCGGTGACGATGCCCAGCAGGCGACCCTCGCCATCGACCACCGGCAGGCAACCGATGCCCCGGTCGCGCATCAGTTGGCCCGCCACCTCCACCAGGGTCCCGGGACCGCAGCTGATCACCTCCCGGCGCATGACCTGTTCGACCTTGACCTTGGCCATCAGATAGTTGACCTCGCCGACGGACAGGGTGGTGATGGCCGAGGGTTCCGCCTTTTCCAGCTCCCGGTGCGACAGGAGACCCAGGAGGCGCCCGGTCCCGTCCACCACGGGCAGGAAGCGCCGCCCCTTCTCGCGCATCAGGTGCGCCACCTGGCTCAGTTTGAGGTCGGCGGTGACGGTGTCCACCGGCCGGCTCATGATTTGCTCGACGTACATCGCTGTTTCCTTTGGTAGTCAATACCCCAGATAGGCCCGTTTGATCCCCTCGTCCTGCAGGAGGGTCGCGGCGGGGGCGGCCATGGCCACCCGGCCCGTCTCCAGGACATAGCCGCGATGGGCCACGCCCAGGGCGGCACGGGCGTTCTGTTCAACCAGCAGGATGGTCACCCCCTGCTGATTGAGCTCCCGCACCACCCGCAGGATCTCCTCCACCAGCAGGGGCGCCAGGCCCATGGAGGGCTCGTCGAGTAACAGGAGGCGCGGCCGGGCCAGCAGGGCGCGACCAATGGCGAGCATCTGCTGCTGGCCCCCCGACAGGGTGCCGGCGGTCTGGGCGCGGCGCTCCTCCAGGATGGGGAAGAGGGCATAGATGAACCGGAGTTGCTGTTCCACCCAGGCCGGTTGGTGGCGCTGGGAGTAGCCACCCAGGCGCAGGTTGTCCTCGACGCTGAGGGGGGCGAAGACCTGACGGCCCTCGGGGACCTGGCAGAGGCCCGCCTGGACGATGCGATGGGGAGGGAGGCGGCCGATGTCCTGGCCCTCCAGCAGGATCTGGCCGGCGCTGGCGCGATGGATGCCGGAGAGGATATGCAGCAGGGTGGTCTTGCCGGCGCCATTGGCGCCGACGATGGCCACCAGCTCGCCAACCTCGACCTGGAGGTCCACGCCGTGCAGGACCTCGACCGGACCGTAACGACCGCGCAGGCCGCGCACCTGGAGCAGGGGCTCACTCGACGGCATAGTGGACCTCCCCCCCCAGATAGGCGGCCACGACCTGGGGATTGGCGCGGACCTCTGCGGGGGTGCCCTCCGCCAGCCGGCTGCCGTAATCCAGGACCAGGATGCGGTCCGAGACCCGCATCACCAGCCCCATGTTGTGCTCCACCAGCAGGATGGTGATGCCCTGATCCCGGATGCGCCCGATGAGGCCACGCATCTCCAGGGTCTCGGTGTCATTGAGGCCGGCGGCGGGTTCGTCCATCAGCAGCAGGCGCGGCCGGGCGGCCAGGGCGCGGGCGATCTCCAGGCGCTTGAGGGCCCCATAGGGCAGTTCACTGGCCTGACGGCCCTTCAGCCCCCCCAGGTCGCAGAAGTCCAGGGCCTCCCCCGCCCAGTGGCGGATCTGTTCCTCCTCCCGGCGCATGCGCGGCAGGCGCAGCAGGGCCCCGGCCAGGCCCGTCCGGGCGCGGGCATGGCCGCCCACCATGACGTTCTCCAGCACGCTCATATTGAAGAAGATCTGGAGATTCTGAAAAGTCCGCGACATACCCAGACGAGCGATTTGATGCGTCGCCCGACCGATGAGGTCCTGACCCGCGAAGCTCAACCGGCCCTCGTCCGGACGGTAGATGCCGGAAATGATATTAAAGAGGGTGGTCTTGCCGGCGCCGTTGGGCCCGATGACGGCATAGACCAGGCCCTCGGGCACGCCGAAGTCCAGATCGGCGATGGCGGTGACGCCCCCGAAGGACTTGGTGAGCCCGCTGGCCTCAAGCAGCATCCTGGCCCCCCGTGCCCCGGGGGCCCGGTCGGGGCCGCCCCAACCGCCAGAGGTCCCGCAGGCCGCCGACGATGCCCTGGGGCAGGAAGATCATGATCAGCATGAGGATGGCGCCGAAGATCAGGACCTCGTAATCCTCGAACACCACCAGTAACTCGGGCAGGAAGGTCAGGATCAGGGCGCCCAGGATGGCCCCGTAAGTGGAGGCCATACCCCCCAGCACCACCATGGTGACCAGTTCGATGGAGACGAAGAAGTTGAAGGAATCCGGGCTGACGAAGGCCTGCTGGTGGGCGAAGAGGCTGCCGGCCAGGCCCGCCGTCAGAGCGGCAAGGACGAAAACGGAGGTCTTGGCCGCCGCCGTGTCGATGCCCATCAGGCCCGCCGCCACCTCGGAGCCGTGGAGGGCGCGCAGGGCCCGGCCGGTGCGGGAGTCCATGAGGTTGAGGGCCAGCAGCACGACGAGCAGCAGGGCGGCGGCGATGACGCCATACCAGCGCTCATCGGTATCGATGGCCCAGCCGAAGAGGGACAGGGGCGGTATCTCGCCAATGCCGTCGGGCCCCCCGGTCAGGCTACCCGTCTGGACCAGCAGGATATGGATGATGATGCCAAAGCCCAGGGTCGCCATGGCCAGATAGTGCCCCTTCAGGCGCAGGACGGGGCGGGCGATGAGATAGGCAATCAGGCCGGTGACCACCAGGCCCGCGCCAATGGCCAGCCAGGGGTTCCAGCCATGGCGGCTGGTGAGAATCGCCGAAGCATAGGCGCCGAGGCCAAAAAAGGCGGCATGACCCAGGGAAATCTGGCCGGCGTAACCCATCAGCAGGTTGAGCCCGACCGCCAGAATCGCGAACAGACCGGCGGCGGCCCCCACTACGATGACGTAGTAGTTACCGGGAAAGATGAGGGGAAGAGCGGCGAGCGCCACCGCCAGCAGCCACCAGCCACGCAGACGCTTCATGATGGCTTCAGACCCGCTCCGCCGAGGCGCGGCCAAAGAGGCCGCTTGGGCGCAGGAAGAGCACCAGCAGCAGGATGACGAAGGCGATGGCGTCCTTGTAGCCCGAGGAAATGAGGCCCGCGGCCAGGGACTCCAGCAGACCCAGCAGCAGGCCGCCCGCCACGGCGCCCATGGGATTACCCATGCCACCCAGGATGGCGGCGGCGAAGCCCTTGAGGCCAAGCATGATGCCGGCGTCATAGGAGGTATAGGTGATGGGCGCCACCAGGACCCCCGCCATGGCGCCCAGCATGGCCGAGAGGCCGTAGGCCACCAGCAGCATGCGGCCCACATTGATGCCCACGAGCTGGGCCGCGGTCCGATTGCAGGAACAGGCGAGGATGGCCTTGCCCAAGAGGGTCCGATTGAAAAAGAGATGGACCGCCAGCACCAGCACCGCCGCGCCCCCCATGACCCAGAGATTCTGCGGCAGCAGGGTGACCTCGCCCAGGCGGATCGGGGTCTCGCCGGAGAAATGCGGCAGGGCGTGGATGTCCTTGCCCCAGATGAGCAGGGCCAGGCCCCGCAGGAAGATGGAGGCGCCGATGGTGATGATGATGGTCCCCACCACCGTTATCCCCCGGGCTGGGGCAATGGCGAAGCGTTGCAGCATCAACCCCAGGATCAGGGTAATCAGCACCGCCAGGAGGATCGCCACCGGCAGTGGCACGCCCTGCCCCGCCGACAGGGAGATGGCGCTCATGGCCCCCAGCATCACGAATTCCCCCTGGGCCAGGTTTACCACGTCCGAGGCGTTATAGATGATGGCGAAGCCCAGGGCCACCAGGGCATAGGTGGACCCCAGGGTAATGCCGGTCAGGACAAACTGGAGGATTTGATCCCACATCTTGGGCTGGTGAATCTCGGACGGCTGGATTAGGAGTGAACGCCATCGTGGCGCGGATTAGCGCGCGGGGCAGCCGGACAGGCCGACCGCCCCGCGTCCCGAACCGTGGTGCTCAGCCCTCTTCGACGATGGTCCAGTCGCCGTTACGAATCTCCAGGAGTTTAAAGGCATCCAAGCCCAAGCCCATGTGATCCTGGGGGCTCATGTTAAAGATACCGGCGGTGCCCGGGAAACCCTGGATCTTCTCGATCTCATCCCGCACCTTGGCCTTGTCGGTGGTGCCAGCGCGTTTGATGGCCTCGACGACAATGAAGAGGGCATCGTAGGCATGGCCCCCGAAGGTGGAGACGTCGCCATGGGCGGCCTGGTATTTCTGCTGATAGTCCAGGAGTACGGGTTTCTGGGGGTCCGTATCCGCCAGCTTTTCCGGCACCAGCAAGGCCGCGGCGGGCAGGCGCACGCCCTCCGCCGCGGCCCCGGCCAGTTCAATGTACTTCTTGGAGGCCACGCCGTGGGATTGATACAGGGGCAGCTCGATGCCCAACTGGCGTAAATTCTTGGTCACGATGGCCGGTCCCGTGCCGAAGCCAAAATTAAGGATGGCCTGGGCACCACTGTCGCGGATCTTGGTGAGCTGGGCGGTCATGTCCGTATCCTTGTTGCCATAGGACTCATCCGCCACGATCGTGATGCCGTACTCTGGCGCCAGCTTGAGGGACTCCTCCCGGCCCGATTTGTCGAAGCCGCCATCACCGCTGATGAGGGCCACCTTGGTCAGGCCCCGGCGCTTCATGTCGGTGTAGATCTTGGCCGCCGCCATGCGATCGGTGTGCGGGGTCTTGAAGGTCCATTTCTGTACTGGCTCGATGATTTTCACCGCCCCGGCCATGGAGACGAAGGGGATCTCCTCCTCCGCCGCCAGGGGCATGACCGCCAGAGATTCCCCGGAGGAGGAGCCGCCGACGATGACATCCACCTGATCTTTCTTGACCAGGCGCTTGAAGAAGTTGACCGCCTCCTTGGCGTTGCCACCCGTGTCGTAGTGGATGAGTTCCACGGGCTTGCCAAGGAGACCACCCTGCTGATTGATCGCATCCACGTACAACTGCAACGTCTTGAGTTCCGGGTCGCCCAGGAAGGCCGCGGGGCCCGTGACCGCCAGGAAGGTACCGATCTTGACGCTGTCCGCCGCCTGGGCGGGCGCGCCGAGGGCGAAGAGGGCCGCGCTGGTGACGGCCGTGAGGATATGGGTGATTTTCATGCTTGTGACCTGGTCATCAATCGAATTGACAGGGGTGACTGGGGCTGGAGGGGTGAACCCAGTCCCAGCCCCCTGCAGCCATCTCAGAAACTGTACTCAAGATTCAGGCGCACGAAGCTGTCGCCATTCGCGGTCGCCCGGTAGTAATCGCCAGGATCAAACCACTCACCCCAGAGATGGCCCTTGAGTTGAGGTATGACCTCGAAGGTGAAGAGGGCGAAGAAGAGCTCGCCCCGGTCTTTACCCGGGCCACCGCCAAGGCCGTCGTTCTCGTTGGCGCCCACCCAGGAATAGCGGAGCGTCAGCCGGGACTTTTGGATGGGAGAGACCTCCATGGCCACGAAGGGCGTGGAGAAGTTGCT
Organism: Chromatiaceae bacterium; assembly: GCA_016714645.1. Classification (NCBI taxonomy): domain Bacteria; kingdom Pseudomonadati; phylum Pseudomonadota; class Gammaproteobacteria; order Chromatiales; family Chromatiaceae; species Chromatiaceae bacterium. Next base: position 639,397 of record JADKCI010000002.1, on the reverse strand, counting down.
CCAGCCAAAGACGGAATACTGGCTGCCGACCAGGGTGTAGCCGAGCAGTTCTCCCCAGTTATCCTGAGGCTGGCGACCATAAATGGGATGCCAGCCCTCGTTGCTGTTGGAGTCGGCCTCATTACCGGAGAGGTACCAGTAGCCCAGCTTGAGGAGGGGTTTGAAATTGGGCAGCAGGTCCGGGCTGTAGGAGAGACTGGCGTCGACCATGCTGCCATTCACATCATCGTTGCCCTGGGAGCCCGCCTGGGTCGCGACCTCCAGATTGCCGGTGAAGCCATAGCCAAACTTGGGCATGACGCGAAAACCGAAGGTACTGAAATTGGCGTCGGCGGTGACGAATTTACCCAGCTTGTTCCGGTAACTGGTGGCGGTATCGTCCTCGTGCTTGTAAATCCAGTAATACTCGAAGGGGACCTGTTCAAAGCGGTTGTACTTGCCATAGAGGCCCCCCGCCCACTGATCGGTCTCGATCAGGTTGGTTTCCTGATTATTGATAACGGGCTGGGGCTGCTGGGCGGTATAGAGACCGAGCAGATCGAGGCTGTGGCCCTCGAAGTTAAAAGTGACCTTGGCGCCATCGGCGAAGAAGGTGCGGGAACCGTCGAGGGGGGTGCCATCGGCGAGAATCTTGCCGGTGCCATAGATGAAATCCTGGCGACCCAGGCGGGTGGTAATCAGACCGTTAGCCAGCTTGCGCAGATCCAGGTAAAACTGATCCGGCGTGACCTCGCCCAGGAACTCCCAGGTTCCCGGGTCCTGACGGCCATCGCTGGTATCGAAAAAGCGGAACTCGTTGGTCAGGCGCGCGAGGAAATCGATGTCCTCGTTGAAGCCATACTTGGCCCAGAGGCGCGTGCGGTCGCGGTTGAAGAGTTGGTAAAACTCGTAGGTGGGTATTGCGGTTGGGATATGGTTCAGGGACTCGATCCGGAACCGGAAATCACCTCCCCAGGAAAACCCCTGGGCGCCCAGGGCCGGGGTAGCGGCGACGGCCAGCAAGGCCGTTGCCAGAATAGACGTCTTCCCCATGCGATTTGATCCTCGTCTCTTTATCATTTTTATGAGTTGCCGAGCCTCGCTGGTGCGGGCCGCGACAACGGTGGATGAGATCGACGAGGGGGGTAAAATCCGCTCCTCCGCCTCATTGCGGCGGGATTATGCCGGATTCGGGAGGGAAAAATCCATTATCCGCCCTGGCGGAGGGGAAAGCGTTGGAATCCACTCCCATCCGGGACCCATGCCTTGGGCGACGGAAGGTCCTCGAACCGGCCGTCAAACGCGCGGCTGGACCTCGCGCAACACGGCGGCGGCACCGCGGATCATGGCGGCGGTCGTGTCCCAGCCAACGCAGGCATCCGTTACCGAGCAGCCATATCGGAGTTGCGAGAGATCCGCCGGAATTGGCTGATTACCCGCCTCCAGATGGCTCTCGATCATGAGGCCCACCACAGAGCCGTTGCCCTCCCGGATCTGGTGCATCACATCACGCATCACCAGGGGCTGGTAGTCCGGCTGCTTCCAGGAATTGGCGTGGGAGCAATCCACGACAATGTTGCTGGGCAGCCCGGCCTTGGCCAGGGCCTGTTCGGCCAGGGCGATGGAGACGGTGTCGTAATTCGGTCGCCCGCCACCGCCACGCAGCACCATATGGCCATAGGGGTTGCCACGCGTGCGGGTAATCGCCGACTGGCCCTGGTTATTGATGCCCAAAAAGCTGTGCGGATGGGCAGCGGAGATGATGGCGTTGATGGCGGCATCCAGGTCCCCGTCCGTGCCGTTCTTGAACCCCACCGGGGTGGAGAGGCCCGAGGCCATCTCCCGGTGGGTCTGGGATTCGGAGGTGCGGGCGCCGATCGCCGTCCAGCTGACCAGATCGCCGTAATACTGAGGCGCGATGGGGTCCAGGGCCTCGGTGCCCGTGGGCAGGCCAATCTCGCAGACATCCAGCAGAAAACACCGCGCCTTCTCCATGCCGACGTCGATGCGAAAGGAGTCATCCATGAAGGGATCGTTGATGAAACCCTTCCAGCCCGTCGCCGTGCGGGGCTTCTCGAAATAGACCCGCATCACCAGCACCAGGACATCCGCGACCTCATCCGCCAAGGCCTTGAGACGGCTGGCGTACTCTAGCCCGGCCACCGGGTCGTGAATGGAGCAGGGACCCACGACCAGAAAGCGACGGGGGTCGCGACGATCGAGGATGTCCATCAGGGCCTGGCGTCCCGCCACCACCACCGCCGCCGCCCGATCCGTCAGGGGGACGTGAGCCTTGATCTCATCGGGCGAGGGCATGTGGTCAAAGGCGGCAACATTGAGATTCTCGGTCTGGACCAGGGACATGGGCAGCTCCGGCTACAACAGGGGTACAGGTAAAGGTCAGGGCTGAGCCGAGACCCACCAGAGGGCATCCGAGGACGGGAATGGCCTGGCGGCAAGGGCGGGCCTCGCGACTTGCGCAGGCCCCTGGGGCGTTGCCAAAACCACGCCGATCCTGCCCGTGGGACAGCGATGCCAGTATAATGCCAATTTTCCCCAACCGACCATGCGGAGAGACCCAGCCTTGAGCGCGGTGAATCCCCTACCCCAATCCGAACGTCGCTTTATGTCTGGTAACGAGGCCGTCGCGCGCGGCGCCTGGGAAGCCGGCTGCCGGGTCGCGGCGGCCTATCCCGGCACGCCCGCGACGGAAATCCTTGAATACGCGGCTACTTACGCAGACCTCTACTCGGAGTGGTCGGTCAACGAAAAGGTCGCCCTAGAAGTAACCATCGGCGCCTCCCTGGCGGGTAGCCGCGCCCTCTGCGCCATGAAGCACGTCGGCCTGAATGTAGCCTCGGACGCCCTCATGACTCAGACCCTCATAGGGGTCGGGGGCGGTCTGGTAGTGGCCGTGGCGGACGACGTGGGCCTGTCATCCTCCCAGAACGAGCAGGATTCCCGCCATTGGGGCCGCTTCGCCCACCTCCCGGTCCTGGAGCCCGCCGATGCCCAAGAGGCCTATGAGATGACCCGGGAGGCCTTCGCCCTCTCGGAGCAATTCGACACCCCGGTGATTCTGCGCCTCACCACCCGCATCTGCCACGTCAAGGGGGTCGTGGTGGCGGGCGAGCGGGAGGAGCGCCCGGTCAAGGGCTTCCAGAAAAATCCGGCGCGCATGGTGATGACACCCATGAACGCCGGTCGCCGCATCCCCCTCATGCTGGCGCGCGAGGCGCAACTCCGCGCCTTCGCCGAGGTCACCGACCTAAACCGCATCGAGGATGGTCAGGACAAGCGCGTCGGCTTCGTCACCTCGGGACCCACCTATCTGCACGTCCTGGAAGCCTTTCCGGAGGCGCCCCTGGTCAAGCTGGGCTTCAGCTATCCGCCCCCCCTGGGTCTGATCCGCGCCCTGGCGGAACAGGTCGAGCAGTTGGTGGTGGTCGAGGAGGTTGAACCCCTGCTGGAGCAGGAGATCCGTGCCGCGGGCATCCCCGTCCTCGGCAAGGATCTGCTGCCGCGCATGGGCGAACTGGCGCCCCATATCCTGCGCCCCGTTATCCGCGCCTTCCTGGGTGAACCGGCGGCGTTGGAGCCAACCCCCAAACGCCCCCTCGCCTTCACCACCCCGGTGCAGGTCTTCCCCCGCCCGCCGACCATGTGCGTCGCCTGCCCTCACCTGGGCATTTATTACTGCCTGTCCAAGATCAAGAATACCCAGATCGCCGGCGACATCGGCTGCTACACCCTCGGCGCCGGTCATCCCTGGAACGCCCTGGATACCTGCATCTCCATGGGTGCCTCCATGGGTGTGGCCCTAGGCCTGGACAAGGGCCGTAGCGAGGCGGACAAGGACAAGCGCGTGCTCGCCGTCATCGGGGATTCCACCTTTCTGCACATGGGCATGCAGGGCCTGCTTGACATCGTTTACAACCGGGGCAATGTCACCATCCTGCTGTTGGACAATAGCGCGGTGGGCATGACCGGCGGCCAGGAGCACCCCGGCACGGGGCGCGACATCCACGGCCTCGAGGCCCCCAAGATCAACTTCCGCAAGCTGGTGGAGGCCCTGGGCGTCAAGCCGGAGCGCGTCCACGAGGTCAATCCCTACGAATTGCCGGTCCTCTTCAAGGCCCTGCGCGAGGAGGTGAAGGTCGAGGATACTTCGGTCATCATCACCAACCAGCCCTGCGTCCTCACCGAACGCTACCGCAACAAGCCGCCCTATGCCGTGGACGAGGAGAAGTGCACCGGCTGCTCCAACTGCCTGGCGGTGGGTTGCCCCGCCATCGCCGTTACCCGGCGCGAGACGGTGGTCAAGCCCAATGGCACCGTGAAGGAGCTGACCTTCGTCGCCATCGACAGCGCCGCCTGCACCGGCTGTGATCTCTGCCCCGGCACCTGCGGACCCGAGGCCATCCTACCCCTCGCGGTATTCGATCGGGCGGGGGCACGGCCATGAGCACCAGCGCCGCGGGCAGGATCACCAACATTCTGGTGGCCGGCATCGGGGGCCAGGGCGTTATGACGGCGGCGGAGGTGCTGTCCCAGACCGCCCTCTCCCAGGGCTATGACGTCAAGAAGACCGAGGTGGCGGGCATGGCCCAGCGCGGTGGCGTGGTCACCTCCCATGTGCGCTTTGGCCGCCGGGTGCTGTCCCCGGCCATCCCCCATGGCGAGGCCGACATCCTGGTCGGCTTCGAGCCGGCGGAGGCCCTGCGCTGGTGCGGCCAGTTGCGCCACGGGGGCGTGGCCATGGTCAACCGCCTGCGCCAGGAGCCGCCGGTGGTGACCCTGGGTCTCTTCCCCTACCCGGACGACCCGGTGGCGGAGATGCGCGCCCGGGGCATCGAGGTCCATGCCTTCGACGCCGGTGCCATCGCCCGCGGGTTGGGCAACTCCAAACTGGTCAACACCGTCATGCTCGGGGCCATCGCCGACTACCTGCCCTTCCCCGCCGAGATCCTCAAGGAGGCCATCCTGGCCCGCTTCCGCGAGCGCAAGCCCGCCCTGGTGGCGGTCAACGAGCAGGCCTTCGAGGCCGGCCGCGCCGCCCAGGCGGCCACTTGACGGCCTCGGCCTCCACGCCTCCGCCGGGCTGGTCACCCGCCTCCTGGCAGGCACGCCCCGCCCTGCAACAGGCCCGCTATCCGGATCGCCCCGCCCTGGACGCCGCCCTGGCGGAACTGGCCTCCCTGCCGCCCCTGGTCACCTCCTGGGAGATCCATGCGCTGCGGAAACAGTTGGCGGCGGCGGCGCGGGGCGATGGCTTCCTGCTCCAGGGCGGTGACTGCGCCGAAGGTTTCGCCGACTGCCAATCGGACATTATCGCCAACAAGCTCAAGATCCTGCTCCAGATGAGCCTAATTCTGGTGCAGGGCCTGAAGCAGCGAGTGATCCGGGTCGGGCGCATCGCCGGCCAGTACACCAAGCCGCGCTCCGCAGACCTGGAGACCCGCGATGGCCTCACCCTGCCCAGCTATCGCGGCGACCTCATCAATGGCCCCGAGTTCACCGCCGCGGCACGCACCCCCGACCCGGCGCGCCTGCTGCTCGGTCATGGCCGGGCCGCCCTGACGCTCAACTTTATTCGAGCCCTGTCCGAGGGCGGCTTCGCCGATCTCCACCACCCGGAGAACTGGGACCTGGACTTCATGGCCCATTCGCCCAGCGCCCAGGACTACCGCAAGATGGTCGAGGCCCTGGGCGAGTCCCTGCGCTTCCTGCGGGCGGTGGGCTGTTCCGCCTCGGGGGAACTGGCCCGGGTGCAGTTCTTCACCAGCCACGAGGCCCTGCACCTGCACTACGAGCAGGCCCTGACCCGCCAGGTACGCCGCTTCCCGGGCTGGTTCGATCTCAGTGCCCACCTACCCTGGATCGGGCTGCGCACCGCCGATCCGGACGGGGCTCACGTAGAATTCATGAGCGGTATCGCCAATCCGGTCGGGGTCAAGCTGGGGGGCGGCCTGTCACCGGACTGGCTGGAGGCCCTGGTGGCCAGGCTCAATCCGCAACGGGAGCCCGGCCGCCTGGTCTTGATTCACCGCTTCGGCGCGGACCAGATCGCGCGCGAACTGCCGAAAATGATCGCGGCGGTCAACCGCACTGGCAACCCCGTCCTCTGGGTCTGCGACCCCATGCACGGCAATACCGAGACCACCGCCAGCGGCTACAAGACCCGGCGCTTCGACCGCATCCTGGCGGAACTGAGCCTGGCCTTCGACATCCACCGCGAACTGGGGGGCCATCTGGGCGGCGTCCACTTCGAGTTGACGGGTGACGATGTCACCGAGTGCTTGGGCGGCGCCCGAGGTCTGGACGAGGTGGGCCTCGAGCGCGCCTATCGCACCCAGGTCGACCCCCGCCTTAACTATGAGCAGGCCCTGGAGATGGCCATGGCCATTGTGCGCAAATTGCGTGCGCCGGCGGGTGCGGCCACGGGCACGTTATAGCCAACCAAGGGAAAATTGCCTCCCGAATCATCGATCTTTTTTGTTACTACTTGGTAGCGCCCCAATCGATCGGATAGTGGCGAGATTATGCCTTTATTAACAATTTGTTAGGTAAACCGCGTCCTATGCATTGGGGCACCACCTCCCCGGCAGTGCCGTTATTAGGCTTCTGCGTAACGTGGGAGGGAGTGTCGGGTGGCCTCTGGCGGGGGTGTCGCCAGCAAGGATGCTGGCGGCAAGCCTACAAGGACGTATTCACGGCGTCCCCCGCCAGAGGCTACCCGACACTCCCGGGCAGAGGCTCAGGCTTGAAGCCTATCCCCTAACGGCTTCCAGTGTCTGACGTGCGATCTCCAGTTCCTCATTGGTCGGAATGACCAGCACGGCTACCGGACTCTCCGACCGGCTGACCCGGCGCTCACCCTGACCGCGGGCCTGATTGGCCTCCCCGTCCAAAAGAATGCCCATTCCCTCCAAACCGGCGCAGGTACGCGCCCGCACCTCCGCGTCGTTCTCGCCGATGCCGCCGGTGAAGACTAGGGCGTCCAAGCGGCCCAGTTCCACCCAGTAGGCGCCCAGGTACTTGCGCAGGCGATGACAGAAAACGTCCAGCGCCAGGGCGGCGGCGGGGTCACCCTGGCCGATGCGGCGGTGGATCTCGCGCATGTCGTTGACGCCGCACAGGCCGAGCAGGCCGCTGCGGCGGTTGAAAAGGTCATCCAGGGCCTGGATGTCCATGCCCAGGTTGTTGGCCAGATAGAAATGAATGGCGGGGTCCAGGTCCCCGCAGCGCGTGCCCATCACCAGACCCTCCAAAGGGGTCAGACCCATGGAGGTGTCGAAGCTCTCGCCCCCGCGCACCGCCGTCGCGCTCGCCCCGTTGCCCAGGTGCAGGGTAATCAGGTTGCAATCCTGAGTTGGCTTGCCCAGCAGGGCGGCAGCGCGGCGGCTGACATAGGCATGGGAGGTGCCATGAAAACCATAGCGCCGCACCCGATGCCCCTTGTAAAGGTCCTCCGGCAGGGCATAGCGATAGGCCGCCGGGGGCATGGTCTGGGGGAAGGCGGTATCGAAGACCACGACCTGCGGCACCCCGGGGAAGAGGCGCATCGCCACCTCGATGCCCTCCAGGTTGGCCGGGTTATGCAGGGGGGCCAGGGGAATCATGTCGCGAATGACGGCGATAACCCCGTCATCCACCCGAGTCGGGCGCTGGAAGGCCTCGCCACCATGGACCACCCGGTGGCCGATGGCCACCAGTTCACCCAGATCCGCCAGCACCCCGGACGCGCGCAACCGGGCGACGATCAGCTCTAGTCCCGCCCTATGATGGGCGATCGGCAGGGCCAGATCGAAGCGGTGCTCCCGCCCATCCCCGTCAAGCCAGCGACCCTGAAAGTCACCGCGCGGCTCGCCGATGCGGTTGATGGCGCCTGCCGCCAGGACCTGCCAGTTATCGGACTGGAAAAGCTGATATTTAATCGACGAACTACCAGAATTGAGAACCAGAACCTTCATGGGGCACCCAGGATTGCAAGGGGATGGGGGGAGTAGCGCCCTCCCCGCGCGGCACCATCAAGCCGCTGGCGGCACCGTCTGGGCCTGAATGGCGGTAATGACGACGGTATTGACGATATCCGCCACCAGACAGCCGCGACTCAGATCATTAACGGGCTTATTGAGCCCCTGCAAGACCGGGCCGATGGCGATGGCATCGGCGCTGCGCTGCACGGCCTTGTAGGTGTTATTGCCGGTATTGAGATCCGGAAAGATGAAGACGGTGGCCTGCCCCGCCACCTCGTTGTCCGGCATCTTAGTCCGCGCCACGTCCGGATCGACCGCGGCGTCGTACTGGATGGGTCCCTCCAGCTTGAGATCGGGCCGGCGGGCGTGGGCGATGCGCGTGGCCTCCCGTACCTTGTCCACGTCCGCGCCCTTGCCGGACTCGCCGGTGGCATAGGAGAGCATGGCCACCCGCGGCTCAATGCCGAAGGCGGCGGCGGTCTCGGCGGAAGAGATGGCGATGTCCGCCAGTTGCTCGGCGTTGGGGTTAGGGTTCACGGCGCAGTCGCCATAGACCAGTACCCGATCCGCCAGGCACATGAAGAAGACGCTGGAGACGATCTTGACCCCCGGCCGGGTCTTGATAATCTCGAAGGCGGGCCGGATGGTGTGCTGGGTCGTATGGACGGCCCCGGAGACCATGCCATGGGCATCGCCGTGATAGACCATGGCGGTGCCGTAGTAACTCACATCCTGCATCAGATCAAAGGCCATTTGCTCCGACATACCCTTGTGCCGCCGCAATTCGAAATAGGTGCGGCCATAGCGCTCGCGGTCTGGCGCGGTGACGGGGTCGATGATTCTGATGCCGTTAAGCTTGAGGCCCAGATCACGGACACTGCCGCCGATCTTGTCCGGGTCGCCGAGCAGGGTCAGATCGACGACGTCGCGCAGCATGAGAATCTCGGCGGCGCGCAGGATGCGCTCGTCCTCGCCCTCGGGCAGCACGATGTGGCGGCGCTGGGCTTTGGCGCGGCGGAACAGCTCGTACTCGAACATGAGCGGCGTGCGGCGCTCCATTTGCCGCTCCGGCGGGCGTTGCGGCATGGCGTTCATGACATTGGCCTCGAAGAGGCCGATAGCGGCGGCGATCTTGCGGTCATCCGTGGGCAGAATGCTGGCATGGACCCGGTTAAGATCCATGGCCGTCATGTAGGTATCGGTATCTACGCTGAGGATCGGCACCTTGACGCGCCTCAGGCCGCCCATGAGCCGGCGCAGGTTATCTCCCAGGTCGATACCGCCGGTCAGAAGCAGCCCCGCGACACGGGGGAAATTCGTGGAGGCATCCGCCACCAGGCTGGCAAGAATGATGTCCACGCGATCACCCGGCGTAATGATGAGAGAGCCATCCTCCAGGTGATTGAGGAAGTCCGGAACCTCCATGGCGGCGATCTTGAAGTGGGTCACCACCTGGTTCAGGGTGTCGTCGTCACCGTAAAGGCGTCGCGCCTTGAGCGCGCGCGCGATCTCCCCGATGGTCGGCTGACCCAGCAAGGGGTGTTCGGGAAGCACATAGACCGATGCATCCGGCAAGGCCGTACCTACCTGCTCGCGCATGGCGGCAAGCTGCTCCGCCGCCACGCCATTGATAATGGTCGCCCAGACATCACTGCCACGGTCCAGCAGGGATTCCTGAGCCAGGCGCACGGCATCCAGAATCTCCTCGGGATCGCGCTTGAAGCCCTTCACCACCACGATCAGGAGACAGCCGAGGTTGTTGGCCAGGTCGGCGTTGAAATCGAACTCCAGAGAGGGTACCAGGCCGTCATAGTCGGTGCCGGCGCATACCACCAGGTCGCACCTTTCCTCCAGGGCCTTGAACTTGGTCAGGATCCGCTTGAGCAGTTCATCATAATGCCCACTACCCAGCAGATGCTTGGCGTCTTCGGCGGTGCAACCGTAGAGCATCTCCGGCTCGAATGGCAGGTTGTAACGGGCGCGCATCAGTTCGATGAGGGCATCCTCCCGGGCGGACCGCTGGACGATGGGGCGAAAGAAACCGATCGTGCGATTGAACGCCGATAACATCTCCATCAAGCCCAGGGCAACGACGGACTTGCCGGTGCCCCTGCCCGCCCCGGCTACATACAGACTGATTTGCATCGGAAATTCCTTAGAGTACAACCTAGGGGTGGATCGCGCGAGCATGGGGGATGCCACCGAGCGCCATGGCGGACAAAGGGCCCAGGTTCCTGGTCTGGACCCCCGGGGTCAGGCTAATCGGAACGCTGGGCGCGCCAGAGGGGATAGCTCTGATCCCGGTAGGCGCGGCTGGAGACATAGCCAAGCACCTGGCCCAGACGATAAAAACGGGCCAGGGAGTCCAGGCGGAGAATCTCCCGGCCCTGCTCATCGAAAAAGATCAGGGTGGGGGTATGGAAGAGCCCCAAGGCGGCGGCCCAGTCCCGGGCCCGGGTGCGCTCCCCACTGGGGGTCACCACCGGGGTTGCGGCGCGCAGGTCGAGCTGCACGCTATCCAGGCCTTGAGTCAAACCGCGAATGGCGGGGTCCCGCAACAACTGGCCATGCAACACATCGCAGGCATGACAGTCCCCCTGCTCGAAAAAGACCACCAGGGGCCGCTCCCCGGGAAGCCGACTCCGATCCAGATTGAAGGGCGGGGGGGCGAAGAAATCCTCCTCGTTGAGATCCTCCGCATCGAAGACGCGCCGGTCGTCACCCCGCGCCAGAAAATCACGGAAAGTCTCCCTGGCGTAATGGCCATCCGCGACATATTCGAGGGCGGCACGGAATTGGTAGGGGGGATAATAGCCGCGCAACCGCAAGGCTTCCCGGCCCTCGCGATCGTAAAAGAGGATGGAAGGGGTGAAGTTGGTCTCCTCCGCCAAGGCAAAATCCTGTTCGGTCATGACGGTACCGTCCAGGAGGGTCACCTCCCGGGGCCCCCGAGCATCCAGGGCTACCAGGTCGAAGTGTTGGCGCGTGTAATTGGCGATGTCATCAAGACCAAAATTGACCTGCAACAGGCGATGACAATAGGCGCACCGCGCCTGCCCAAAGTAGACCATCAGCCCTTGCTTACCTGCTTTGACCGCCTCGGTCAGATCCTCCCGCAGGTCGAGCAGGCTTCTCTTGAACCAATCGGGGTACTCCACCGCCTCCGCCCGGGGGGAGTCATCAAAGCTGAAATCATCTTCCGCGCCAACCACCCTGCTCATAGCCAGGACCAGAGTCATGAAGAGCAGCGCTTGCCACCTGCCGTGGCCTGCCATTGTCAGGATACGCAACGGGCTTCCTCCACCTGGAGTCCAGGGTTAAGGGTCTTCGGAAGGGAACCGCGGGCCGGAGACCCGACGTAACGGATTACGGAGAAAATGCCGGGCCAAGGGGGTATCCTTTGACGCCACCACCGCAACCTGGAGACGAGAGGCCGCCGATGATCGACTGGGACGCCATCGACAAGGTTTTCCTGGACATGGACGGGACCTTGCTGGATCTGCATTTCGACAACCGCTTCTGGCGGGAACATGTCCCCGCCCGTTACGCGGCGGCGCGGGATCTGCCCCTGGACCAGGCCAAGGAGCAACTCCTCGCCCTCTACAAGGACCACGAAGGTACGCTCGCCTGGTACTGCATCGACCACTGGAGCCGCGAACTGGGACTGGACATCGCCCTCCTCAAGGAAGAAATCGACCATCTGATCGCCGTCCATCCCCAAGTCTTGGAATTCCTCGAGGCCCTGGCCGGACGGGGTAAGCGGCGCGTGCTCGTGACCAATGCCCATCAGAAGGCCATCGCCCTCAAGATGCGCAAAACCCGCCTGGTAGGCCATCTGGAACGGATCATCAGTGCCCACGACCTGGGTCTGGCCAAGGAGAACCCTGGCTTCTGGCCCCTCGTCCAGGCCATCGAACCCTTCGACCCGGAGCGCACCCTCTTCGTCGATGACAGCCCCAAGGTGCTGCAGGCGGCCCGTAATTACGGTTTCCGCCACCTGCTGGCCGTGCTGGCGCCGGATTCCATGGCCCCGCCTAACGCGGCGGGGGCTTATCCGGCTATCCATGGCTTTGGAGACTTGCTGCCCGGCCTACGGGGCTAATCCAAGCTGCGGGGAAGTCAGGACTCCATTGGCGCGGGGGCCATGACCTCCGGGCCGCTGCCCACCGTTCCGTCCGTCACCGCGCGGCTTGGCCCACGCCGTCTCCGGCGCTTCTTGGGCGCCCCCACTTCCCCCGCGGGTGTCTCGGGCGGGGCGACGGGTTTGGCTTCGGTCATGAGTGGCGCCGCGCGGGGAGGCAATTCGCTCGCGGGTGCCTCGGGCCTCGGGCGGCGCTCATCGGGCCCACGCCGCCCGCCGCCGGGACGGGGGCCCTCACCCCGGCCACCAAGGCCCCGGCGCAGCGGCCCCTCATCCTCATGCCCGTCACCATGGCGAGGTACCCGTACCCGACTGCGGGGATCGACCCGTGCCAGCATCGCGGCGGTCACGGGCTCCACCGGGATCTTGGCACCAATGAAACGTTCGATGTCTGGCAGGCAAAAGGCGTAAGTCTCGCAGACGAAACTGATGGCGTCGCCCTTGGCGCCGGCGCGGGCGGTACGGCCAATGCGGTGCACATAGTCCTCCGCGTCATCGGGCAGGTCGTAATTGATGACATGCGTCACGCCGGGGATATGCAGACCCCGCGCTGCCACGTCCGTGGCCACCAGGACGGGGAGTTCCCCATGCTGGAAGGCCTTGAGCAGACTCAGGCGCTTCTTCTGAGGCACGTCGCCGGAGAGGATGGCGGCGCGAATGCCATTGCCCTCCAGAAAACCCCAGATACCCTCGGTGGCGCGTTTGGTGTTGGCAAAGATAATGACCCGGGCATCGACTATGGCCCGCAGCAGACCGATAATGAGGGGCACCTTCTCGTCGTTGCCTACCATGTAACACCGCTGCACGACCCGATCCGCCGTCACCCGGTCGGGCTCGATCGCCACCGGCCGGGGGTCGTTCATGTGCTCGTAGGCCAGTTCGGTAACCCGATAGGACAGGGTGGCGGAGAACAGCATCCCGAGGCGCTCGCTGGGGGGTGGCAGGCGCCGCAGCAGGTAGCGGATATCTTGAATGAAGCCCAGGTCGAACATACGATCCGCCTCGTCGATCACCACCACCTCGGCCACCCGCAGGTCAAAGACCCGTTGTTTGAAGTAGTCGATGAGCCGGCCCGGGGTGCCAATGAGGATATCGACCCCGGCGGCCACCTCGTCACGCTGCTGAAGATAACCGGTGCCGCCATAGACCAGACCCAGGCGGACGCCACAATGGGCGGCCAATTGTTGGGTATCCCGGTGGATCTGTACCGCCAGTTCGCGGGTCGGCGCCACGAACAGGGCCCGCGGCTCGTTAGGCTTGCGCTGGGGCGAGGGGGCCTTGGTCAGCAGGCGATGCAGGGTGGCCACGACGAAGGCAGCGGTTTTACCCGTTCCCGTCTGGGCCTGGCCCGCCACGTCCTGGCCGGCCAGGGCGATGGGCAGGGCCTCGGCCTGGATGGGCGTACAGTAGTCAAAACCCGCGTCCGCCAGGCCCTGGAGGATGCGGAGATCGAGATCAAAGCTCGCAAATCGGATGGCTGAGAGGTGTGTTTGGGTCATGAAAACCGGGGGCTCAGGGGCCCGAATGATTGGCTGCCTTTCGAAAGGCTTGCAAATTTCTGGAATCTTGGCTGAAATAGCATCTTACTCAAGGCCAGTTCCCAGCGCCACTCGGCTCGCCCGCCACGCGTGACTCGTACCACGCTTGCCGGCGGCAACCTCCTCCAAGGCCGCGTCCCGCAAGAACCCAACTCTAAAGGGAGATCAACCCAAGTGAGCGATCGCATCATGCATGTGACGGATGCATCCTTCGAGCAAGACGTCATCAAAGCCGCCGATCCCGTTCTCGTCGATTACTGGGCCGATTGGTGTGGCCCCTGCAAAATGATCGCGCCCGTCCTGGACGAAATCGCCGACGAGTACCAGGGCCGGCTGCGCGTCGCCAAGCTCAACATCGATCAGAATCCGGACACTCCGCCCCGCTACGGCATCAGGGGCATCCCGACCCTGATGCTCTTCAAGCAGGGCGGGGTGGAGGCCACCAAGGTCGGTGCCGTCTCCAAGTCTCAGCTCACGGCCTTTATCGACAGTAACTTGTGATCCCCAGGCATCATCAGGCAATGGAATGATCCGCGCGGGGCGCCCGACCGGGTGCCCCCGCCCCCAACTCACCCTTTTCCTCCACTCCGCCGTTCGGGCACCTCGGACGCCCGCGGCCGGTTTTGAGCCATCCGACCACACCCCCGTTTCAAGTAACAACATGAATCTGACCGAACTGAAAAAGATGCCGGTTAACGAACTGGTGGACATGGCCCAAACCATGCTCATCGAGGGCGTTGGCCGGTCGCGCAAACAGGACCTGATCTTTGCCATCCTCAAGGCCCATGCCAAAAAGGGCGAGGAAATTTCCGGCGACGGGGTGCTGGAGATTCTCCAGGACGGCTTCGGCTTTCTGCGCGCGGGTGACTCCTCCTACCTCGCCGGGCCGGACGACATCTATGTCTCCCCCAGCCAGATTCGCCGCTTTAACCTGCGCACGGGCGATACCATCACCGGCAAGATCCGCCCCCCCAAGGAAGGCGAGCGCTACTTTGCGCTGCTCAAGGTCAACGACATCAACTTCGACCGGCCGGAAGCGACCAAGACCAAGATTCTCTTCGAAAACTTTACACCGCTCTTTGCCAACAAGCGCCTTAAGCTCGAACTGGGCAATGGTAGCACCGAGGATATTACCGCCCGCACCATCGACCTGGTGTCCCCCATCGGCAGGGGCCAGCGCGGTCTCATCGTCTCTCCCCCGAAGGCCGGCAAAACGATGATGTTGCAGAATATCGCCCAATCGATCGGTCATAATCATCCGGATTGCTACCTCATCGTCCTGCTCATCGACGAGCGCCCGGAAGAGGTCACCGAGATGTCGCGCTCCGTGCGCGGCGAGGTCATCTCCTCCACCTTCGACGAGCCCGCCACCCGCCACGTCCAGGTGGCCGAAATGGTGATCGAGAAGGCCAAGCGCCTCGTGGAACATAAACACGACGTGGTCATCCTACTAGACTCCATCACCCGCCTGGCCCGTGCCTACAATACGGTGGTGCCCTCCTCCGGCAAAGTACTGACCGGTGGGGTAGATGCCAACGCCCTCCAGCGACCCAAGCGCTTCTTCGGTGCCGCCCGTAACGTCGAGGAAGGGGGCTCCCTGACCATCCTGGCCACGGCCTTGGTGGACACCGGGTCGCGGATGGACGACGTCATCTACGAGGAGTTCAAGGGCACCGGCAACATGGAGATCCACATGGACCGGCGCATCGCCGAAAAGCGCATCTTCCCCGCCATCAACATCAACCGCTCCGGCACCCGCCGCGAGGAACTGCTGATGGACCCGGCGGAACTGCAAAAGATGTGGATCCTGCGCAAAATCCTGCACCCCATGGACGAACTGGCCGCCATGGAATTCCTGCACGACAAGCTCAAGGCCACCAAGACCAATAACGAGTTTTTCGACTCCATGCGGGGGTGAGTCAGGCTTCCCCTACCCGGGAAGCCCAAAGCTATGAGGGACCTAGGACGGCCGCCAGTGGCAGGCCGCAGCCAGGCGCTGAATCACGCTCTCCAGGCATGATGTCTGGGTCGTGTCCACCGGGATGGTCAGAGCCAGCTCATCGGCGGTCAGGGCCTCACGGCTAACGAGCTGAGCCTCCAGGACTTCGACCCCCGCCTCGGACGGATCCGCGCCCTCCCCCGCCCGGCGGCGAACCCGTTCACGCAGCACATCCGTGGGCGCCTCGCAAGCCAACATCTGGCAGGGCAGGTCCTCGGCCTTCGCCAGATCCAGAAAGGACGCGCGTTGGATACCCTTGAGGAAGGTGGCGTCCACCAGCGGGCTATAGCCGGCATCGAGCAGGGTCACCGCCAATTCCAGCAGACGTCCATAAGTCCGCTCCCCGGCATCGGGGGCATAGATGCCACCGCTGACCGTCCCGGGATGAGTACGCGCCTCCGCCGTCAACCCAAAGAGGCGTTTGCGCTCGATGTCGGAACGGAGATGAATTAAGGGGAGACAGGCCCGCAATCCCAGCGCCAGCCGGCTCTTGCCCGATCCCGAGACCCCATGAATGAGGCAGAGGCAGGGATGGGGAGACTGGGTGTAGCCCTCGGCCAGGGTCAGGTAGTCCCCCAGTGCGCACCCATCCCGCTCCACCTCCTCGGACGGGAGATCCGGCTGGCTGAGGCGAATGGCCCGTACCTTGGCACGCACCAGGGCACGATAGACCTGGTAAAAACTCAGCACCCTTAGCCCGGCATAATCGCCGGTCAGTTCCAGGTAGCGGTTCAACAGCCGCCGCGCGGGACCGAGTTCACCCGCCTCTTCCAGGTCCATAAGGAGAAAAGCCAATTCACTCTGGACATCAATCCAGCGCAGGGCGGGGTTGAACTCGATACCATCGAAAATGAGGATCTCGCCCTCATCCAAGGCGATGTTGCCCCGGTGCATGTCCCCATGACATTCACGCACGAAGCCCTCGGTACAGCGCTGGCGGATAATGGGCACCAACTCCGCATGGCGGTTACGGGTCCAAGCCTCCAGCAATACCAGGCGATTGAGAATGGCGGTATCTTGGGAACGGCTCCGGATGGCCTCGAAATTGGCAAGCATGGGCACCAGCACCGCCTCGGGAGTGCCGAAGGCTTGATCCTCGCCCACCGCCGGGATTGCGGCATGGAAGGCCGCGACCCGTTCCGCGACCCGTTCCGGCAGATCACCCTCAAGAGGCCGGGTACTGAGCAAACCCGTCTGATCGAATCGGCGCATCTTGACCGCGTATTCCAGCGCCTGGCCCGCACCTCCCAGATGCGGAGCCTCCGGGGTCCCCGTTACTGGCACCACCTCCAGGTACAGATGCGGCGCCAGGCGGCCATTGAGGCGGAGTTCCTCCTGGCAAAAGAAATGCCTGCGCTCCAAGGTGGAGAAATCCAGAAAACCCAGATTGACCGGTTTCTTGATTTTGTAAGCAAAATCCCCCGCGAGAAAGACGTGGGAGATATGGGTCTCGACATGCTCTACCCCCGACACCGGGTGCGGATAGGCGCTGGGGAGCCCTAAACCTGTGATCATGTCATCAAACCCGGTCATGGAGGGACTCTCCGGGGATAGGAGCCGCCAGGACAGAACCCTGAACGCGCATCGAGCTTGAAGACCATATTAGCGTCCGATAATATGTCACTGACCTAACCCCTTTTTTAACATTTCGACCAAGAGGACTTTCCCCATGAGCATCGACCGCATTATCCTGGCCTTCGCCGGCGTCGTCATCCTGCTCTCCGTTATTCTGGCCTACCTGACCGGCAATCAGCTCTGGCTGCTGCTGACCGGTTTCGTTGGCCTGAACCTGCTCCAGTCCGCCTTCACCGGCTTCTGCCCCCTGGCCCTTATCCTCAAAAAGCTGGGCAAGCAGTCGGGTGCCGCCTTCTGATCCCTACCGGCTACCTGGCATCGGCATCGACCTGCTAGCGGGTGCTGCGCGCTGACCCCCCGTGGCAAACCCCATGCCCCGGCCCGGGCGCGCCCCACGCCCCTGGTGGCCACCGGCCCCCATCAGGTCTGGAGTTGGGACATCACCTGCCTGACCACCACCCTTCGCGGGGTCTTCTTTTATCTGAACCTGATCAATAGGCTTCTATAGCCGCAAGATCGTCAACTGGGAGGTTTACGACTCCGCGTCCGCCGACCTGACCGCCAGCGTCTTGGACGAGGCCTACCGGCGCGAGGATCCTCCTCAACCCCGAAAAACCCCTCAAAATGGAACGGCAGACCGAAGCAACGCCCGCATAACCAATGCGACCACTGCCTTGACACCTACCTAGGGGATACCCTGAGTAAATATATAGGGCAGGGATTCACCTCACAGGTATCATGATGAGTCTTGTACAATTTGGAAAGCTAGAAGCTTTTCTGAAGCTCCGTGCTATAATTCCGCAGCTTTACAGTTGAGGAACGCTCGGAAGGCGAACAACCTATATCCATGGCAAAAGAAGACGTTATTTCGATGGAAGGCACGGTGGTCGACACCCTTCCTAACACTATGTTCCGCGTGGAGTTGGAAAACGGGCACGTCGTTACCGCTCATATTTCGGGCAAGATGCGTAAGCACTACATTCGCATTCTTACCGGGGATAAGGTTACCGTGGAGCTCACCCCCTACGACCTGACCAAGGGCCGCATCACCTACCGCGCCCGCTAGGCGACAGGGTCGCCAGCGGACCGCCCTATCCTTTGCCGTCAGGCACTCGCTAGGGGGTTTTGGGCGTAATCTCGAAGCCCAACTCCTCTCCCTCCACCTTGACCCGCACCGAACCCCCGTTGACGAGCTGTCCAAATAGCAGTTCGTTGGCCAGGGGCTTCTTGATGTGCTCACGAATGATGCGGCTCATGGGTCGAGCACCCATTCGGGCGTCATAGCCCCGAGTAGCCAGCCAGGCACGCGCCTCGCTATCCACGGTCAGGGTGACCTTCTTCTCCAGCAACTGTTGCTCCAGTTCAAACAGGAACTTGTCCACCACGTTGACAATCGTGGCGGGCGACAGGGCACCAAACTGGATCACGGCATCGAGCCGATTGCGGAATTCGGGGGTGAAGAGGCGTTTTAGGGCCTCCATGCCATCCGTGGCATGGTCCTGCTCGGTGAAGCCGATGGAGGGACGACTGGCCTCCGCCGCGCCGGCGTTAGTGGTCATCACCAGGACGACATGACGAAAATCCGCCTTACGGCCGTTGTTGTCGGTGAGGGTGCCGTGGTCCATGACCTGCAGCAGCAAATTGAAAACATCCGGGTGGGCCTTCTCGACCTCGTCCAGAAGCAGCACGGCGTGCGGATGCTTGTTGATTTCCTCCGTCAAGAGGCCGCCCTGGTCAAACCCAACATAGCCGGGCGGGGCGCCGATGAGGCGGGAGACCGTGTGGCGTTCCATGTACTCGGACATATCGAAGCGGATCAACTGTAAGCCCAGGATACGGGCAAGCTGACGCGTCACCTCCGTCTTGCCGACGCCGGTCGGGCCCGCGAAGAGGAAGGAGCCGATGGGCTTTTCCTCCTGGCCCAAGCCCGAGCGGCTCATACGGATGGCCGAGGTCAGGGTATCGATGGCCGCCTCCTGGCCAAATACCACCAGCTTCAGGTCCCGATCCAGGTTACGCAGGGATTCGGTATCCGAGGACGAGACCTGCTTGGGCGGAATGCGGGCGATCTTGGCAACGATGCGCTCGATATCCAGGACATCGATACGCTTCTTGCGCTTGGCCGCGGGCATCAGCTGGACGTGGGCCCCCGCCTCGTCGATGACATCGATGGCCTTGTCCGGCAAGTGGCGATCATTGATGTGCTTGGCCGAGAGTTCCGCGGCCGCGCGCAAGGCCGGCTGGGTGTAGCTGACCTGGTGATGCTCTTCGAAGCGACTCTTGAGGCCCTTGAGGATTTCCACCGTATCCTCGACGCTAGGTTCCTCGATATCGATCTTCTGAAAGCGCCGGGCCAGGGCCCGGTCCTTCTCGAAAATGCCACGAAACTCCTGATAAGTCGTGGAGCCAATACAACGCAGGTCGCCAGAGGCCAAAACCGGCTTGATGAGGTTAGAGGCATCCATGGCCCCGCCCGAGGCGGAGCCCGCGCCAATAATAGTGTGGATTTCGTCGATAAAAAGAATGGCCTTGGGCTGACGCTTGAGTTGCGCGATCACCGCCTTAAGACGTTTCTCGAAATCGCCCCGATACTTGGTGCCGGCCACCAAGGCGCCCAGATCCAAGGCATAAATGACCGCGTCAGCCAGAACCTCGGGCACCTCTTCCTCGACGATACGCCGCGCCAGCCCCTCGGCAATGGCGGTCTTGCCGACACCGGCCTCGCCTACCAGCAAGGGGTTGTTCTTGCGGCGCCGACAGAGGATCTGCAAGGTGCGCTCAATCTCGGTCTGGCGACCGATGAGGGGATCGATCAGGCCTTGACGCGCCAGGTCATTGAGATTGGATGTAAAGCTCTCCAGGGGGCTGGTGTTTTCCTTAACCTCTTGTCGCCGCTCTCCGCCCGGTTCACCCTGGGCCTCCTCGTCCCCACCCTCACCTGGGACCTTGGAGATGCCATGGGAAATATAATTGACCACATCCAGGCGACTGATGTCCTGCCGATTGAGCAGGAACACCGCCTGGGAGTCCTGCTCGCCGAAGAGCGCGACCAGGACATTCGCCCCCGTAACCTCTTTCTTGCCAGCGGACTGGACATGGAAGACAGCCCGTTGCAAGACACGCTGAAAACCTATGGTCGGCTGGGTCTCGCGCGTTTCCCCGGTTGGAACCAGGGGCGTGGTCTCCTCGATGAAGAGGTTAATGTCCGATCTCAGCCGCCCTTCGTCCGCCCCACAAGCCCGTAACACCCTAGATGCGCTCGGATTATCGAGCAGGGATAGGAGCAGGTGCTCCACCGTCATGTATTCGTGCCTGCGTTCCCGTGCCTGATGGAAGGCCTGGGTCAGCGTGAATTCAAGGTCTTTGCTCAACATAAAGGGTCACCGATACGGTATTCAGGGGTCTATCAAGCCTCTTCCATAGTACACATCAAGGGGTGTTGATGCCGGCGCGCAAAGTCCATGACCTGGGCCACCTTGGTCTCGGCGACATCGCGCGCAAAAACCCCGCAGACGCCAACGCCGCGGGTATGGACATGCAACATAATCTGGGTAGCTTTTTCCCGATTCAAATGGAAGAAGGTCTCCAGGACCTGGACGACGAATTCCATGGGGGTGAAGTCATCATTGATCAGCAGCACCTTATAGAGGGGGGGTGGCTTGAGTTCCGGTCTGGATTCCTGGACCGCCGCCCCCTCCTCGCGCTCTCTATTCACATTCGATCCACTCATGTCAATGCGAAACCCCACGGAACCGTCACTTTGGATTTGACCCTTGCCATGGGGTCATTATACTTCGCACTCAAGGTATCGGCTCGCCTAGCGGGACAGGATGCCGGATATTGATAAGAGGGCTGCCCGTAAGTTTGGAGCGCCCCAGCGGGCCCCAGCCCCAGCAGCACCCTGAACCGAGCGGTAAATCACTATTTCCCTCCGGCCAAGGGAGCTATCTTGTGCCCTGGACGAGGCGCCAGAGGAGCCGGTTCCAGGCCTGAAATACTAACAGGGGGAAAACCCCACCCATCTCCTGGAGGAGTAGCAGCGATGATGACCGGTACCGTAAAATGGTTTAATAATGCCAAAGGGTATGGGTTTGTAAAGGCCGATGAAAAAGAAGACGATATTTTCGTTCATTTTTCGGCCATCGACATGGATGGCTATCGGACCCTCAAGGAGGGGCAGAAGGTTCAGTTCGAGATTACCCAAGGTCCCAAGGGTCTCCACGCCGCCCGCTTAAACCGCCTTAACTAGATTTCAAACCCCCCCGCGCTCCCCAATCGAGGTGCGCGGGGGGTTCTACTTACATATTAGCGATCACCGCCTCCCCAAAGGCCGAACAGCTGAGCTTGGTGGCCCCTGGCATTAAACGCTCCAGATCGTAGGTCACGGTCTTGGCCAGGATGGCGCCTTCCACGCCCTTGATAATGAGATCCGCCGCCTCGGTCCAGCCCAGGTGACGCAACATCATCTCGGCCGAGAGGATGATGGAACTCGGTTGACCTGGTCCTTGCCAGCATACTTAGGCGCGGTGCCATGGGTCGCCTCGAACATGGCCACGGAATCCGACAGGTTGGCCCCGGGCGCCAGCCCAATGCCACCCACCTGCGCCGCCAGGGCATCGGAGATGTAGTCGCCGTTGAGATTGAGCGTGGCAATGACATCGTATTCCTTGGGGCGCAGCAGAATCTGCTGCAGAAAGGCGTCGGCGATGACATCCTTGATGACGATCTCACGGCCGGTTTTGGGATTGGTCATGGCGCACCAGGGACCCCCATCGATCTCCTCGGCGCCAAATTCCTCCCTGGCCAGTGCGTAGCCCCAGGTCTTGAAGGCGCCTTCCGTGAACTTCATGATGTTGCCCTTGTGCACCAGGGTCACGGAGGCGCGATCGTTGTCAATGGCGTATTGGATCGCCTTGCGCACCAGGCGCTGGGTCCCCTCGGCGGAGACGGGCTTGACGCCAATGCCGGAGGTCGCGGGGAAGCGGATCTTGGTCACCCCCATCTCCTGCTGGAGGAAATCAATGACCTTGTTCACCTCCGGGGACCCCGCCTGCCACTCGATACCCGCATAGATGTCCTCGGAATTTTCGCGGAAGATCACCATATCGGTGTTTTCCGGCTCCTTGACCGGGCTGGGGGTGCCCTGGAAGTAGCGTACGGGCCGGAGACAGACGTAGAGATCCAGTTGTTGACGCAAGGCAACGTTGAGGGAGCGGATCCCACCACCCACGGGGGTGGTCAGGGGCCCCTTGATGGAGACGACATACTCCCGTACGGCGTCCAGGGTCTCCGCCGGCAACCAGACATCATCGCCATAGATCTGGGTGGATTTCTCGCCGGCATAAATCTCCATCCACTGAATCTGGCGGCTGCCGTCGTAGGCCTTGGCCACCGCGGCATCCACCACCTTCATCATGACGGGGGAGATATCGACGCCCGTGCCATCACCTTCGATATAGGGAATGATGGGCTGGTTGGGGACCCGGAGGGCATAATGGTCATCCACCTGGATCTTTTCGCCGCTGGCGGGGATCTGGATTTTGTCGTAGGCCATGTTGTTTGTCTCTTTGGGTTGAAAAATGAGGTTAGTCTAGCACCCGAGTGGGCACTTGCTTACGTCGAAGCCCCTAAGTACGCATCAGCAATTCCAATTTTGAGCTTGGCGGCGGCTCAGCCGGCTTCTCTGATCACAACATACAAAATCCAAGAAGCTTTTCGGACCGAAACCAGTTCGTCGACCCCCGTTTGAGGCCCGCACGGACAATGAGTTGCCCGACAGGGCAAAATTTGGATTGTTGTCTTCTAGGGGGTGTGGCGCGCCTTGAAGTGAGCCATCGCGCCACCGGCCTGCAGGACGGGGATATCCTTTGTTTCGAAGGCGGGGGCCAAGGGAATTCTTTCACCCTTGACTTCAAGGAACAGCTCGCCCGCCAGTTCCGACACGTCGATAGCCACCCGATCGCCTTGGCTCACCCTGTCGTAGTCGTCCATGTTCCGAAAAGTGAGCGGTACAATACCGAAGTTGACCAGGTTGGCGACATGGATGCGGGCGAACTGGGCCACCACCACCGCGCGTACCCCAAGCCAGCGCGGGCACAGCGCAGCATGTTCCCGGGAACTGCCCTGACCGTAATTCTCGCGGCCGACCAGAACGCCGTGACCGCCGGCATCGCGGTGGGCGACGGCGCGCCGCGAGAAGGTTGGGTCCACCAGGTTGAAAGTGGCCTGCATGGCGTACTCCTTGACGTTGGAGCGCAGGGGCAGATAGACGCCGGCGGGCTGAATGTCGTCGGTGCTGATGTTGTCCCCCAGCTTGAGCAGCACCTCACCCTCCAGGCGCCCCGGCAAGGGCTCGAAGTCCGGCAGGGCCATGATGTTGGGGCCGCGGATCACCTCGACCCGCTCCGCCTCCCCTGGAGGTAGGGGTATGATGAAGGAGTCGGTGTCGTCCACCTGCCCAGCGGGAGTGATTTCCACCCGCCGGTCCGGCACGCGGATCTCACCGGCCAGCGCACTGGCGGCTGCCACCAGCGGACTGACCAGATGCACCTGGGCATCCGCCGTACCGGATCGCTTGGGGAAGTTGCGATTGAAGGTGCGCAGACTGATTCCCCCGCTCACCGGGGAGCCACCCTGGCCGATACAGGCACCGCAGCCGTTCTCCATGACCCGCACGCCGGAGGCGAACAGGGAGGTCAGGTAGCCCGCGTTGGCGAGCTGCATGGCTACTGCCCGAGAGCCGGGGTACAGCAGGGTATCCACCGCTACCCGCTGGCCTTTCAGCACCTCGGCGAAACCGGCAATGTTCTCAAAAGAGCTGTTGGTACAACTGCCCACGCAGACCTGATGGACGCGGGTGCCGATGTGGTCCGCGACCCGCTCGACGCTGCCCGGGGAAGGGTAGATGGCGATCAGTGGCTCCAGCGCGGAGAGGTCGATATCAATCCGGCCAGCGTATTGCGCCCCCTCGTCCGCCGCCAGTGGGCGGTAGTCGTCGCCCCGGCCGCGACTGTCCAGATAGTCATGGGTGCGCTCGTCGCTAGGAAAGATGGAGGTCGAGGCGCCCATCTCGGCACCCATGTTGGTGATGGTAGCCCGCTCGGTCAGAGACAGGCTCGCCACGCCCGGGCCGGTATATTCGAAGACCTTCCCCTTGCCGCCCTTGACGCCCATGATCGAGAGCATTTTCAGAATGACGTCCATGGCCATAACGCCATCGGGCAGGGCGCCGTCGAGATGCACCTGCACGACCTCCGGCATGGGGATGACGTACTCGCCGGTGGCCATGGCCAGGGCCACATCGTAGCCGCCAGCGCCAAAATAGATGGCGCCCATGCCACCGGCATTCACGGTATGACTGTCAGCCCCGACACCGGTCATGCCGGGCTTGACGAAGTTCTCGATGTTGAGGAAGTGGCAGATCCCGGTACCCGGTGGGGAGAAGATGATGCCAAGCTTCTTGGAGACGGTGCGCAGATACTCGTGGTCGTCCGGGTTACGGAAGCCCGACTGCATCATGCTGTGGTCGACGAAGTTGACTGACAGGGGCTTGACCCGTTTGACGCCCATGGCCTCAAGCTGGAGCATGCACATGGTCCCGGTGGCATCCTGGGTGAATGCCTCGTCGACCCGGATCGTCGCCGCCTCGCCCGGCGGGGGCAATTCGCCATTTCCAACCAGGTGCTCGGAAAATATTTTTTCTGTCAGATTCATCGGTGCCATTGGTTGTCTCCCAAGTTATCTTTCACACGTCGCTCGCATGATCGGCATTGCCGGCGACGGGTCGCTCGGCAGCGCCACCGGTTTACGCCGTCAAATTCGCAGCAGGTAATAGACGCTGAGGAGGGTACCCGCCGCCGCGATCCCGTAGCCGACCACCGCCACGGCCGTGTCCGCCCGGAGGCCCAGTCCATGCAGCGCGGTGCGCAGCCGATGGGCGGCATGCCACAGACACAGGGTGATGACGCCGAACACCACGAGCTTACCGAGCCAACCGCCGGCGAAGGTGCGCATGTCCTCGTAGCTCAGAGACGCTGGGGCGTGCCCATAGCCGGCCATCAGCGTGATCAACACGAGGGCCGGCAGCACGAAGGCGGCGACGGTGCCGCCGGCGGCGAACAGACTCCAGACCATGGGTTTGTTGGATCTAGCCACCGTTGAATACCCCCGCGACGAACAGGATGAACAGGGAGAGCGCGGTCCAGACGACATAATGACCGCCAACGATGATGCCCCCGGGCAAGAACTCCTCGCCGATCTGTACTGGCATCGCCTTTGGCGTCACGCCGAACCAGGAAACGGTATGGAACAGGGTGACGGCGAGCACCAGCCAATGAAGGCCCAGCGACAAGGGGCTGCCCAGACTCGTTAGAAAGGCCTGATAGGCCTCGGGGCCAGCGGCGAGCGCCTTGACCCCCCACAGCAGCAGCAATGCGTAGCCACCGATGAAGACGGAGCTGAGCTCTTGGGCCATATGCACCCGATCGCGCCGGCGGGTCAGATACCAGGTGGTGCGCGCGACCTCCCGGACGAATGGCTTTGGAAGGGATTTATCGATCATGTCTTTTTCCTCCCCAACCCCAGGTGGTCCAGATACCAACCGACGGTACTCCCGATCTTCATCTGCTGGATGGCCCCGGCCGGATCCACGTGCTTCGGACATACCAGGGAGCAGGCGTCGGCAAAGGCGCAGTCCCAGATCCCGATATTGCTGGCCACCACCTCTTCGCGTTCCTCCCGGCCCTGATCGCGGGAGTCCAGGTTGTATCTGTGCGCTAGGGCAAGGGCGGCAGGCCCGAGGAACTCGGGGATCAGCGCGTATTGAGGACAGGCTGAATAGCAGCAACAACAGTTAATGCAGTGGGTATATTGCATGAATCGTGCAAGCTGAGCCGGTGTCTGAAGATGCTCCCCCTGGTCGAGGGCCCGTTCTTCCTTGCGGATGATGTACGGCTTGACCCGCTGAAGCTTCTCGATGAAGTCATCGAGCACTACCACCAGATCCCGCTCGATGGGGAAGTTCGCGAGGGGCTCGATGCGGATCTTGCGCTCGGGCAGGTCACGCAGAAAGGTCTTGCAGGAAAGCCGTGGCTCCCCGTCGATCATCATGCCGCAACTTCCGCACACCGCCATGTGGCAGGACCAGCGATAGCTGAGGGTGCTGTCCAGGTGGTCCTTAATGTAATTGATGGCATCCAGCACTACCCAATCCTCCTCGCAGGGGATCCGGTAGTCCTGGAACCAAGGCGCCTGGTCGGTCTCCGGGCGGTAGCGCAGGATCGCCAGCTCGATCGTCTTGTAGCTCATACGCCACCTCCGTAGATCCGTTCGCCGGGGAGCGAGCGGGTGATGACCACGTCCAGGTAGTCGATGCGCGGATCGGCGCCGCCGTTGTAGTAGGCCAGCGAGTGCTTGAGGAATTGCGCATCGTCGCGCGCGGTGTAATCGAGACGCTGGTGCGAGCCCCGTGACTCCTTGCGCTGCAAGGCCGAATGGGCGATGGCATGGGCCGCCTCGAGCATGGAGCCCATCTCCAGCGTATAGATGAGATGGGTGTTGAAGACGTTGCTCTTGTCTTCCAGGTGCACCCGGGCATAGCGATCGCGTAGCTCCGCGAGCTTATCGCAACTGGCCTTGAGCGATGCCTCGGTGCGATAGATGCCGGCACCGGCCTCCATGGTATCGTTCATCTCCTTACGCAGCCCGGCGACGCGCTCTGCGCCGTCTTCCCGCAAGAAGAGATCGGCCATGCGCTGACGGGCCTCCCCGGCACGTTTGAGCACCGCGGATTCGCTCACGGGTGGGCTCGCCGCGCGCGCAAGCTGTGCGGCATGGCGGCCGGCCCGTCCGCCAAACACCAGTAGCTCGGTGAGGGAGTTCGAGCCCAATCGGTTGGCTCCGTTGATGCTGACGCAGGCGCACTCCCCCGCCGCGTACAGCCCCGGCAGGGGCGTGGCGGCATCGATATCCGTGTGAATGCCACCCATCATGTAGTGAACCACCGGACGCACCGGTACCAGTTCATGCACCGGGTCCGCTCCAACATAACTGGCGGCCAGATCGCGGATCATCGGCAGACGCTCGTTGATCTTCTTCTCGCCCAAGTGGCGCAGATCCAGATGCACCACCTCGCCCCAGCGGGTGCTGACGGTACGCCCCTTCTGCTGCTCATGCCAGAAGGCCTGACTCAGGCGATCCCGCGGCCCCAGTTCCATGGCCTTCAGGCGCGGCCAGGGATCGGGGGGGCCCAGATCGTAGTCCTGCAAATAGCGGTAGCCATCTTTATTCACCAGGATGCCGCCCTCGCCACGGCAAGCCTCGGTGAGCAATATTCCGGTGCCGGGCAAGCCCGTCGGGTGATACTGGACGAACTCCATATCCTTCAAGGGGATGCCCGCCCGATAGGCCATCGCCATGCCATCGGCGGTCTTGATGGCCCCGTTGGTCGTGAAGGGGAACATCCAGCCGGCCCCGCCGGTGGCAATAATCACCGCCTTGGCCCGGAACAGGCGCATTAAGCCTGTCCGCATCTCGATGGCGGTGACGCCCACGCAACGACCATCCTCCACCAGCAGGTCCGTGCAGTAGTATTCGTCGAAACGCTGGATGGAGGGAAATTGGAGCGAGGTCTGGAACAGGGTATGCAGGATGTGGAATCCGCTCTTGTCCGCGGCGAACCAGGTCCGTTCGATCTGCATCCCGCCGAAGGGGCGGACGTTGACATGACCGTCCGGGGTGCGGCTCCAGGGGCAGCCCCAGTGTTCGAGTTGGGTCAGTTCCAAGGGGGCCTGCTTGACGAACAGGTCAACGGCGTCCTGATCGCTCAGCCAATCTCCGCCTGCCACCGTGTCATGAAAATGCTGCTCTAGGCTGTCGCCTTTTCCGATTACCCCCGCAGCACCGCCCTCGGCGGCCACGGTGTGGCTGCGCATCGGATAGACTTTTGAAATCAGTGCAATCTTCAGTCCCGGATCGCTCTCGGCGGCGGCGATGGCGGCGCGCAGGCCGGCGCCGCCAGCCCCGATGATCGCAATATCGGTGGTGATGATTTCCATGGACATCTCCCTTTACCCCATATGCCGGTGTGGACGCGGAATGAACCGAGAGCGCAACCGCCCCGGGGAGGTCGTGCTATTCCCTCGCTCCGCGATCGGCAAGGGGGCATTCGTACGGAATTGGCTAGCCCGCGGGGAGCCCCGCTGTTCCCGCCATTTAAAGTTATGCTGGTCTCATTTCATTTCCCGGCTGAATATTAAGGACGGTAACGCCACCCAGCAACTTGCCATAATAAGGCTCGTTAGGTATTTTTCAAAAATCTTGCGGAATATGCCAAGGACTGAATTCGCTGCGAATGGAAATCCTCAAATTATCCGGACTTGAACCCAAACATTGAAGTCCATAAGTACATCGTTTATTAATAAATAAGTTAAATAACTTCATTGCATGCGCTTAAAATTATCCTGCGCGGCTGCCTAATTATGATGCATAATATAATTACGGCAACGTTGCGATTACCATGGTAATACTGCATCCGCGGCGGACCGGATAAATCTGGAGTCGGCCCTAGATTTATCCGGTTATCCCGGTCTTTCGATTCCCGCTTGCCCATGATGCGTAGTGACGAGTCATGGGGTGGTTTTGCCGTATTTTTTCCGGGACAACCTGCGCGCGCTCCCCGGCCCTTGGCGCCCCTGGGGCGATCCAGGGCACCATGACAACAAGAAGACGAGGAGCAGACGATGCAGATCACGGGCATGTTATGGGGAGCGAAGCTCCTGAAATTCGTCGATTTTCCAACGGCTGAGATATTGGGTCCCCAAGCCACGGACGAAGAGATCCGCGGGTTGATCAAACGCTGGAACCGGATACTGATCAAGCCGATATTCAAGGGTGGGGTGGGTAAGAAGGGCAAGGCAGGACTGATTGGCCAGGCCAAGGATCTCGCCACCGCCTTGGCCGAACGCGAGCGACTGTATTTCGTCCGCCATCAACACGGCAATACCTCCGCCAAGTCCGAAGGCGTTACCTTCGAGGGTGCGGTCCCTGCTAAGCACGAGGTCTATATCTCGATTACCGACAACACCCGCTTCCGGGCACCAACCCTGACCCTCACCCATCACGGCGGCATGGACATCGAGGATTTACCGGCCAATCTGATCGCCAGCGTCCCCTTCGATCCCCTTACCGGCCTCAAGGGCTTCGTAGTCTCCAATATCCTCAACGAGTTGAAAGCGCCCAACGAGATCATCAGCCCCTTGGTGCAGAACATTCCCAAGCTCTGGGACCTATTCAACGACTATGGCATGTCCACCCTGGAACTGAACCCGGTGCGGATGATGCCGGACGACAAGGGGCGGCTCGTTCCTATGGCCTGCGATTTCAAATGCGCGCTGGATGGCGACGACCCCGCCTGGCAGCGCTTGGGCCTCCCGGCCGGTCTGTTCAGCACCGAGCTGTCGGACTTCGAGAGCGAGGTCAACCAGTTGCGCACCTACCAGGGTCAGTCCGACGTGTTTATCATCAACGATCTGGGCACCATCACCGCCATGACCTTCGGCGGTGGAGCCAATGCCCTGGTCACCGAGATGCTGGGAGACACTGCCACCATCTCCTCGGACTTCGGCGGCAACCCGCCGTACCAAAAGATGTTTGACATCAGCCGTATCGTCTACCGCTACTGGCTCTCCCAGAGCAACGTCTTGTTCATCATCGGCGGCAAGGCGAATAACACCGACATCTTCGAGACCTTCCGCGGCATGGCAGATGCGTTGCACGACTATTTCAATACCCACGGGCCCAAACCCCTGTTCGTAGTGGTGGGCCGTGGGGGCCCCAATCTAGTTCGTGGTCTGAGCACGCTCAAGGATACCCTGGACGCCCTCAAGGTCCCCTACCGTATGTTCGGCTATGACTCTTCCATGAGCTCCGTGGTCGACTACGCCAAGTCCATTGACGACTGGATGGAGCATGGGGGTGGCAAGGCGGCCATTGCCCGCTCCATGGGTATCCGTTAGAGACGAGGAGAACAACGACATGAATAAGACAGAAGATGCCGCCCGATACCAGGTACACCCCCACGGGGTCGCGGCGTTCAAGCAATTTTACGTCGGCATCGATTCCTTGGAGCAGATCGCCGTCGCGGAGGACCGAGTCTGTGTCCTCAACATCCTGGGCAGTGAGAGCCAGAAGGTGACGCCGGTCAGCCACGTCTACTCTGGCGGCAACATCGTCTGCGGCACCATGCCCGGGCGCAGCGGGACCACGCTGAAGACCCAGATCGGCGACATCCCCGTCTACAACAACGTGGCCGAGGCCCTGCAGGCCGGCCACCACTTCAACGTAGCCGTGGTCTACATGCCCCCCGCCGGGGTCAAGGACGCCGTGATCGAGGCGGTCCGGGTGAATCCGGAGATCAATAAGATCGTGATTCTCACCGAAAAGGTGCCGCTGGCGGACTCGCGGGTCATCCGCCAATACTGCCAACAGCAGGGCGTCGATGTGTTCGGCGCCAACTGCCTGGGGATCGCGGACGCCCATCACCATGTGCGCATCGGCGGCGCCCTAGGCGGCGATGCCCCCGAGGAATCTTTAGTCGCCGGTACCGTCGCCCTCTATTCCAACTCCGGCAACTTCACCACCACTATCGCCACCTATTTGCTGAGCGCCGGCTGGGGTACCACCGTCTCGCTGTCATCGGGAAAGGATGTCTACATCCACTTCGCCGCCCGGGAGTTCGTCAACGCCTTCCACCACGACCCGCGCAGTCAGGCCGCCGTGATGTACATCGAGCCAGGCGGTTACTATGAACGGACCCTGGAGTTTCAAAAGCCGGTCATCGCCTGCATCGTCGGCCGCTGGAAGGACAAGCTAACTCGCGCCTGCGGGCATGCCGGCGCCATCGCCGGCAGCGGCGACAATGCGGCCGAAAAGGAACGCTGGTTCATGGAGAAGCTGGGCGTATCCCACGTCTATACGCCCGAGCACCCCGTCTACACCGAAAAAGGGGCCGTGGTCACCAACATCGGCTACATCCCGGAGGCCATGACGGCCGTTATGCGCCTGCATGGGATCGAGCCCGACTTCGCGCCCAGAGGCGACCTGTCCCTCAAGTGCTGGTTTGCCAGCGACAACAAGTTCGATCTGCCCGAGAAGCTGGACCTGCCGGTGGTGGCGGCTATTGCACCCTACAACCGGCAGATCGCCCGCCTGGCCGAACAGGTCGGCGCTGTGTTCCCGCGCCAGACCATGAAGGACGCCTCGGGCGCCTCCCAGATGGATCCCGAGACCCAGGTCAGCCGCCTGCACGGCGTGAGCGTGCTGGAGATGGCGACCAAGTCCTTCGAGAGCAACCTCATGCTGGCGCTGCTGCGGGAGTACCCGGACGCGACCGGTTGCGCGCTGGCCAATGTGGCCCTCAACGCCTTCATCAACCAGCACGGCACCCCCATGCTAGCGGCCGCGGACGCGGCCCGAGCCGGGGGCAACAGCCCCAACACCGTATTGGCGGCGGCCATCTCGATCTTGGGTCCCCATAACGTCGCCCACTCCCGCCAGGCGGCGCAGACTCTGTTGGATCTATTTCGCAAGGCGCGCCAATTCGACCCCGAAGATGTTTCCTTCGACTTCGGGCCGCAACTGGAACAGACTCTCGAAATCAGCGAGATCGCGAGCATTCTCCTCTCGGAGGAGCCCTCCGAGCGGGGCAGCGGCATGTTGGCCGCCGTGCGCGCCCGTTCGGCCAAGTCGGTCTTCATCAGCTTTCTCGAGGCCCTTGCCGAGCGCACCGGTAAATCCGTCCGCGGACAGGTAGTGCTGGCGGCGATTGCCTGCCACCTGGCGTGGATTCCCCTGATGAGCAAACGGCTGTCGGTCACGACCCTACTTAACCTACCCTGGCACCTGCGGATCTTTAGCTGCCTGGTCGGTTCGGCGGTGTCCGGCGAGAGACAGCAATCAACCACTTTCTGTGGCGTGGACAACCGGGAGCTCATGGACCAATGGAGCTTCGCCGAGAGCGCCCACCTGGGCCTGATCGGTAATCGCCCGGACGAGGGCGCCCTATTTACCTTTTCGATCCTCATCGGTCTGGTCGCCACCAACGGCCCTGGCACCATTTCCGCTCAGGGACCCAAGGGGGCAGTGAGCGCCGATGGCCCCGAGGTACCGGGTCGGGTACAGATCAACAAGGCGTACGTGGGATTCCTCACCCACACTGGCTATGCGCATGGTGGTAACGGCTTTGAGGCCATGGCCTTCCTCATCAACCAGTTCCGCGACGTGGGTCTGAAAAACCCCGGCAGTGTCGACCACGGGTTGGACTTGGCCGGAATGGCCGCGAAATACGCGCGGGACTATCTGGCTTATAAGACCGAGGCGAAGGCCGAAGGCAATCTTTCCTACGCCAAGATCCCCTGTGTCAACCATCCGGTGTTCGCCGGCAAGGACATCAACTTCGACCCGCGGGAGGTCTATGTACGCGACCTCATCAAGAAACGGGGGGCCTATAACATCTTTCTCGAGTTCTACCATGAGCTCGTCGAGGCCCTGTGCAGGGTGGGGGTGAGTAGCAATGTCTACTGCGTTAACGTGGATGCGGTGATTGCCGTCATCCTGCTGAGAAAGCTATGGGAGCCCTTCATGGCGGGTCAGGTCAGCGATTCCATGCTGGAATCGGCCGCCTTCACCGTGTTCCTCTTCGGGCGCATCGGCGGCTCCGCCGCCGAGATCGAGGACCATATCAACCGGGGTCGCAACATGGATACGCGCACGGCAGCCAGCGCGTGTCGTTACGTAGGCTAGGCGCGGCGATAACCTCGGGGTTTGGCAGCCGAGTCGTGGCCCCGCGGTTGGTCATGAGCCCCGACCGCGCCGGCCACCTCCACCAAGGCGCCCTTTCGTCGCACGCCAGCCCGATTCCTACAAGACGACAACGCATCATTTCGGTACATCTTTAGCCAAGAGTAAACAGAATGCAGATCGGCATCCCCAGAGAGGTCTATCCAGGAGAACGACGGGTAGCCGCCACCCCGGAATCGGTGGCGCAGTTGATCAAACTCGGTTTTTCGGTCGTGGTGGAGAGCGACGCCGGCATGGAGGCTAACATTGGCGACGACGTCTATCGGGAGGCCGGGGCCGAGGTGGCGGCCGGCCCGCGGGAGGTATGGAAGGCCGCGGACATCCTCCTTAAGGTGCGCGCGCCCATGCCTCACCCGACCCTGGGGTGCAGCGAAGTCGCGTTGCTCGTAGCCGGCAAGACCCTCATCTCCTTCATCTGGCCCGCCCAGAATCCGGAGCTGATGCAAGATCTGGCCGCCACCAAGGGGACGGTCCTGGCGATGGACTCGGTGCCCCGCATCTCCCGCGCCCAGAAGCTTGATGCCCTCTCCTCAATGGCCAATATTGCTGGTTACCGGGCAGTGATCGAGGCGGCTCACCACTTCGGCCGCTTTTTCACCGGTCAGGTGACCGCCGCCGGCAAGGTGCCACCGGCCAAGGTGTTCGTGATCGGCGCGGGCGTGGCGGGCCTGTCCGCCATTGGCGCGGCCAACGCCCTGGGGGCTATCGTACGGGCCTTCGACACCCGCCCCGAGGTGGCCGACCAAGTCAGAAGCTTGGGCGCCGAATTCGTCACCGTCGACTCTCGGGAGGACGGCTCTGGCGTGGGCGGTTACGCCAAGGTCATGAGCGAGGACTACCAGAAAGCCCAGAAGGAGATGACCGCCCGCCAGGCCATGGAGGTCGACATCATCGTCACCACCGCCTTGATCCCCGGCAAGCCCGCCCCCAAGCTCATCACGGCCGGGATGGTGGAGAGCATGAAACCCGGCTCGGTGATCGTGGACCTGGCGGCCGAGCAGGGGGGCAACTGCGAGCTAACCGTGCCCCACCAAGTGGTGGTACGCCACGGGGTGACCATCATCGGCTATGCCGACCTGCCCAGCCGCCTGGCCCGCCAATCGAGCCAGCTCTACTCCACCAACCTGGTGCGCCTGTTGGAGGAACTCTGCCCCGCCAAGGATGGGACGATCAACGTCAACATGGACGACGAGGTGATCCGGGGGACAACCGTGATCAAGGACGGCGCGATCACTTGGCCGCCCCCGCCGCCCAAGCTCTCCGCTGCCCCACCGCCCCGACAGCAGATGGCGACCACCGCCCCGCCCTCCACCCCGGCCCCCAAGGCGGGCGGCCACGGGGCCGGTAGCCCTGTCTCCGTCAAGTCCACCCTGATCACCGGGGCCCTGTTGGCGATCGTCTTCGGCTTTCTCGGTGCCAACGCCCCGGCGGCCTTCCTGGGCCACTTCATGATATTCGTGCTGGCCTGCTTCATCGGCTACATGGTGGTCTGGAACGTCACGCCGGCGCTGCACACTCCGCTAATGAGCGTGACCAACGCCATCTCCAGCATCATCGTGATCGGTGCCCTTATTCAGATCGGCTCCCCAGGAACACTTATCACCCTCTTGGCGGGATTGGCCATCGTGTTGACCGCCGTCAACATGTTCGGCGGCTTCTGGGTTACTCAGCGTATGTTGCGCATGTTCAGGAAATAAGGGAACACCGACTCATGAACGAAGGTTTGATGACCACCGCCTACATTGGCGCCGCCATCCTGTTCATCCTCAGCTTGGGGGGATTGAGCAACCCAGAGACCTCGCGGCGGGGCAACCTGTTCGGCATGATCGGCATGGCCATCGCGGTCCTTGCCACCCTGGCCGGTCCCCGCGTTACCGGGGTATCCAATTTCGCCGTTATTCTGGCGGGCATGGCCATCGGCGGTGCGGTGGGGGTATACGCTGCCATTCGGGTCAAGATGACCCAAATGCCCGAGTTGGTCGCTTTGATGCACAGCCTGGTTGGCGTGGCCGCCTGCACGGTGGGTTTCGCCAACTATATTGACCCCTCTGCCCATTTCACCGGCGCGGAAAAGACCATCCACGAGGTCGAAATCTTTCTCGGCATCCTGATCGGCGCCGTGACCTTCTCCGGCTCGGTGATCGCCTTCGGTAAGCTTTCGGGCAAGATCGGGGGTAAGCCGATGCTGTTGCCGGCCCGTCATTGGCTCAACTTGAGTCTGCTGGTCGCCGTCCTGATCGCCGGCAGGGTGTTCCTCGGCGCCGAAAACGCCCAGGCGGGGCTGGTCCCGCTGGCCATCATGTCGGTGCTCGCCCTGTTGTTCGGCGTCCACATGGTGATGGCCATTGGCGGTGCCGACATGCCCGTGGTAGTGTCCATGCTCAACAGCTATTCGGGATGGGCGGCCGCGGCCACCGGCTTCATGCTCTCCAACGACCTCTTGATCGTCATCGGCGCGCTGGTGGGCTCCTCCGGTGCCATTCTGAGCTACATCATGTGCCGGGCGATGAACCGCAACTTCATCGCGGTGATCGCCGGCGGCTTCGGCACCGGCGGGAGTGCGACCCCGGCGGCAGGTGCGGCGCCCCAAGGCGAGGTCAATCCCATTGGTGTGGAGGAGACCGCCGAGCTGCTGCGCAACGCCCGCAATATCATTATCGTACCCGGTTATGGCATGGCGGTAGCCCAGGCCCAGCACACCGTCTACGAGATCACCAAGCTCCTGCGCGAGAAAGGGGTGAACGTCCGCTTCGGCATCCATCCGGTAGCCGGTCGCATGCCCGGTCACATGAACGTGCTTTTGGCCGAGGCCAAGGTGCCTTATGACATCGTCATGGAGATGGACGATCTCAACCAGGACTTCCCGCGGACGGACGTCTCTATCGTGATCGGCGCCAACGACATCGTCAATCCGTCCGCCCAGGAGGACCCCAACAGCCCGATCGCCGGGATGCCGGTACTTGAGGTATGGAAGGCCAAGACCTCCATCGTCATGAAACGCTCCATGGCATCGGGTTATGCCGGCGTGGACAATCCGCTGTTCTATAAGGAAAACAACCGGATGCTATTCGGCGATGCGAAGAAAATGCTGGACGAGGTGCTTGGCAACCTGCGCAAATGATTAACGGCTTGCTCGGCGGGCCCTGACGAAAGGTCATCACAGCGCGATGGCGGCGGCGGGGCCATGCAGTTCGGCGTAAGACCTGGATGATGGGACCAAGGTATAGGTGGCGGCCTTGGCTAGCGGGTTTACTGACAGACGAGGCCGTATTCCATGCACAGGGTAACCGCGCTCGTCGGTTCATATTGAGGGCAGATTATGGGCGACAAAATGAAGGAAGCGAAAAGCTACCCACTGGCGCAGACCATCAACGAGTATATCGTCGAGATTGTCAGCGACTCGGGCGAGGGGGCGCAGAAGGCCGGCCAGACCTTCGGTATCATCAGTGCCCGTATGGGCAATGGGGTCTGGACCGTGGAGATCATCCCGGCGGAGATCCAACCGCCTGCCCGCTCACCGGCCGGCGCGAGCGGTATCCGCATCCGTCTGGCCTCGAAATACGTCACCAACATGGGCGACGAGGCCGACTTGGTGGTTGCCTTCAATGAGCAGGTGCTCTATTCGCGCATCGCCAGTGGCGCCTACAAGCAGGGTGCGATCGTGTTGCTGGAGGACAAGTGGCGGGAGGACCCGGTGGAGGGGATCCGGGCGCAGTATGCCAAGGCGGTGGCGGAGTTCCGCGCCAACGGTCTGGTCGTCCATGAACTGCCCATCGAGCGAGCCTGTTTGGAAGTCACGTCCAATCCGCAACGCGGCAAGAACATGTTCGTCTTGGGCATGCTTTGCCACATCTTCAGCCGCGACCTGGATATGGCTCGGGCCGAGATCGCCAACACCTTCCGCCGTAAGGGCGACAAGGTTATCGGCCTCAACCAACGATTGTTCGACGCCGGCTCGGCATTTGCCCGGGAACGGATCGACATCTGCCACACGATTCCACCCCGACCCGGGCACGGTGGCAGATACATCGTCACCAATGGCAACCAGGCCATCGGCCTGGGTGTCATGGCCGCGGGCATGGAACTAGTCGCCATGTATCCCATCACCCCCGCCACCTCCGCCTCCCATTACCTGGCGGAGTTTTTCCACAAGGTAGGGGGCTTTGTGCACCAGGCGGAGGACGAGATCGCCGCCATCGGCTTTGCCCTGGGCGCATCCTATGCCGGCAAGACCGCCTGTACCATCACCTCCGGTCCCGGGCTAGCACTGAAGACCGAGTACCTGGCCCTGGCGGTGATGGCGGAGATCCCCTTGGTGCTGGTGTTGGTGCAGCGCGGCGGTCCCTCGACCGGTCTACCCACCAAGGTCGAGCAGGGAGATCTCCTGGCCGCCCTGTATGGCGAACCAGGGGATGCGCCCAAGGTGGTGATAGCCGCAGCCACTATCGAGGAATGCCTCCACTTCGTGATCATGGCGCGGCGACTGGCGGAGACCTTCCGTACCCCGGTGGTGCTGCTGACCGACGCCAACCTTGCCACCGGCGTGCAACCCTATCCGCGGCCCGAGCCCTGCGTCGAGTGGCTGGCACCTCCCATCGATCAATCCGAGTGGGACGAGAGCGTCCCGCCCTATGCCTGGGACGATGTAACTGGGCTCTCCTCGCGCCCGATCCCCGGCATGCGGGGCGGCGAGTACGTGCTGACCGGTCTGGCCCACACCAAGCAGAGCAAGGTCGCCTACGACTCGGACTCCAACCAGCGCGGCTGCGAGATGCGCAGCCGCAAACTAGCGGCCCTGGCCGGCACCCTGAAGCCGCCGATCGTCCACGGCGACGCCGAGGGCGATCTGCTGGTGGTAGGCTGGGGCTCCACCTTGGGTGCCATCGAGGAGGCGATAGACCGGGCGCGGGCGGATGGCCATAAGGTCTCCTCCCTCCATTTGCGTTTTCTCTCCCCCATGGAGCCGGGGCTGAAAGAGATCTTTCTCCGCTTCCGCAAGGTCCTGACGGTGGAGATCAATTACAGCGACGACCCGCAGGCGCCGCTCATCACCCGGGAAACGCGGCGCTACGCTCAACTCGCCTGGCTGCTGCGCGCCCAAACCCTGATCGACGTGGACTGCTGGTCGGCGGTCTACGGGCACCCGCTGCAGCCCGGAATGATTTACCGGATTCTGCTGAAGCACCTCGCGGCATTGGAGGGGAACAACTGATGTTTGGACTCAAGGCGGACTGGTCGCACGAGGTCTTCGAGCGCTATTTCACCATTGGTGATTACGCGGGCGGGGAGGCGCGCTGGTGTCCCGGCTGCGGCGACCACGGCATCCTCGCCGCGGTGCACAAGCTCCTGCGCGACGAACAGGTGGTCCCGGAGCTGACGGTGGCGGTGTCCGGTATCGGCTGCTCCAGCCGGCTGCCCCACTACATGGGCACCTTCGGCTTCCACAGCCTTCATGGACGCGCGCTGCCGGTGGCCTGCGGCATCAAGTCCCGCCGACCGGAGCTGGATGTGTGGGTCTCCACCGGCGACGGCGACTGCTTCTCCATCGGCACCGCCCACTGGATCCATGCCATCCGTTACAACATGGACATGACGGTGATGGTGTTCGACAACTCCATCTACGGCCTGACCAAGGCCCAGTCCTCGCCCACCACCCCAATGGGGATGAAGACCAACACCCACCCCCTTGGGGCCATCCTCGGCCCCTTGAACCCCTTGACCATCACCCTCGGCATCAGCAACGTTTCCTTCGTCGCCCAGGTCGTGGACTGGAGCCCGCCGCTGCTCTACGAGGTGCTCAAGGCCGCCCATCGCCACCGCGGACTCGGCTTCGTGCGCATCATCCAGCGCTGCCCGGTGTTCGCGGATGCCCACGGCAAGGAGATGCTGGCGGACCCCACGCGCGTCCTCCTGCTCAACCATGAGCGCGGCATCCCGATCGACAAGGGCGTGGCGCGCCAATTTCCCAACCATCGCGAACATGATCCCGCGGACCTCGCCGGCGCCCGCGATATCGCCCAGGACCAGTCGCATATTCCGGTGGGGCTGCTCTATCACAACCCCGACGCCCCCTGCTACGAAGACCTGTCCAGCCGTGGCGGGGATATGACCCCGGCGCGGAAGCTGGCCGGTCTCGATTCGGCATTGGATGACTTCACCATTTGAGCCAACGATCTATTGACCAAAGGGGCTTTGAAAGCATGACGACTGCAAAGCAAGCCGGCGGCGTACGCAGGACCCAGCAGCGATCGGGCGGAGCGGCGCCGTCGCTTCCGGTCCTTCCCGGCGCGGTGAAGGACGTCAAGACCACCCGCAAGCTGGAGTTCACGCT